>DATDSK010000211.1:0-16971 GCA_035291325.1 Bdellovibrionota bacterium | reverse complement strand
GAAGGCTTGAACAAAAGCCACAAACGCCCCCAACCCATAAAAAATTACAGGCAGAAGGTAAGGAACCAAATCGCTGAAAACCCCCAGAACAATGTGATCGCCCATGATGTTCCCGCGCAAACGAAACGCAAGCGAAAGCGGGCGAAAAACATGAGAGGCGAGCTCAATCACCAGCATCAGGGGAGCAAGCCAGAGCACCGGCCCGAGAAAATGCTTCAGATATGCGAAACCATGTGCTCTCAGTCCGGCGTAATTATAATAAATGAAGACAAAAGTTCCAAGCGCGAGCGTGGTGTTCAAGTTATCGGTCGGTGGAAGGAAGCCGGGAATCAGGCCGATCACGTTTGCCGTCAAGATGAACAAGAACAGGCTGCCGATAACCGGAAAGTAAATCGGCGCATCGTGCGATCCGATGACCGACTCGGTCAGCTTATAAAGATTCTCTGCAATAATTTCGAAAAAATTCCTGAAAGTCAGCTTCGATTCCGGAACCAGGCCGCCATCGGACAAGTGCGCCGCCCGCATCAGCTGCGCGCGCGCGATGAATGTCGTCACGATAAGCAGCAACGCAACGATAAGCGACATTACGACGTGGTTTGGGAAGTGATCCAAACCCGGAATCAGTGTCAACCAATTGAAAGCAGCGTGCGTTTCATGCATGACGCAAGATCCTCTGGCTCCATATCAGTCCGCCCAAAAGCGGAATCATCACTAAGCTCCCCATGCCCAAAAAAATCGCATCGCTGGGAATCCCCCCGGCATGCGCTCCAAGGGCCTGGCCGGAAGTCTGGCCAGCGGTCAAGAACAACACAACAAAGAGCACTAAACAGGCTAACTTAACAATGCCCCAATAGGAAGCTCGAATTATTGCCGCGGCTCGTTTTTCGCCGGACAGATCCAAAACTCGAATCGCTGTCACCAGAAGTTTGGCCATCGCGAGCAAGTCGACAACAGACAGAAGCCAAAGACCGAAAATCCATTTTGCGGAAAGACTCACCTCGTGCGGATCTCCGATATGGATCAAGAGGACAATCAAAAGCGAAAGGAGGAGCCATCCAAGCGCCACGCTGCCAAAAATGCGAAGGGAGAGCGGGTCCTTCAATTCGAACTATCCTTTTTTGAGATTTGATAGACGCGATACATGCCAAGAGTGAACCCCGCGATTGTGGTGATCGCAAGCACCCAAAGCGGCGCCCCCCATTTTGTTGAAGCGAAATACCCGATCGCAATGCCCGCCCCGGTATAGCCGAGCACATCCGTTATAATAACCGAGAACAAACCGAAGTTCCTAATGGCCGGATCGGGCTTCTTTCTAGTCATCTGACACCCGTCCTCCAGCATAAAATGCTTTTGCTATCAACGGCTTCTCTGATTTTTTCTCTCGCGGATCCGAGCAAGTTTAATTTCAATCACCTTGGGCGACGGGTAGGTCGACTTCAGTGCTTCATACGAATGATAGGCGGCGTCGAGTTGATCAAGTTCTTCGAGGCAGGACGCAATACCGAACTGCGCCTGTGGGACAAGCTCACTTTTTGGAAACTTATTCAAGAAGCCCTGATACGAGTCAATCGCCTCCTGGTAAGCCTCCATTCCCGGACCGCTTCCGCCGGGATGCTGTTCCCCGCGGGTAAAGTAGGTCACGCCGATCTCGTAGGCCGCTTTTTCGGACCATGGTGAACTCGGATGCGCCTTGATCAAGGCCCGGTAGGATTTTATCGCTTCATCAAATTGCGCGGCGTAAAATTCACTTTTCCCGATTCGAAAAAGGAATTCCGGGACCTCTGCCGCTTTTGGATTCTCTTTGACAAGCTGTTGGTAATGTAACGAAGCGAGGTCATACTGTTCCAACTTTGAAAAAAGCAGTTCGCCGATCAGCTGCTGAACGCTCCACGCGGTTGGCTTATCCCGGTTTTGCTCGACGTAGATTTTAAGCTTACGAACGGCTTCCCCGTACTGTGAAAGAAAAAACGCCTGCGTTGTGGCCGCCCGGAACAGCGCCTGCTGTCCAAGCGGGCCCTGCGGATCCTTCGAAAATATTTTGTCAAACTCCGCAACCGAAGCCGCGTATTTCCCGTCATTCCAGAGCTTTTCGGCGAGAACATAACTCTTCTTCGCGTTATTCACGCTACAGCCCGAGCCAGGAATCGTCATTAAGACCAGCACCACCAGCGCCGCGACCCTGCCGCCATCACGGACGCTCAAAAGACGGGTCCAGGAGGTCCTAATTTGCGGCATTCCCTTCCCCCGACGGTTCGCCCGCCGCTGGCTGGACATCCGCCGTTACATCCGCAGTCACTGGGGGCCGCGCGTCCTGCGGAGAGCTCACAGCGCCAATTTCCTCGATTTCACCATTTTCCACGGCGGTCTCGGCCATGTATTCGAAGGAGACGACCTTTTCTCCAGGAGACATTGTCATCAAACGAACGCCCTGGGTGTTGCGGCCCTGCTCCGAAATTTCTCCGACGTGAATGCGAATCATCTGTCCCTTGTTTGAGACAAGCATGACATCGTCCTTCGGAAGAACCTGCCGAGAACCCATCACGGCGCCGTTCCTATCGTTTGTTTTCATCGTGATAATGCCCTTACCGCCGCGGGACTGAGCTCTATAATCGGCAACGGGCGTTCGCTTTCCATAACCGCTTTCGGTAATCGTCAGCACTTCGAAGCCCGCCCTGGTGTCCAGGACTTCCATGGCGACGACGCGATCGCCCTCATCCAGGCTGATGCCGATCACTCCGCGAGCCGTCCTGCCCATCGGGCGAACGTCCTCTTCGTTGAACCGGATACTCATGCCGTCTTTGGAACAAACAAAAACATCGTTGTTCCCCTGTGTCAGCTTCGCGCTGACGAGCTCATCGCCTTCGTCGGTTGAAATCGCCACGATCCCGGCGTTTCTGACGTTACTGAACTCGCTCAAGGCTGTTTTTTTGATGACACCGCGGCGGGTTACCATCACGACGTATTCGTTCTCCTTGAATTCGCGAACCGGCAGAATCGCTTTAATCGCCTCTCCGGGCGCGAGCGCAATGAGGTTGACGATCGCTTTTCCTTTTCCGGCACGAGCCGCCTCGGGAACCTTGTAAACCTTCAGCCAATAAAGCCGTCCCTTGTCCGTAAAGCAGAGCAGATAGCTGAGGGTGTTCGTGCGATAGATCGCCGTTACAAAATCCTCGTCGCCGGTCGTCACGCCACGTATCCCGCGCCCGCCACGATGCTGACTTCTGAATTGACTTGGATCGGTTCGCTTGACGTATCCGGACCGGGTAATCGAAACAAGGGCGTCTTCATCGGCGATCAGGTCTTCGACTTCGAATTCGGTCGTTGCGCCGACGACAATTTCCGTTCTTCGCTCGTCACCATATGTTTTTCGAATGTCGAGCAGTTCTTTCTTGATGATTTCGTAAACCAGCGCCTCACTGCTCAGAATATGCTTCAGTTCTTCGATCAGCGATAGGACCTGTTTATATTCCTCGATGATTTTGTCGCGCTCGAGACCCGTCAGGCGCTGCAGCCGCATCTCCAGAATGGCTTGGGCCTGAATATCGCTGAACTGAAACTTTGAAGTCAAACCGGCCTTGGCTTCGTCTGGGTTCTTCGCCGCCTTGATCAGGGCAATCACCGCGTCGATGTTCTCAACGGCGCGCTTTAATCCTTCCAAAATATGGGCGCGCGCTTCGGCCTTTTTCAAATCGTAAATCGTCCGGCGAATCACGACATCCTTGCGGTGCTCCACAAATGCCCAGAGCATGTCCCGAAGGTTGAACGTTTTGGGCTGACCCTGATGAATCGCCAGCAGGTTAATGCCGTAGCTCTCCTGAAGCTGAGTCATTTTGTAGAGCTGATTCAGAATGACATTCGAGTTTTCGCCTCGGCGAATCTCGATCACGATTCTCATGCCGCTCCGGTCGGACTCGTCCCTCAGATCAGAAATTCCTTCGATCCTCTTCTCGCGCACGAGGTCGGCAATCTTCTCGATCAACTTTGCCTTGTTCACCTGATAGGGGAGCTCCGTGACGATAATCCGTTCCCGGTCGCTCTTATAGGTCTCGATTTCCGCCTTGGCCCGCAGGGTGATCGCGCCACGACCGGTGCGGTAAGCGTCGCGAATTCCCGAGCCTCCAAATACATATGCCCCTGTCGGGAAATCCGGTCCTTTCACGTATTCAAGCATGGCGTTGCTGTCGAGCGATGGCTTATCGATCAACGCGCAGGTCGCATCGACAATCTCACACAAATTGTGTGGAGGAATATTGGTGGCCATGCCGACGGCGATGCCGGTCGAGCCGTTGATGAGAAGGTTCGGGATTTTTGAAGGAAGGACGAGGGGCTCCTGAAGGCTCTCGTCATAGTTAGGACCGAAATCCACGGTCTCCTTGTCAAGGTCGGCCAGGAGTTCGTCCGTAATCCTCGCCATCCGGATTTCGGTATAGCGCATGGCGGCCGCGGAGTCGCCATCAATGGATCCGAAGTTTCCCTGACCGTCGACGAGCGGATACCGCAGCGAAAAATCCTGCGCCATACGCACGATCGTATCGTAAACCGCGCTGTCGCCGTGCGGATGATATTTACCGATGACGTCGCCGACGACGCGAGCGGATTTTTTGTAGGCTTTATTGTGTGTATTTCCAAGATCATACATCGCGTACAGCGCACGCCGATGAACCGGTTTGAGACCATCGCGGACGTCGGGCAGCGCGCGTCCGACGATCACGCTCATTGCGTAATCGAGATAGGCCCCCCGCATTTCGTCTTCGATGGTTACAACAACTGAACTTTTATCGATCTTTTCCGTGTTTAGTTCTTCAGTCATAAAAATCTTTTCACCACCGGATCAGAGCCGATCCCCAAGTGAATCCGCTCCCAAAGGCCGCCGAGGCCACCAACATTCCGGGCTTCAGCTTGCCCGCCTTGACCGCCTCATCAAGCCCGATCGGGATTGTCGCGGCAGTCGTGTTGCCAAATCTTTCAATCGTGTTGAAAACCTTGTCGTCGGGCGCGCCGAGTTGCTTCGCGACCATCTCGTTGATCCTGAGGTTCGCCTGATGAAAGACAAACAAGTCCACATCCGCGACCGTCAACCCGTTCGCTGCCAATGCTTCAGAAATGACTTCCGGCATGCGTTTCACGGCATTAACGAAAACCGCTTTACCGTTCATTTTCGGAAACTGCTCTCCCGCATTGAGCTTTTCATGAGTCAGCCACGCGGCAGCATCGCCCGAGCCGGGCGCTTTTATCCAAAGCTCCTTGGCAAACCTTCCGTCAGCATGGAGATGCGTGCTAATAACCCGCGACGCTTTTTTTTGCGCATCGTCGCTGCCGGTCATAACGATGGCGCCGGCTCCATCGCCAAAGAGGACGGCGACATCGCGACCTGCCGTCGTTTTGTCGAGTCCCTTGGAGTGGACTTCCGCACCGACGACAAGAATGTTCTTATACATTCCCGTTTTTATGAACTGGTCGGCAATTGACATCGCATAAATAAAACCCGTGCACTGCTGCCGAACATCGAGCGCGGCGATGCCAGGAACATCGAGCTTCGCCTGAAGAAAACACGCCGCCCCGGGAAATTCGTGATCGGGGCTTAGCGTGGCCACGATGATCATATCCAAATCGTCCCGGCTCAAAGAAGCCGAAGTAAGCGCCGCCCGCGCGGCTTGCAGCGCGAGATCGGATGTCGAGGTCGTCGAATCCTGATCCACCCAGCGACGCTCCTTGATGCCGGTCCGCTGTTGAATCCACTCGTTCGAGGTGTCCATGATGGCCCGCAGATCATCATTCGTCCAGACACGGGGCGGAAGGTAGGAACCTGTGCCGATGATCCGAGAGTATTTCATATGTCCAAATTCCTCACCCGGAGTGCATTTTCTTCGATGAATTGCCGGCGAGGCTCAACCTGATCGCCCATCAATACCGAAAAAATCCCGTCTGCCTCGACGGCGTCGTCAACCGATACCTTCAGAAATGTTCTGCGCGCCGGATCCATGGTCGTTTCCCAAAGTTGTTCGGGATTCATTTCTCCCAAGCCTTTATATCGCTGAATCGTCAGGCCGGTTTTTGCCCTTTCCACGACGCGAAGGGCAAGCTCCTCGCCGTGCCGAATCATTTCTTCAGGTTTTCCATCGGACGAAATAATCGTAAACGGCCCGGCCCCCATGACATGCATCATCTCGAAGTGCTTGCTAAGCTCTTCGTATTCCGGGGAGTCGAGCATGGCGACGTTAATCGGCGCAATCCGCTTGGAACCGTTAATCACGTTCTGAATGGTGGCGAACCACGTGTTGTGTTCCGGGTCCTTGTCGAGCGAATACTCGAATCCGATGTTCTTATCCTTAACATCGTTGGAAATTAAGCGAAGAACCTGCTCCAGCCTTTCTTTCGACTCCAGGGTGGCTGGACCGACCTTATTCGCGACGAGGCCGCGCAAAACGTCGGGATGGATTTTCCGCGCGACCTTTTCAACCGCCCGGGTAAAACGAGTTGCCGCCTTGAGTGCCGCGATGACCTGACTCGAAGCCAGCGTATTTCCGTTAACCTTGATCTGGATTCCTTCGAGACCGCTGGAAAGGAGGTGTTCCGCAAGCTCCTGTTCGTTCTTGAGATAACGTTCTTTCTGGCCCTTCTTGATTTTATAAAGGGGAGGTTGCGCGATATACAGATAGCCTTTCTCGATCACCGCGGCCATTTGGCGATAGAAGAACGTGAGTAGCAGTGTTCGGATGTGCGAGCCGTCAACGTCGGCGTCAGTCATGATCACGATCTTGTGATAGCGGATCTTGCTGATGTCGAAATCCTCTTTTCCGATGCCCGCGCCGAGCGCCGTAATCAGGACTTTTATCTCCTCCGACGAAAGCATTTTGTCGAACCGGGCTTTTTCAACGTTCAGAATTTTGCCTTTAAGGGGCAGGATCGCCTGGTTCTTTCGTGCCCGCCCCTGTTTTGCAGAGCCGCCGGCGCTATCTCCCTCGACCAGGAAAAGCTCGCATAACGACGGATCCTTTTCCTGACAGTCAGCCATTTTTCCAGGAAGACCGCTCCAATCAAGCGCCGTTTTGCGCCGGGTGAGGTCCCGGGCTTTTCGCGCGGCAATTCGGGCCAGCGCGGAGTCTACGACCTTCTGGATCACCTTTTTCGCGATGGCCGGATTCTGCTCAAAATAGGAGGTCAGCTTTTCGTAAAGAGTCCCGTTAACAAATCCCTCGACCTCGCTGTTGCCGAGCTTGGTTTTCGTTTGCCCTTCGAATTGCGGCTCCGGCACCTTGGCGCTGATTACGCAGGCAAGACCTTCCCGGATGTCGTCGCCGGTCAGCGGCTCCTTAAGGTTTTTCGTCATGCCCGAATCCTGGGCGTATTTATTCACCACGCGAGTCAACGCCGTTCGAAAACCGGAAACATGCGTTCCGCCTTCGATCGTATTGATGTTGTTCACGTAGGAAGAAATCGTTTCCGCATAGGAATCATTCCACTGCATCGCGATATCGACACTCAGAACTTCCTTGGTCGCGGAAAAATAGATTACCTTTTCATGAAGCTTCTGTTTCGATTTATTAATATACTCAACGAACTGAACAAGCCCGCCTTCGTAATGAAAATCCTGCTTTTTTGGAGGCTCCTGGCGCTCGTCCGTCAGTGAAACACAAATTCCGCTATTCAGGAATGCAAGCTCACGAAGCCGCGTGGCAAGCGTATCTATACTGAACTCGACTGTCTCAAAGATCTCTGGATCCGGCTTGAAGGTTGTCTGCGTTCCACGTTTCGTCGTAACACCGACTTCCTTGAGCGGCGCAACTGGCGTTCCTCGCTTATAGGTCTGCCGGAAAACCTTTCCGTTCTGTCGAACCTCGACATGAAGCGACTCCGAAAGCGCGTTTACAACGGCCGCGCCGACGCCGTGCAACCCCCCCGAAACCTTGTAGGCGCTCCCTTCCTCGTTAAATTTGCCGCCAGCATGCAGCTTCGTCATGACGACTTCAACGGCTGAAACGCCCGAGCTGTGAATACCAACCGGAATTCCGCGGCCGTCATCCTCGACTGTCACGCTATTATCTACGTGAATCGTTACATTGATCGTTTTTGCATAGCCGGCCAAGGCTTCATCAATCGAGTTGTCGACGATTTCGTAAACGCAATGATGCAAGCCGCGAACGGCGGTATCACCGATATACATCCCGGGGCGTTTGCGAACCGCCTCAAGACCTTCGAGGATCTTGATTTTGTCGGCCGAATATTCATTTCCGTTTTTAATCGAATCGTCTTGCGTGCTCATGGTCAGCTACTTATGCTCCCGTTCGCGACTGAAAATCGCTTCCCGTCAAATGCGACTTCTTCGGTCGTGGTGACAAACACCTGAAGATCGGTTTCGGACAAGAAGCGCAACAAGAACAGCCGCCGCTCCTGATCCAATTCCGATGAGAAGTCATCGAGCAGAAAAAGGGGACGATGCCCTGTTTTGGTTCGAAACAACTCGATCTCTGATAATTTGAGACTGAGTAGCGTCGATCTGACCTCTCCTTGCGAACCGTGGCTTTTCAGTGTCTGACCATGGTCCCCAAGGAAAAAAGCCCAATCATCCCGATGCGGCCCCACCAATGAGTGGCCGGCTTTCCATTCGGCCGCTTCAAGTTTCGACTGCCTTTTCCAAAATGCCCGTTCTAGAAGTTCTAATGAAGGCAACGCCCCCTGTCCAGTGAAATATACAGGTTGAATATCGCTGTTAGTTATTGAAATTCCATCGATTTCTGGCACCCAAGTGGAGCTGTAGTACAAGCGAAGAGGGGCTCGTTGAACGGTAATTTGACGCGCTGTATAATCGGCTTTTTCGGCCAGTCTCTGGACGCATTCCAGGCGCTTTCGTGTCAGAACAGCGGCGTGCTTCGCAAGTTGTTCGGTAAATCCGTGGAGGTGTTCGGGCGCCGGCTTTGCAGCCGCCTTGAGTAGCGCGTTTCGCTGTTCGATGACGTGATGATACTTTTGGAGAGTATTCAAGTAATCGACATCAAAAGCGGAAATGACCCGATCCAAATATGCTCGCCGGACCGCCGGGTCACCCCTGACGAGATCGTGGTCCGCCGGATTGAAAACCACAGTGTGAAATCCAAGTTCATAAGAACCAAACCGCTGGCTCAGGTACTGTGTTGAACTTCGATAGGCCTTTCCGTTGATAAAGGCTGTTTTTCCGACCTTCTGTTTTTCGGGTTCTTTCGTGAGCGCGAAACGCGTTCGCTCAAATCTGATTTGAAGCTCCGTTTTCCATTTCTGTCCCGTGTCGTCTTGGGACGAAAGAAGACACGCGACATCGCCTGTGACCGCGCCCCAGCGAAGCACATCTGCCGCCTTGGCGCCGCGAAAAGATCTCAACATCGCAAGATATCCGAGCGCCTCCAGAAAAGAGGTCTTGCCCTGCCCGTTCGCTCCAATCAGAAAATTAAGATGCTCATCCGGCGAGAACGATGACTCTATGACATTTCTGAAATTACGAAGAGTCAGCCGCTCGACTTTCACGTTTACGAAAACTCAAATACGCATGGGCATGATCACGTATGTGTGATTGCGTTCTCCTGCGCCGGAGAGAATGCCCGGGCTGAGCCGGTCCTTCAGATGCAATTCCAGCTTCTCGGATTTGACAACGCTCAGGTACTCGAGAAGGTATTTCGAATTAAAACCGATTTCGATGGGCTCCCCGTTGTACTCGACTTCGATTTCGTCGGTTCCTTCGCCCATGTCTGGATTGCTCGAGGAGATCGTGAGTACTCCGTTTTGAACCGCCAGCTTCACACCCTTGCTTTTCTCGTTAGCCATGAGGCTAACGACCTTTAATGCCGCACTAAACGTGTCATGGTTGAGTTTTACGAGGCGATCGGTGGCCTTCGGGATAACAAGACGATAGTCCGGGTACTCGCCGTCAATGAGCCGGATGAAAAGATAGGTATTCTGAAGCTGAGCAAAGACATATCCGCGCTCAAAAGCTAAACCAACTGTTGCGTCCGCATCCGCCAGGAGCTTGCGTAATTCAACCAGCCCTTTTTTCGGGATGATGATCCCTCGTTTAAGCTCGGGAACGGTCAGCAGAACTTCCTGGTCGACAAACGAAAGACGATGACCGTCTGTCGCCGTCATTCGCATGATATTTTTTTCGAGATGCTCGAAGAAAACACCATTCAGATGATAGCGGGTCGCATCGGTTGAAACCGCAAATTGCGTCCGATCGATCATGTCCATCAAGGTGTTCGATCGCGCCTCGATATACTTCTTTTCCTCGAACGCCGGAAGACTCGGGTAATCATCGGCAGCTAGACTGACAATGTTAAACTTGGACTTTCCGCAAAGAAGTTCAACCCAATGATTGTCTTTTCGGGTGATGAAAAGGGGCTTATTAGGAAGCTCTTTCACAATATCGACGAAATGTTTTGCGGAGAGGGTAATTTTTCCTTCCTGTTGAGTTTGAACAGGAAGAGTAATTTTAATTCCAACTTCAAGATCTGTCGCGCAGAGCGAGAGCTCCTGACCTTTGACTGAGCAAAGAATGTTGCCCAGAATTTGTACGGTGTTCCTTTTTTCAACAACGGATTGGACCTTCTGAAGAGCGTCCAAAAGGGGTTCACGATCAATTGTGAATTTCATACATACCCTTCCTTGCTATGAAATGTGCTTACCACAAAAGAAAGAATATATATAAAAAGATAGCAGTAGTAGTAGGGGACGGGGAAAAGTGGATAAGTGAGCCAGGCCCGGAGAATTGCTCAGTAATAGACTGTTAGGAGAGTGGGGATAAAGGCAGGGATAAGAGCGAAAAATTGGGGATAACTGGGAGCAAAAGGATATCCACTCGTTTTCCACAGAGTTTTTCCCCAGGGCGTGTTTAATAACCCATTTAAGCACACGAGTAATCGTCAAAAAAGCTCGAGTACTCGGTCAAGAGCGCCCTCTTTGAGAATCACCTGCCGGCTTTATTCACAAAGCCCGATTACTTTGGTTCGAAATAAATTTTTATCGCCGTCCGCGAGGATGTGCATAAGTGTATAACTTTTTAAACTCCGGAATAGATGAATGAAAATCCAGATAATTTTTGGCGCTGGCAGGGAAAAGAGTTGGATAAAGCAGTGGACGAAAAAAGCTATCCTTCAGTTTTCCACAAAGTTTCCCCCCACTTTTCCACCGGAAACAGATAGTTGACGAAAGATGGACCGAACGAGCGATGCTCAGAGTCCGTCAAAGAGCGGTTTCCGCTTTTCCACAAAGGCCGTCATGCCTTCTCGTTGATCGTGGGTTCCCGCCAATTGGCCGAACGCTTGCGCCTCAGCATCGACCTTGTGATTGAGACCGACGGATTCAGAGAACTCATTTAAAAGACGCTTTGCCTGAATCACTGCGGTCGACGATTGAAGCGCGATCGTTTTTGCCAGCTCGAGCGCTTTGGGCATGAGGTCTTCGCTCGAAACGACGTGATTGACGAGTCCCCAGGCGAGCGCCTCGTCAGCTTTGATCTTTCTTCCAGAAAAGATGAGTTCCTTGGCTCGTGGGTAACCGATGTATTTTGCGAGCCTAATTGTGCCGCCAAACCCGGGAATGACGCCTAAACTGACTTCAGGCTGCCCGAAAACGGCCTTTTCGCTGGCGATGATAAAATCGCAAGCAAGGGCCATTTCAGTCCCGCCACCCAGCGCGAAACCCTGGACGACGGCAATCGTCGGTTTCGGCATAAGCTCAAGGAGTAGCGCAACGTCATGCCCGAGCTGCGCGAACTGAACTGCGTCGTGCGAGGACATGTTTTGCATTTCGGCGATATCAGCGCCGGCAATGAACGCCTTGTCTCCGTCTCCGGCGAGCAAAACAACCCGGACGGACGGGTCCCGGGAGAGCGTCGTCAAAGCGTCTTTCAGTTCGACAAGCGTCGCCGAGTTCAGCGCATTCAGGGCTTTGGGTCGAGAGACCCGCAGGATGGTAATTCCCGGATCGATTTTTTCGACAAGGATGCTATTCATATTTGTAAAATCCCCGGCCTGTTTTTTTGCCGAGCCATCCGGCCGCGACATATTGTTTCAATAAAGGATTTGGACGATATTTGGGATCGCCGATGCCTTCGTGCAGTACGTTCATGATCGCAAGACACGTATCCAGGCCGATAAAATCCGCCAAAGTAAGCGGGCCCATGGGTTGGTTGGTGCCGAGCTTCATTGCCGCATCAATGTCTTCCACCGAAGCAACACCTTCGTGAAGAGCCGTAACGGCCTCGTTGATCATCGGTATGAGTATTCGGTTCACGGCGAAACCCGGCATGTCCTTGGCTTCGATGACGGTCTTGCCCATGTTTTCGGCGACTCCGCGAACGAGATTGAAGGTCTGATCGGATGTTTGCAGCCCCCGGATTCCCTCGATGAGCTTCATGACGGGCACCGGATTCATGAAGTGCATCCCGACGACAAGCTCAGGCCGTTTGGTTTGAGCTGCGATCGCGGTAATGCTGATGGAGGACGTATTTGTTGCCAGGATGGTTGAAGGCGCGCAATGAGCATCGAGTTGTTTGAATAGCTCGTATTTCAGCTCGGGCTTTTCACTCGCCGCCTCGATTACGAGCTGCGCCGGTTTCAGCTCCGGAATCCCGCGAAGCGGGCGGATACGAGCAAGAAGTTTTTGGGAATCCTCCTCGGTCATCTTGCCTTTTTCGATAAGTCGCTTAAGCTGTCCCGCGATTTTTGCCTTTCCTTGTTCGGCAAGTTCCAGGGAAAGATCCGCCAACAGCACCTCGAAGCCGGCTTGTGCTGCCGTTTGAGCGATTCCGATTCCCATTTGTCCGGAACCCAAAACACCGATTGTTTGAATAGGCATGGTCATAATATCCCCCTGAAAAGGCATTGGTGTGTGTCGGGCGCGAGCCCGGGAGACCGCAGTCCCCGTTTCCTCCCCTTTATCTGAAGATGGGTTGAAATTGTAGTTATTTGCCGATGCAAAAGGTCGAAAAAATCTCGTTCAGAATGTCATCCGGAAGAGTATCCCCGATCATCGGCGCCAGGGCGTGCAAAGCGTGACGAATATCCGCCGCGAAAAGGTCGGCGTAATCCGCGGTTTTCGACTGGTTTAAATGATCGATGGCGAGCGCCACCGCGCGCTCCTGATCCAAACGAGTCAGAACGACCTCCTCGGTGTCGCGATTAAACCACCGATCGCAAAACGCGGTGATTTTTTCAACCGCGGTGGAGACGCCTTCTCCGGTGGTCGATGACACAGGAATCCAGGTGGGAATTTCGAGAGAGCTACAGGTTTCGCGGGCGAGATCCCGTTCGGTGGAACTCAGCCGGTCGATTTTTGAAAGAATACCCACGGTTTTCTCTTTGGGGCTTCCAATGGCACGCCACTGACTTTGAACTGAGTCAATGCCATGTGTCAGGCAGCTCCGTCCGTCGACGATAAGGAGAATGAGGTCGGCATCCCTTGCGCTACGCAGAGTCCGCTCAATGCCCATTTTCTCAACCGGGTGTTCAGGGCTTCGCAGGCCCGCGGTATCCTCCAGGCGCAGCGTGACCGTGCCGCGCTGGCCCCGGAGGCTCATTTGCTCGTGCACGACGTCCCTGGTTGTTCCCGCGAGTTCAGATACAATCGAGCGATCTTCGCCCAACAGGGCGTTGAAAAAGCTCGATTTCCCGGCGTTCGGCAAGCCGATGAAGGCCGCGCGCACGCCGCCTTGAATGCGGAGCCCCCGCGCGTAAGTCGACTGGAGCTTTTTAAGGGTTTCTAATACCGGGAGGAGCTTTTTCTTTAATGATTCGAGGCTGAGGCTCGGGGAAGAGGAGCTGACGTCCTCTTGATCGGAAAAGTCGATCGCCGCCTCGGCCAAAACGGCGACATTTCGCAAATCGTCGGCGATTTTTTCAAGAAGGCGGTTTTGAGAACCGGAGAGCTTTTCAAGCGCCAGGCGGACGGCACTGTCGTTTGTCGCAGCGATGAGGTCGGCCACGGATTGTGCTTGCGCGAGCGTAAGCTTCCCGTTCCGGACGGCGCGAAAGCTGAACTCTCCCGGGAGCGCCTGACGAATTCCGAATTCAGAGAGCACCTCCATTACGCGAAAGGCAATGAAGGCGCCCCCGTGAAGGTAGAGCTCGACAACATCTTCTCCCGTGAAGCTTCGCGGGGCTTGAAACCGGGCCGCCAGAGCCTCATCTAGCGGCAGGTCCGCCGAATCGCGCAAGTGCGCCCGGAAAAGAACCCGGTCATTCGCTTCAACTGCATCCCGCGATGGTTTGTTTTTGACGAGCGCACGCAAAGCCGAAAACGCCTGCGGACCGCTGATCCGGAGGATCGTGATTGCTCCACCGGGAGCCGAAGCAAGTGCCGCGATAGTATCTTCAGAAAGATAGTTACCGGGATTTGGCGAAAGCGGTGACATGGCCGGTATCAAACTTCTTATTCAGCACGATTTGCTGCGCAATGCTGGCGATGGCGTTTACCAGCATGTAGACTGTCAAACCCGAAGGCAGGGTCAACATGAAGGCCCCGAAAATGAGAGGCATGAATTGCATCATTTTTGCCTGCGCGGGATCCATCCCGGTCGTCGGGGTCAGCTTTTGCTGGATGTACATCGTGATTGAGAGCAGGACCGGCGTCACATAAAGAGGGTCTTTGCTTGAAAGGTCCTGGATCCAGAGCGCGAAAGGCGCGTGGTAAAGTTCGATCGAACCGTAAAGAACACGATAAAGGGCGAAGAAAATCGGCATTTGAACCAGAATCGGCAGACAGCCGGCCATCGGATTGTAGCCATGACTTCGCATCATCGTGAGCATCTCGCGATTGAGCGCTTCCTTGTCGTTCTTGTACTTCTCTCTAAGCTTCTGGAGCTGTGGCTGGATTTTGGCCATCTCCTTCATGCTTTTCACGCTTTTGTATGTCAGCGGATAGGTGACGATTTTCAGAAGGAGCGTCAGAAGGATGATCGCAACGCCGTAGTTGCCAACGTATTTATAAAACCAGCGCAGAATCTTCAGAAGCGGATACGCGAATGCCGTGAACCAGCCGAAATCGACCGTGTGATCAAGAAGGGGATCAACCGTCCGAAGGACTTCCAGATCTTTCGGGCCAAAGTAGACCTTCAGCGGAATGGTGATGGAGTTCCCGCTAACGGGATAGACTAGGCTGAGCTTGCCTCCGCCCTGCGCGCCCGGCTGAATCAGGCCCTTTGGCTCAAGCCCCGCCTCGGGGAGGAGCGCCAGGAGGAAGTACCTGTTCGCGGCGCCAATATACTTCACGGGCGTGGAAACTTCCTTCGTTTCAATCGCGTCGCTCACCAAAAGCCGTTCGAGCGATTGATTCGAATAATAGAGAACCTGCCGGTCCTGTTCCTCGGGATCTTCGGGAATTCCCTGCGAGGCGATGCTCAGGAAGGCGTAGGCCGGACGCTTGTCTTTGAACTCGGCGCTGATTCTGGCGCTAAGATAAGGTTGATCGGGAGAGCTGGTGACTTCCCTTGAGAGCGTTACGTTGGCGTCTTCATAGCGCCAAACCAGTGTCCCTTTCGGACCGGCTTTGAACTCGCCCTGGACGTGGCTGAGATAAGCGTACGCAGGATCATCGAAAGCGAGCGTCAGCTCGCCAGGCTGATGAGTCACGGACGCGAGGTCGATTGTCGCAGTTGTCTGCGCAAGCCCGGTTCGATAGTTTTTCAGATTCCAATTCGAAATCAGATACGGCCCGTCCGTGACGGTGACCTCTCCGGTTGCCGAGGGAAGGTTTTTTAATTCCGGCGTGCGTTGCGCCACGGGTGCTGGTGTTCGCGGGGCCTGGGACAAGGCTTTAGAAGACGGCCCAGGAGTACTCGGCGCTGCGGGCGCGGTCGCCGTGGCTTGCGGGGCCGCTGCCGTTTCAGTGACGTGCGGCATGCGCTGTTGGGCGGGAATGCGCGGCTCCAAATAGAATTTCTGCCAAAACACGAAAATTGCGAAACACAAGGTAATCGCGAGGAGGGTTCTACGATCCATTCTGTACCTCTAAAGTTACTGGTTCGATATCACAGGTCTTTCGCGAACGCACGGGGGCAAGAGGGCACGGGGTCGTATCCTGACGGCGAAGAAAACGGATGACACCGGCCGAGCCGCTTGAGGCTGAGAAGCCCGCCGCGAACCAGACCATGTAGCCGAAGCGCCTCATGGGCGTACTCGCTGCAAGTCGGTTGGAAGCGACACCCGAAGCCCGGCCCCGCAAGAAGGTGGATCAGGGGTGACAGGAACCCACGATAAAGAGAAAAGATCAGGGATATTGCTTTAGCGGGCGAAGACACTCTGAATCTCCTTTCTCAAGCATGCGCCAAGCTTCCTGTGGAACGGAAAAGCGAGCTTCTTTGTCCCCGGTACCACAACATTGTAATCAAAGCTCCCGAGGTGCTGGGCATGCGCACGAAAAACCTCTCGAATCTGGCGCTTTGCGCGGTTTCTTTCAACCGACGTTCCACGGGCCTTGAGGGTAATTCCGAGGCGGAAGTGACCGAGGTCATTCGGAATTCTGAAAACCGTACACTCCGTAAAGCGGAAGACCGTGCTTCGGTCAAAAAACCGCCTGTACTCCCTCGGATAGTGGAGCCTGCGATCGGTGTTCAGTGACTGAGTGCGAGGGGCTGTTCCCGTAATCGAAACTACTTGCCGGCGATGGTGGCGGAGAGACGTTTGCGGCCCTTGGCACGACGTCTTTTCAATACTTTTTTCCCGGTCGGCGTTTTCATGCGTGCACGAAAGCCATGCCGGCGGCGGCGCTTTGTTCGGCTGGGTTGATAGGTCCTCTTCATAAATACTCCTGCTGAGTTCTTCGGAGAGTCTGGTCTTTTGGGGTCCTAGGGGTTCTTAAAGCACCCCATTGGCCGGTCCCTTGGATACTCGCCTGGCACTGTGAGACCAATGGAGTTATCCAACACCGCATCCGTTGTCAAGGAGAAGCCCCCATGCTATGCGAAAAGGCTCGCATGAGAACCTCTTTAAACATCGACACGAGGCAATG
>DATDSK010000210.1:0-12707 GCA_035291325.1 Bdellovibrionota bacterium | reverse complement strand
AAATGTCACGATCACGGGGTGCTCCGGACCTCATAATGGAGTAGCGCTGAACGCGAGTCTTTTTATCAACTCTCTTGAGGATCTCGTTATCGACAATGTCGTCGTCGACGAGTCTTCCGCGACGGGCGGAAGAGGCAATGCCCTTAAATCCTGGCCCGGCTGGGTCAAGCACATGACGATTCGAAATTCCAAGTTCATTGTCAGTCGTGCGAACAACTCTGAACCGATTCCGATCGAGATTTGGAATTTTCTGAAGGATTGCGAGATTTCCAACAGCGAGTTTCGCGGCGGATATCTTTCCTTCGTCTCCGGTGCGCAGGATGGCGGGACTTGGGCGCTCAAATTTCACGATAACCTGGTTGATTTTTCCGAAGCCGGTACCTGGGGCGAGGGGCATGAGCTTTCGATGAGTCATCTCGACTTCTATAATAATCACGTGGTCGGATACGGCGTGAGCGTCTGGAACGCAAGTCATATGTACAATTACGAAGGCGTCCGAAACGTCAGGATTCGCAATAATGTCATCGAGAAGACGCCGAAGAGGGCCGTGATGGTTCTCCCGGGCATCCCGCTGAACACCGCGATTGACAATGTGGAGATCCACAACAATGTAATCAGCGAAGCCCAGGGGAGCGGGATCCAGCTCGCGTTTTCGAGCGCGAGACTGACGAACCTCAAGATCTCGAATAACGTGATTCAGAACACGACCGAGGCCGCGATCGGCAGCTACGGAGCGTCTTCAGACCGTTGCGTGAGTCCGGTCATTACGAATAATGTTTATTTCAACAGTGGTGGTTTCGGTAATCTGGGCTGTTCAAATGTCACCAACACCAACAATCGTGCGCTGAATCCGCAGTTTAAGGGCACGGGAAATTGGATCGAGTGGTTCTCGCTTCAGAATTCGAGTCCTCTCATCGATGCGGGGGCGAATGTGGGCTTGCCGTTCAAGGGGAGCGCGCCCGATATCGGCGCTTTTGAGCTTCAGTAAGCGTGAATTTATCGACTGTGGCGAGACTGTGGCGTTGGACTGGTCGTGGACTGTGTCGGTGGCGACACGCCTTTCAAGGCGTGGGAGCGGCTCGAACTTAAGTTTGACGCGCTGTGTTGCGGTTGTTAGAATGGAGATAATAGAAAACTTTTCGCGGCAGTATGCCGAATAGATTGACGGGAGAGACTACTATGCAATCGGGGAATAGTAACGCTCAAGCGTGTCTTTTGCGTTTGTTTGCATCGACAACATTCATTTTAACCGGGTTCATCGCCGGTGCGCTGCTGAGCGGGGCGGCCTATGCAGGCTCGGTACTGCCGCGAACAGGATGGGCGGTGACTTACGTCGACAGCCAGGAAACCGTCGGCGCGAACGAAATTGGAGCCAACGCGATTGACGGAAATCCGTCCACCGTTTGGCGTACGGCTTGGTGGCCGGCACCCACTCCTCCGCACGAGATTCGAATCGACATGGGCCGTTCCTATGAGCTGGATGGATTCCGGTATTTGCCGCATCCGAACAGCGCCGAGGTGAATGGCCGGATCGCTCAATATGAATTTTACGTGAGCGCGGATGGCACGAACTGGGGAACCGCCGTCGCGACGGGGACATTCGCGAACAGCGCGACCGAGAAGCAGGTGAACTTCGCA
This sequence comes from Bdellovibrionota bacterium, assembly GCA_035291325.1. Taxonomy (GTDB): domain Bacteria; phylum Bdellovibrionota; class UBA1018; order UBA1018; family UBA1018; genus XYD1-FULL-55-31. The sequence continues at coordinate 11,069 of DATDSK010000210.1, read as the reverse complement.
TTGAAGAGCGGCCGTTACATCCGCTTGCGAGCGCTTTCTGAAGTGAACGGAAATCCCTGGGCAATGGTGGCCGAACTGAATGTGCTTGGCAATGCTCCGACGTTGTCGAGAACTGGCTGGAGCGTCAGGTATGTCGATAGCCAGGAAACCGCGAATGCGAATGAAGCGGGAGCGAATGTCCTGGATGGCAATGCTCTCACGGTGTGGCGCACGGCCTGGTGGCCGGCACCGACTCCTCCGCATGAGATCCAGATCGATATGGGGAAATCTTTCGCGCTAAACGGGTTCCGCTATGTTCCGAAAGCCGATTCGTCTGACGTGAACGGCCGGATCGCGCGCTATGAATTCTACGTGAGCGCGGACGCGACGAATTGGGGTACCGCGGTCGCGACCGGGACGTTCGCCAACGACACGGCTGCAAAGGACGTCTTTTTCGCGTCGAAAACCGGCCGCTATATCCGGTTGCGAGCGCTTTCGGAGGTGAACGGGAACCCCTGGACAATGGTGGCCGAATTGTTGGCTTTTGGAGAAACCACCATCAGTGATTCACAAAATCCGACGGTTCCCGCCGAGCTCACGGCAACGGCGGTTTCGATGACTCAGGTCAATCTGAGTTGGAAGGCTTCGTCGGATGACATTGGCGTGACAGGTTACACGATTTATCGCAATGGTGCGCAGATCGCGCAGTCGTCGGCGACGAGCTACAGCGATACGACGCTCGTGACCGGGACGACTTACTCGTATGCCGTCGCGGCTTACGACGCGAGCGGGAAGTCCTCGGGTCTCAGCGCCGCGGTTTCGGTGAGAACGTTGACCGACACCTCCGCACCGAGTGTTCCGGCGGGTCTTGCCGGAGTCGCATTGTCTCCGACCCAGGTGAGTCTGAGCTGGAGTGCTTCATCGGATAACGTGGGTGTGGCCGGCTATGAGGTTTATCGCGACGGCGCGAAGCTCGCGACGGTTCTCGCGACGAGTTACACGGATAGCGGAGTTTTGGGCGCCTCGACGCATTCGTATAAGGTGGCCGCGTTTGATGCCGCCGGAAATACCTCCGCGCAATCGGCGGCGGTCTCTGTAATGACGCCCGCGCCGGCGCTTTCACGCGAGGGCTGGACGGTCAAGCACGTGGACAGCCAGGAAACAGCCGGCGCGAATGAGGCGGGAGCCAACGCGATCGACGGCAAGCCGTTGACGATCTGGCGGACTGCCTGGTGGCCAGCGCCGGTGCCGCCACATGAAATCCAGATCGACATGGGCAAGGTTTATGTTTTGAACGGTTTCCGGTATCTTCCGCATGCGACGGAAGCGAACGGACGAATCGCGCAGTACGAGTTCTACGTCAGCATGGACGGGACGAATTGGGGTACCGCAGTCGCGAAGGGCACCTTCGCGAACAATGTTTCCGAGAAGGAAGTGACGTTCCCGTCGGCACCCGGCCGGTATATGCGGCTTCTTGCTTTGACCGAGGTGAACGGCAATCCTTGGACGCACGTGGCTGAGTTGAATGCGCTTGGCGTCGAGGACAGTCAGGCCCCGACTGCGCCGGCGAACCTCGCCGGAACGCCGTCTTCGAATTCCATGAACCTGAGCTGGAGCGCCTCGGCTGACAATGTCGCCGTTGCCGGTTACAACATTTTCAGAAACGGCGCGAAAGTGGCGACGGTGACGGGGACGAGTTACGCCGATACGGGCCTCTCGCTCTCGACTTCCTATTCCTACGCCGTGAGTGCGTTTGACGGGAGCGGGAACGCCTCGCCTCAATCCTCTTCGATTTCGGTGAAGACGCTCGGCGATACGACCGCCCCCAGCGTACCGAGCGGGGTGACGGGAAGCGGCTCATCGAAGACCGAAATCAATCTCAGCTGGACCGCCTCGACTGACAATGTCGGAGTGGCCGGTTACGAGGTGTATCGGCAGGGCAGTAAGGTGGGAATCGTGACTTCAACGAGTTATCACGACAGCGGGCTCGCCGAAGACACCGCCTACTCCTATCAAGTGGCAGCCTACGATTCAGCGGGGAACGTCTCCGCGAAATCCGCGGCGGTTTCGATCTCGACGTTGGGTTCAGTGGTCTCACGCACTGCTTGGAAGCTCAAGTATGTGGACAGCGAGGAAACCCTGGGTGCCCGTGAAGTCGGCGCGAATGCGTTTGACGGCAATCCGCAGACGATCTGGCGGACATCCTGGTCAACGACGGCCGCACCTCCGCACGAGATTCAAATCGACATGGGAGCTTTCTACTCGCTCTCGGGCTTCCGGTATCTGTCTCACCCGACAGAGGTGAATGGCCGGATCGCCGACTACGAGTTCTACGTGAGCATCGACGGGACGAACTGGGGAGTGCCGGTCAGCTCCGGAAAATTTGCTAACGACGCCACGGAGAAATCGGTTACTTTCGCGAAAGCGAAGATCGGCCGCTATATCCGGCTCCGCGCGCTTTCTGAAGTGAATGGCGGCGCGTGGACGATGGTCGGCGAACTCAACGTGGTCGGGACCGCGGCGGCGGGACCGGCGACCGTCGATCGTTCGGGCTGGAAATTGAAATACGTCGACAGCCAGGAAACGGCTGGCGCGAACGAAGTCGGCGCGAATGCGTTTGACGGAAAGCCGACCACGATTTGGAGAACCGGGTGGAGCGGTCCGAATCCGCCGCACGAGATCCAGATCGACATGGGTCAGTACCACGAACTCTATTCGTTCCGGTACCTGCCGAACGGAAACACCGCTGAAGTGAACGGAAGAATCGCTCAATACGAATTCTACGTGAGCTTCGACGGCAATACGTGGGGTGCGCCGGTCGCGGCGGGGACTTTCGCGAACGACGGGACCGAAAAGACAGTCGCCTTATCCGGCAAATCCGGCCGTTACATCCGGTTGCGAGCGCTTTCGGAAGTGAACGGAGGGGCTTGGACGATGGTGGGTGAACTGAACGTCGCCGGTTATCCGGGAACGCCTCCGGGCGCGGCGGCCTCGATTGTTTTCGAAACTCAGCCGCCGAATAATGCCGGGGTGGCAAGTGTGTTTGAACCTCAGCCCGCAATCGGCTTCCGGGATGCGGTAGGCAATCCGACCTTCGGTACGGCTGCCGTAACGCTCGCTGCGTATACCGATGCGGCGTGCACGACGCGGGCGACGGGGACTTTGACCGCGACCGCCAATCCGGTCACTCCGGTCAATAACGTGGCGGCGTTCGCCGGACTGAAGTACTCCAAAGCAGAAAAGATTTACTTGGGGGCTTCAGCGAGCGGATTGCCGAAGATCTGTTCAGCAGTCATCGAAATCGGTGACAACGCTTTGCCGGCGATCACTGGCAGGCTCTATTATGTTGCCACGAACGGGTCAAACTCCAACGACGGGAGTGAGGCTCGGCCATGGGCTGCCTTGTCCTATGCCTGCGGACGGGTCAGGACGGCCGGAGACGGAATTGTCCTGAAAGCTGGAACGTATACTGATAACAGCGGATGTGATCTCGCGCCCAGAGTCAGTATCCGTGGCGAGGGCAGAACTGTCACGACGGTCAGAAGCTCTTACGGGGGTTGGTATATCACGGCCAATTCCAATCCTCCGGTCGAGGGATATCAATCCGTCACCGGGTTTAAACTGGATGGGAACGGACGCGCACTCTGTCACGGGATGCAGGTCTCGGGTCGCCACCGTTTCTTCATCCAAGACATGGATTTCGTGAATATCGCGGATGCCGCGATACAAATGCAAGGCCTAGACTGGTGGAATGGCGCTGACCAGGAGTGGCCGGCGGTGCCGCCTCCGCAATGGGGCATCGGCGATGTCGTCAGGAATGTCACGATCACCAATTCATCGGCTCCTCACAACGGGCAGGCGTTGAATGCTTCGTTCCTGATTAAAGCGGTGCAAGACATGGTCATCGACAACGTCTCTGTTGTTGAGAATGGCACAGGAGGGAACGCGCTTAAGTCCTGGCCGGGTTATGTCAAACATCTGGTCATTAAGAACTCAAAATTCAGAGTCACGCGACAGAATAACATCGAGCCGATCCCGATCGAGATCTGGAACTTCATGCAGGATTGCGATGTTTACAACAACGAATTCTATGGAGGGTACCTCTCCCTCGTCGCGGGGGCGAAGGATGGCGGAGCTTGGGCCTTGAAGTTCCACGACAACTACGTTGAGTTCACGGATTCAAACGGTTGGGGAGAAGGGCACGAACTTTCGCTGAGTGACGCCGACTATTACAGGAATCACTTCGTCGGTTATACGGCAGCCGTTTGGGTCGCGGGTCATATGTACAATCACGCGGGCGTGAACCATGTTCAATTCCGGAACAACGTCGTCGAGCGCGCTCACAAAGCAGGAATGGTTGTGTGGCCGGGCAATCCCCTGGGAACCGCGATCAACGATCTGTTGATTGCGAATAACGTGATCACCGATTCGGCCGGTACTGGAATATCGATCGACGCGAGCCGGCAGGTTCTCTCGAATCTCAGGATCCAGAACAATATCATTCAGAATTCCGGAGATGGAGGTATTTTTCTCGGGGGCGGAGGTAATTTGAGAGCTCCGGTCGTTCAAAACAACGCGTTCTTCAACTCCGGCGGTATCAGCAATGGTGGTAGCGGCACCGTGATGAGCGGGAATCTGAACGGCGTCGATCCGAGGTTCAGGAAGACGGGCGGCTGGATGGAATACTTCTCGCTCCAGTCTGGAAGCCCGATGATCAACGCTGGCGTGGCTACCGGGATAGCCGTGCCGGACGGAAAACCTGATATCGGTGCCTTTGAATATACTCCTTGAGGCTGAAGGTTTTGGGCTGGGATAAGGGGATCCCAGCCCAAAATTGAATGGGGGGGATTTGCGAAGCTGGAGGGGGAGCCCGACTCGAGCGGGACTGAAGGTTTTTGGGAGCGCGCTCCTCTGTGCTTCTGTTTTGTTGTTAGTCACGGGATGCTCGCGATCGACTCGGGAACTCTGGTCGGCATTGTATTCATCGGGTCAGCCGGCGATCGGGCCGACTGAGTCAGCTGGATCGCCCGAGGGTACCGTGCCGAAGCTGCCGATAGATGACCTGAAGGAGGACAGAGATCGACCCAGCATACCTTCCGAACTCATGGCTCATGCCACGTCGTCGTCGAGGATTGTTCTGACCTGGCAGGCTTCTTTCGACAGAAATAAAGTGATGGGCTACCGGATTGTTCGCAACGGCGTTGATGTCGCGCGTACGACTGAGCCCCGCTTCGAGGACTCGGGGCTCGCGTCCTGGACGAATTATTCGTACATGGTTTCGGCCTATGACGCCGCCGGGAATATTTCCGGGAATTCAACTCCTGTTTCAATCAGAACCCACGCCGATGCGCTCTCCCGCAGTCACTGGGTTTTGAAGTACGTTGACAGCGAGGAGACTGTTAGCGAAAACGCGAGGGGACTGAATGCATTTGACGGTAATCCTTCCACGTTTTGGAGAACGCACTGGTCCAGCAATATTGAGCCGCCGCCGCCGCATGAGATCCAGATTGATCTCGGCGGATGGTACCTGATGAGCGGTTTTCGTTATTTGCCGAAGCCCGATCCCATCGATTTGAACGGAAGAATCGCGCGATACGAATTTTACGTGAGCGCGGGCGGGGACTTCTGGGGCGAGCCGGTCGCGATCGGGACTTTCACGAACGATATTTCTGAAAAAGAGGTGAGCTTCCCGCCCAAGGTGGGACGCTTTGTCCGCCTCCGCGCTTTATCCGAGGTGAACGGCAATCCCTGGACCGCGGTTGCGGAGGTGAACGTTCTCGGGGTGCCAGGACCGTCGCAGCCGATCGAAGCTCCGCATTATTACGTATCGCCGAGCGGCAGCAATGCCAATGACGGTTCGATCAGCTCGCCTTGGGCCACGCTGTCCTACGCGTGCAGCCGCGTGCAAACCGAGGGGGCGATCATTGTGGTCGGGGCCGGGACTTACACGGACAATGGACAGTGCATTCTCGCGCCGAAAGTCAACATCGAGGGTGATGGAAAGAACCTGGTCACCATTAAAAGTTCTTACTCGAGTTGGTATCTCCGTGCCGAATCCAATCCGATCATCGATGGAAACCAGAAGGTCAGCGGCTTCAAGCTCGACGGCAACGGCCGATCTCTCGCGCGGGGCATGCAGGTCGTCGGCCGCCATCGGTTCACGATTGAGAATGTCGATTTCACCGCGATCCGGGATACCGCGATCCACATGGTCGGGATGCTGCAATGGAACGGCATTCAGAACGGCTGCAGTGACTGGCTTGAGCCGGTTCCGCCGCCCGACTACGCCAGAAGCGATGTCATCCGCAATGTCACGATCACAGGTTGTTCGCCGGCTTACCTTTCCGAAAACACGATGGGTGCAAGCGTTTATATTCAGTCACTCGAAGACCTGCTGATAGAACGCATGGTCGTTGAAGAAGGGCCAAGCTTCGGATCTTCGGGAAACGCGATCAAGTCCTGGCCGGGCTGGCTCAAGCACATGACGATTCGTGATTCGAAGTTCCGTATCAGTTTGGGAAAGAATCCCTATCCCTTCGTTCTGGAATTCTGGAATCTTGAAACCGACAGCGAGATCTATAACAGCGAATTTTACGGAATGCTCTCGCTGGTTTCCGCCCGACAGAACGGCGGGACGTGGGCGTTGAAATTTCACGACAACTACGTCAACTTCGCCGAGGCGGTCGGGTATTACATCGACGGTCATGAGATCTCGATGAGTCATCTCGATTTTTACAATAACCATGTCGTGGGCCATGCACTCGGGCTTTGGAATGCCAGCAACATGTACAACAAATACGGCGTTAACCACATCCGGATCAGGAACAATGTTTTTGACAGATCGGACCGCAAGGCGATCGCCCTTTACCCTGGGATCCCGATGCAGACCGGCATGGATGACATTCAGATCGTCAACAACGTCATCACGGATGTCGGGAATCCGAAGGGCGGAATCGTCGTCGCGGTCAAGCCCGCGGTTAAAGTGACGAATTTGAAGATCATGAATAATGTCATTCAACGGATTTCGGGAATGCCTTCTCTGTACCTTGAAGGTGCTTCGGCCTATAACATTATTAATCCGATTGTCACGAATAACGACTTTTTTGAAACCGGCTCGATCGTGAATACCGGGGCCACCGCCCCGGTGATCAGCAATAATTTGAATGTGGACCCGAAATTCCGCAAATCCGGGGAATGGAGGACCTTCTATTCCCTTGAGGCGGGCAGTCCCCTGATCAACGCGGGGGCAAACGTGGGGCTCCCATTCAGTGGATCGGCTCCGGAGATCGGTGCTTTCGAATGGTCCCCGTGAGAATTCGGGAGTATTTTTCTTGGCGGGAGAGTCGGGTTCCCCTAAACTTTAGGATATGGAAAACACGGGCAATATCCTTTTTGAGGATAACATTCCGCAGTGGTATGTCGCATTCGGGGATCATTGGGTCGGGCCTCTGACCGCCTCAGACGTCTATCAGAAGGTCGTCGACCAGGAAATCACCTTTGCCCATTACGTATGGAAGCCGGGGCAAGCTGATTGGCGCAGGATCTGCGACATCAAGACTTTTCAATCCGCGGTCCCGCAGCTTCCCCAAAAGGATGTGCAGCATCAGGTCGAGGAGGCCGCCAAGCCCGCTGTGAAGCAGGTCGCCGGCCGCCGTTCAGCGGGGACAAGGCAGCCGGGGCCACCCGTGACGCCGCCGCGCGAAGAGCGGATGTGGTTCCTCTATTACAACGAGTCGCAGTTCGGTCCTTTCACGACGGAGGAAATCAAACGGTATCTGCGAATCGGCAAAATTCACGGGCGTGTTTTCGCGTGGAAGAACGAGTTACCCGACTGGGTTCGGCTCGAAAATATCGAGACTTTCAGTGAAGCCGTTGCCGCCTCGGTTGATGCCAGGAAGAAAGCAAAAAACAGCGTTCCTCCCAAGGCGCCCAAAAGCGATCAGCGGGATCAGAACCTGGAAGGATTTAAACCGGAACAAGAGAAGCTTGATCAGAGAGCCGCGCCGCGCCGGCCACTTGTTGCCAAGATCGTCATGGCGCATAACGAGGCGGTTTCGGTCGGGATCTGTCGTGACATCAGCGTCGGAGGCCTCCAGGTTCTTACGGATAAGCTTCCCGGGACAACCGGACAGAAAGTGAAAATGAACGTCAGCGACGCGGCTGGAAAGATTCAATCCTTCGTGGCTGAAGGCGTGATCGCGCGAGTGCTTGAAGACCGGCGTGGATTCAGCTTCAGATTCGAGAAGCTCTCGGACTCCGCGCGCCGCGCGATCGAGGCATACATTCATGCCGAAGGGGCTTAGCCCGCACCTCGGGTTCGTACAACCACGCGGTTTCCCGGGTTTACCCGAAGGGTGGTCTTCGGAATGGGAGACCTTCGAGGGGCTGTTCGCGCTTCTCCATCATGTCGACGAGAATGCCTGGACCAGCCCTCGAGCATTGATTGTCTTTCATGGGCTTGGCGAGCATGGCGGACGCTATCTTCATTTTCCGCATTATTTCAAAGACTCCGTGCAGGCGGTTTATTGCGTGGATTTCAGAGGGCATGGCCGGTCGGAGGGGCTTCGCGGGCATGTCGACCATTTCGACGTCCTTGTGGACGACGCGATTCTCTCGATCCGGCGCCTGGATGAGCGCCTGAGAAAGCGGTTCGGAAAATCCGAGCTCCACGTTTTCGCGCATAGCATGGGAGGCATGATCGCGCTGCGCGCGTTTCACAAGGACCCGAAGCTTCCTGTGAAATCGGCGAGCATCTCTTCGCCGCTCCTGGGCATACGGGTGGAGGTCCCTTTGGCGAAGCGCACGGCCGCCCATCTTCTTTCGAAAGTCTGGGGGTCCCTCCAGCTGAGCTCCGAGCTTGATCCGCAGACGCTTTCACATGACCAGGCCGTCTCCGACGCGTATATCGCGGATCGCCTGGTCCATCGGAAGTTAACGCCGCGGTTCTACGCGGAATTGTTGCGCGCGATCGCGGATACCGCGGGTTTTTCAGGCGGCATCACGGTTCCGCTGCAGTTTCTGGTGGCAATGCAGGACAAGGTGATTGATTCGAAGTTGGTCTTGAAGTTCGCGAAAAAATTGAAAAGCCGGGATAAGGAAGTGAAAACGTATCCGGAATTTTTTCACGAAGTCGTCAACGAAATCGGAAAAGAAAAAGTATTCGAGGACATTCGCGCATGGATTACGAAGCACTCCGCAACGAACTGATTCGTCTCATTCGTAAACGAAGTTACCGGGAAGGTGACTTCACGCTTTCTTCAGGGAAGAAGAGCACTTTCTATATCGATCTCAAGGCTACCACTTTGGACCCGGACGGGGCTTATCTGATCGGGGAGCTCGCCTTCGAAATGATCAGAAAAGAGGGACTCTCGATTGATGCGGTCGGGGGGCTGACGTTGGGGGCTGATCCACTCGCCACCGCGATTTCCCTGGCGGCGAGAGCTCACGGCGTTCGTTGGCCGGCTTTCATCGTTCGCAAGGAGCCGAAGGGTCATGGTACCGCGCGCTATGTCGAAGGTGTCGAAAATTTACGACCGGGCGCGAGGGTTCTGGTTCTCGAGGACGTCGTGACGACCGGCGCGTCCAGCATTCGCGCGATTGAGCGTTTGCGCGAAGCCGGTTACGAACCGGTCGCGGCGCTCACGGTCGTGGACCGCGAAGACGGCGGGGCCGAAGCGATCGCGAAGACCGGCACCGCATTTCACCGGCTTTCGACGATCGGGGAGATCTCAGGACACTAGAATCCGGGTGACTCGGCAACGTTCGTTGCTTGTCGCCTCCTGCGAGGTCGCCTGCGGTCCCTGTGATTCTAATGTCCAATGAACGTCAAAGTGATGGATACGCGCGGCGTAACTTTGCTCTGCCGTTTGTGGACCCTTTGCGCCACGCTGTGCTTGAAACGCGGGCCTCGGGTCGAGCGCGATCATCTTTTTTACGAGTTGATCGAAGCCAGGAATTTCTTCGTGCGTGATGCGTTCGCATTCCGAAAGTGCTTCCGGCGAAAATTCAACCGGGAGCTGTCGGGGAGGATCGGTGGCCCATGATGTTTCGGCTTCCGGAATGGAGTCGGCGTAAGAAACATAGGGTTTGATGTCGATGACCGGTGTTTGATCGAGGAGGTCGAGTCCGCTCAGGTGAAGTTCAATGCCGCCGGCTGCCGCCAAATCGATTCGTTCGAGCTTGAGCGCCGAAATCCCGATCGGGTTCGGCCGGTGAGGCGATCGGGAAGCGAAAACGCCGACCTTCTTTGTGCCGCCGAGTCGGGGTGGACGGATGAGCGATTTCCAATCATTTGCCGGCTTGTGTCCGTGAAAAATGTAAATGACCCAGACATGACTGAATTCCTCGAGTCCCCGGACGGCATCGCGCATTTCGGGAAGGTCGAGGAGCTTGAGAACGCCGGTCGCCTCGGGAATCATGCGGGGTTGTCGAGGAATGCCGAATTTCTCTTTGAAGCACGAGTGGACGATTCCGATGGTTTGAAACGGGGTCATTCTGCTCCCAGTGCTGAACTGCTTGTTTCGGCAGCCCTTCTTTTGCTGTAATAGACTTTAGAAATCAAGGGGATCTTTGCGTCCGGACTTTCCCTCGCGTGGCACTCCAATTGCTCGGTCGCTAGGCGGGCGATCAGACCCGGGGGAAAAATGGCCACAAAATTCAGAACATTGGGAATTTGGGCAGTCACTTCAGTCGTTGGAATCGGCCTTGGAATCGGCCTTGGAATCGGAACGAACCTCGCCTTCGCTCAAAAACCAATCGCGAACCCACGACCCACGCCACATCCCGTTCCCACCCCCACGCGAACGGTTCTGCCTCCGGCACCGAGGCCGGTTCCTGCTCCGCGCCCCACTGCGCACCCGGTTCCCACTCCGACTAACACGGTGCAGCCAACACCCGAGCCGGAGCCGACCGCGACGATTGTCCCCGTGCCCCCAGTGCCTATAGACACAGGCCCCGCGCAGAGCAGGGGGTATTCCGACGGGCAGGATGATGGCGCTCGTGAAGCTTCCGTTCGCGCGCCGGCCGAAGGTGATCATGAAGGCCGGGAGGTCGGCTATCGGGAGGGTTTTGCCCGCTGTGAGCAGGAGGAA
>DATDSK010000209.1:0-32464 GCA_035291325.1 Bdellovibrionota bacterium | reverse complement strand
CGCCTGCGTCATCGGCGGCGTCTGGCTGGCCGCGTATTGGATTCGGTTCAACGTTCCGATCATCGAGGTCACGAAGGGCTTCCCGAAGTTCTCGAAATACGCGGCACTCACGCCCCTTGTTATGGCGCTCTGGATGACGGTCTTTTCAGCGCTGAAGGTGTACCAATCACGCAGGATGCTTCGCCGGACGCACGAAGTTCATCTGCTTCTCCGGGCACATGGAGTCGCGATCCTGTTCTTCATCGCGCTCACGTACCTGTTCAGCGAATACAAGTATTCCCGAGCCGTAATGATGTACTTCGGAGTTCTGGGCGCGTTCATGATCGTGTTCTTCAGACTCGTTCTGCGAAACGCCCTGCGCGCGATACGCAAGCGCGGCTACAATCTGCGATACGCGCTTCTCATCGGTGAGGGCAAGGCGATCGAAACCCTCATCGGGCGGATCGAAAAGTTCCCCGAACTCGGGCTGCGAATCCCGGGCGTCATCACGCACGAGAGCTCTGTTTTGCAGTCGGTCTGCGGAAAGCCGGTCATCGGTCACTTCGGCGAGAACCCTCGCGAGAAGCCGATCGCCCAACTCATTCGTGAAACGGCGGCGGACCGGGTGGTGATCTCCCTCCCGCGTCACCAGTATGGCGACATGGACCGCATTCTTGAATCACTGAAAAGTGAAACAGTCGACATCCAGCTCATCCCGGACATTCACGAGTATGTGACGCTCGGCTGCGAAATCGAGGATTTCGACGGGCTCCCGATCGTCAACCTGAACGACTCCCCCTTGAACGGCTGGGGGGCCCTGGCTAAACGAATCACCGACATTTGCGTTTCCACTCTCGCGCTCCTGCTTCTTTCGCCCGTACTCCTGCTGATCGGTGCCCTCGTTAAACTGACCTCGAAAGGCCCGGTTCTTTACTCGCAGGAACGAATGGGCCTCGACGGAAAGACCTTCAGGATGCTGAAATTCCGCTCCATGCGTGTCGATGCCGAAGTCGCCACGGGCGCCGTCTGGGCGAGACCATCGGACGATCGACGTACGGCAATCGGCGCTTTTCTCAGAGCCACCAGCCTGGATGAACTCCCCCAGTTCTGGAATGTCTTTCTGGGCCACATGTCGCTCGTCGGGCCCAGGCCCGAACGCCCGGTCTTCGTCCAGCAATTCCGGAAGGACATCGCCCACTACATGCTCCGCCACAAAGTGAAATCAGGGATCACGGGCTGGGCGCAGGTGAACGGATGGCGGGGCAATACCTCTCTGGACCGGCGTATCGAATGCGATCTTTTTTACATCCGGAACTGGTCTTATTTCCTGGATTGGAAGATCCTATTCCTCACACTCTGGAAAGGCTTCATCAACCGCAATGCCTATTGAGAGAATCTTGAATTTCCTCAAACCGAAAAAGATCGATCTTTACGTGGTCACCGAAGTGATCGGGCCTTTTTTCGGCGGGCTCGTCTTCTTCATATTCATTTTCCTCATGTTTCAGGCGCTCAGACTAGCGGAGTTTTTCATCGTCCACGGAGTATCCGCATGGACGCTCGGAAAAATGACCATGCTCCTCTCGCTTTCGTTCCTGCCGGTCGCCCTTCCCGTGTCGTTTCTGATCGCGGTTCTGACGGCGTTCGGCCGACTTTCGTCCGATAGCGAACTCGTCGCGATGAAGGCGAACGGGTACAGCCTCGGGCGCCTCGCCGCGCCGCTCGTCGTGTTTTCCATGATCGTGGTGACGCTCTCAATTTCCCTCAATCTCGAATGGGTGCCCTGGGGCGAAACGAATTTCAAACGGACTCTGATCAAGGTGGGAAACACGAAAGCCGCGAGCCAGATCCGCGAAGGCACTTTTACTTCCGGCTTTTTTGACCTGCTCGTGTTTGCCGACAAGGTCGACACCCGCAGCAACCGGATGAAACATGTTTTCATCTATGATGAACGCGAGCCCAAGAACCCGCTCGCCGTGGTGGCCCGAACCGGGGAAATCGCGCAGGTCAAGAGTTCGAGCGAGTTGGGATCCGCGGCGCTGATGAAGCTCTACACCGGCACGATCCACAGCAATGACATCGAGAACAGCACGTATCAAAAGATCGGGTTCGGCGAGTACCGGCTTTTCCTGAAGATCGATGAAGGCACCGCTGACGGCACGACGAAGCCGCACATGATCCCCTATAAGGAGCTGCTTAAGAAAATCGCCGAACACAAACCAAATACGTTTTTTGGCGTGGAATTCAGGGGCGAACTCTGGAGACGTTACGCCGTCGCGATGACCCCGCTCATTTTCGTTTTCCTGGGAATCGGCTTCGGAACAATCCGAACGCGCGCGATTCGCGCCGGTTCCGCCCTCATCGCGCTTGTCATTCTTCTGATCTATTACGGCATCCAGACATGGGCCACGCTCGCTCTCCAGCGCGGTCAACTTCCGCCCGCATTCGCCATGCTCCTGCCGAATATCGTGATCGCATTGCTCGCCGTTTTCAGTTTCCGTCGCGCAACTTGGTAAAAATCGCGATACGTTACTGACAAATCTCTGACACTTTGAAATGAAATTCCCGAAAAAGCCCTATACACGGGCTTTTGTGGATAACGTTATCCACATCCTTCAATAAATGGAATTATAAGGAAAAATATGTTTTATTTTCAATAACTTAGTTCGTGTGGATAAGTTCCACTTGTTCGTGGATAACTTATGGGGTTGGACTAGGGGTCGGCGAAGGGGGCCGCCCTGCGGGAACGGGGATGTTTGAAATCGAAATCGTATCAGGGAAGGGTTCCTTAATAGTTTCAGTGACTTCGGCCGGAAAAAACAACGTCAAATCGCCCTGACGCTTCACCGCAGCTTTTTCGTCCGCCACGATTTTGGCGGGCGCACCATTATAGTTGAAACGGATCTGTTTCGGATCGGAAACCTGGAATCGAATCAACTCTCGGGCGCGCAACACCAACACCTTGTCCTTGCGAAGAATGATCCGTTTCGGCTTCTTCGCATCAACCTGGTAACGCACCCAGACGTCGCCGAGCGCCCGAAAAACCGCCTTCTGTTTGATTTCTTCTTTCTTCAGATCCAGCCCCGAATTCAGGGGATCCGCAGCGGAAGTCGCGTCCGTGGACGCTGCCGCCACGGTCGAAGCCGCAGCAACGGGCGAAGGTTGGGGGGCGGGTTTGGGACCGGGCTTTGCGAGGATCTTTTCCGCCGGCGCACTCACAACGGCTACGATCTGCGGCGACGGGGCCACCACCGGAGAGCTGAGCGGGCTCGGGGCGGCTACCGCCACGGCTGAATTATGGGCTGCCCGGAGCTTTTCCACATGCGAGCCCCGATGCCGATTGAGCGACGGCTTTAAAAAGAAAAAGACGATCGCGCCGAAAACAAGAAAGCCGCCCATGACGAACCAGAGCATGGTCCTGCTTTGCTCGCCTTCCCTCTTTTCAAACGCGTAACCACTATGTCCCTCATCCCGGCTTGGACGATCGTGCGCCTTCTGCTCGATAAAATCCCCGAAGGTCGTCAGAACTTCTTTGGGGTCGAGCCCGACGAAACGGACATAGGAGGTGACGAAACCACGAATGAAGGGTTTGGCCGGGAGTTCAACGAACTGATCCGCCTCAAGCGCATGGAGAATCCTGATCCCGATCTTCGTTGCCGACGCAACCTGTTCAAGCGTGATCCCGCGCCGCTCACGCTCTTGTCTCAGAAATTCCCCTAATGTGGCGCTATGACCCGTTGCCATCTAGGGAAGGTACCTCAAATGACTCATGGCCTGTTCGGCGATTTTGGTATCCGGATAACGCTGCTGGACTTCGAGAAATTTTTTGCGGGCAAGGTCGAACTGCCTGTTCTGTTCATAGGCGATTCCAAGCGCCAAATGCGCGTCGGCGAAACCGCCGCAATATTTGCGAGTGGCCAGATCGTAATCGCGAACCGCATCTTTGAAACGCGACTCCTTTAGGCGGAGATGCCCCCGATAATAATATGCGATGCAAGCAACCTGCGGCTCCGACTCGATCGCCCGATCCAAATAGCTGAGGGATTGTTCGAGCTGACCACGACGGTAATAAAGTATTCCAAGATTCGTCAGCGCCTTGTAGGCGTCGCGAAATAGCGGATTATCCGCGGCGACAAGAAGCGGAGAAACCGCTTCCTCGTACTGCCCGGCGTCGATCAGAAGCTTGCCAAGCGTATTGTTGGCCTCGGCGTAAGGTGGAAAAAGCTTCACGGCATGCCGCGCTTCGACCAACGCTCTCTTCAGATCACGTTTCGCATGATAGGCCAGCGCTTTTGAATGGTAGATTTCCGGAAGTTTAGGATCCTCGGCTTCGGCTTTAGCGAGATCCTGCAAGGCGCCGATCGGGTCACCCTCGAGCAAAGCCCCGTTTGCAACCTCGACCAGAAGCCGGGCGCGCTCAGATTTCGTCAGTGGCTTTTTTTCCGAGGAAGTTGAAGACGTGGCGCATGCCGAGCCAAAAGAAAGCAGAGCAACAAAGATCGAAGCCTTTGCGAGCAAAATTCGGTGTCTCACTCATATACGTTAAAAGGCAAAAGTGCTGATGTCAAAGGTCAAAAATGATTCAGTCAATCTTAAGCAGAGCCATCGCTTCGACATGAGGGGTCTGGGGAAAGAGATCCAAAACTGCTGCTCGCTCGAAGCGCCAGCCGCGACGAATCCATCGTGAAAGATCCCGAGCCCAGGCATCAGGATCACACCCGACCGCGACAACCTCGGTCACTCGAAGTGCTCGTAACGCCTTCTCGATCGGTGTGATTTGCTCGGCTAACCCTTCCCGGGGCGGATCAAGGATCGCGGAGGCCGGACCAGCGAACGTTGAAATTGCCGATTCCGGCAGATCGCCGGCCGCGGGTTTTACGTTCCTTTTCGTCCGGGACAGGAGCCACGGCACCACTGCCGAACGATAGAAGTGAATATTATCGGGCACTCCCGTCCCGCGTTCGCCCGGTGCCGAGATATCAACGCAATGTACCTCACCCATGCGATGAGCGATCGGGACGCACAGATTCCCCGATCCGCCGAACAAATCAAAGAGCGGTCGCCCTGGCGTGAGCGCCTGTCCGACCCAGGCGCGAAGCTTCTCATTCTGCTCATCATGAACTTGCCTGAACCCGGCAGCCCCATGCGGCGCGTTCCAGACCCGAACGACTCTCCCCTCGGTTGTTACGTAAACCTCGACTTTGTAAGGCTCGGGGAGCCGCTTTCCTTGGTTTCGAATCTCCTCCCAAGCTTCATTGATTTCCGGCCGCGCGATATCGCAGCGATCGAGTTCGACCAGCTCATGGCTCCTCGGCGCGTAAAACCCGATCTTGTCTCCGAAGCCACGGAGCTGAATGCGGTTGCGGTATTCCCAGCTTCGTTCAGCCGGGAACTCCTGCCACGCCTCGGCCGATCTGAACGGCAGGTCCACCTTCACCCGCTTGAGCGCATGCTGCACGCCATTGACCTTTGTTCGCCACTGCAGATCGTAGGAGAGATGTTGCCACTGACAGCCACCACAACGGCCAAAAGCGGGACAGCGGGCCTTTTGACGGGCGGGCGAGGGACGGACGATTTCGATCAGTTCTCCTTGGGCATATTGCTTCTTTTCTCGCACCCGTCTGGAACCGGCGGCCCGAAAGTTTTTGCCCGAAACAATCCGCACTCTCGCGAGGTCCCCGGGTGCCGTCAGCGGAACGAACACGACTCGTCCGGATGAATCGCGAGCGACGCCCGCGCCACCACGGGACAGATCGGTGATTTCGAGTTCAAGTTCGACTTCGGAAGCGCCACTCGGTTGAGCTGGCAGCGAATCTTTTTCCGTCATATTATCTATTGCTATCAAGATCGACAAAGACACTCAACCGCTAAGGCAGCCGGCAGCCGAAGAATCGCGATCAGCGCAGCCTTATTTAATTTCTAAAAAAACCGTACGTTTTCCCGAGAATTTTTCCGGTTTTCGTCGGGTCGGTCTGCAACCCCGCCTGAAGGAGGTTTTGACACTCCTCGACCGCGGCCATCCGGTACGCGGGACTGGAGAAGAACGCTTTCAGTCGCCGGCTGACGGGCAGAATCTGTTCCGCCGGCTCCCACTTCACCGCCGTTCCGTCACGCAGCCCGAGCGCACCCTGTTCAATCAGTTCCGAAGCTTCGGAAAGATGAAATTTCAGGAAAACCTGCCGGATCGCGAGAAGACGTCCCTCGTTCGCGGGATCGAGAAAATGAAACCAGCGTGATGCGACTGAAGCGTTGTGGAAATGCGAGGGAGTACTCAACAGCCCGTCCAAATGAGCCCTTTGGCAGTACTGGACCAGAAACTCCTGGATGTCCTCGGCGATTCCCAAACCGGGGTGAGCCTGCCCTGGCAGTCGCGGTTTTTTCAGCGAGAAGTCCGATCTGGGGTCCTGGATCAGCAGCCACTTCACGCTGAGAACCCGAAGAGGCGTCGAAAAGCCGCTTAACTTGGGTGGAGGAAGCACGCTCAGGTGAAGCACCATTTCGAGCAAAAGACTTCGTTCGGCGGCCGGCACATCGGTTCTTCTGCCATAAATGCGGACGATTTGCCGATCAGGATCGCTGGTGTCCACCTCAAAACGAAAGTCATCAAAACCATGGTCCCGGATCTTCTTCAAAATTCCGAATCGCTCGAACGCGAACTCAACGCCATGAACGGAGTAATAGTCGAGCAGTTGTCGAACTCTCGTGAGACTGCTCAGGTCGCCGAGAATTTCAGATTCAGAAAGGTTCTCTGGACGATCGTCCTCCGCTCGTGCCTCCTCCCGATCGGGAACGCGCCTCATCGTACGAGCGATTTTGGCGAATTTTTTTCGCAAATCCGGTTCCGAGTTTTCATCAGCTTTGGCCTCACCGGTAATCAGGTAAGTCAGCAGATTCGCCGTGCAACGCCAGGATTGAGGAGAATAACCCCCGCCCAGGGTGATTACGAGCGGGATACCGAGTTCTTCGGCCGTTTTGATGACGTGACAGTCACGGTCCAATACTCCCTGAGGACTCAGGGCGAAATTGCCGAGCCGGTCACCCGCGAGGACATCGTTGCCCGCGATATAGAAAAGGAGCCTGGGGTGATGCTCCCAGAGCGCCGGTTCCAGGGTTTCTTCGAGCTTTTTCAGATATTCCTGATCACCCGTCCCCGGCGGCAGTGAGTACCCGCGATCGGAAACGGCCTGCCGGTGATCCCAAACGACCCCATGAAGAGAATAGGTCAGCACGCTCGGATCGTTAGCAAAAACCGCCAAATTGCCGTTCCCTTGATGAAAATCCAGATCCACGATCGCTATGGAACCCTCGAACCCGTTTGCACGAAGCTTCGCGATCGCGATGGCGATGTCGTTGAAAATACAAAAACCGGATGCACGATCCGCAGTGGCGTGATGAAAGCCGCCGCCGAGATTGATGCCGATATTGACGGCCCCCTCGACGACCGCCTGCGCCGCCACCACGGTCCCCCCGACGCCTCGCCTCTGAGAACGCAAAATCTCATCCGCTTCGCGCGAATTCAGTTCATATCCAAAAGCATTTCCCGCGAGCTTCGGGTCGGTCACCGACTCAAGATAACCCGTCGTGTGCACCAGTCGCAGGTCCTCAAAGCCGGCAAGGGGGCTCGGACGGATGTCTTTTGAGCTGAGCACCTTCTGCTGCGAGAGCCTCCCGACAAGCAAATCAATTCGGTTCGGCTCGAGGCCGACCAGATGCGCCGCATCGGCCAAACTTTTCGGCTCGTAATCCGGATGGTACCAAAAACCCAAAACCCGCTTGGGCTTGTGCAATATCGAACGGAAATCCCGGACCCGATCGATCCAGGTCTTCAACCGTCTCACCATAGGCTGGTTGTAACATGTCCAGACGAAAACGTGCTAGTCTCGCAGCTATGCGAATCGGCGTTTTTGATTCAGGCCTGGGAGGATTAACCGTCGTCCGCGAGCTGCGGTCCTTGTATTCGACGGTCGATATTCTCTATTTGGGCGATACGGCACGGGTTCCTTATGGAATCCGTTCGGATGCCACAATTCGCCAATACGCACACGATTGTGCAAGCTTCCTCCATTCGCAACGCATAGAGGCGCTCGTGATCGCGTGCAACACGGTCAGTGCTTTGGCCCTGAAGGAACTCCAGAAGGAATTTAATTTTCCCGTTTTCGGCGTTATCGAGCCGGGCGCCGCCGAGGCGGTCCGCAACTCCCAAGGCGCGCCGATCGGCGTTCTCGGCACGCTGGCGACCATCGATTCCGGAGCCTACGCCCGAGCCGTTCAGGAACTCGCTCCCGCCCTGAAGCTGATCACCTGTCCCGCACCGCTTCTTGTTCCCCTCGTCGAGGAAGGCTGGACGGAAGGCGAAGTTCCCCGCCAAATCATTCGCCGCTACCTTGAGCCGCTTCTGGAGCAAGGCATCGGGACCCTGATTCTCGGATGCACGCACTATCCGCTGCTCAAAGAATCCTTTCGCCGGGAACTGATCTCTCTTGGGCACGAACATGTGATCATCATCGACAGCGGCGTGGCTTTGGCACAGCAGCTCAAAACGTTGATCGAATCCCACGCCGCCACGCAAGAGAGCGGGTGCGACAGGCCAGGCGAACTCACCATTTTCGTGACGGATGCTCCACGCCGCTTTGCCGTTTTGGCCGAGCGCTTTTTAAATAAGGCGATCGGTCACGTTTCGATCGTAAAACTCTGACCTTCTCTCTTTGTCGGGGATATTCCGGAAACACTGCCCAGCAAGTCACCCAGAAGTTGCCCAGAAGTTGCCCAGAAGTTGCAATGCTTGGGCACTGTTCTCAGAACCATGACTGTGACACCGGATGCAATCCGTCGAAGGAGGGTGATTGAGTGAGCCGATTTGAGGAACAAGAGGTCTCTGGTACCAGGGTTTATGTGGGCAATCTTCCCGAATCCGTAACGAGCCAAATCCTTCGCTCAGCGTTTCTCGAAATAGGTGATGTCCTGGCGGCCAAGGTAATTCTCGATCCGTACACCGGCAAGTCGCGGGGGTTCGGTTTCGTCGAAATGAGGACCTCTGAATTGGCGGCCGAAGCCATCGAAGCCTTTGATCGCGGCTTCATCGAAAATAACGAGATACGCGTCTCACCTGCCCGTCCGCTGCGCCATCGAAAGCAGAGAACGGCGACACCGCGAACCGCCAAATCTTTGGCGGACTAAACTGATAAATTTTGTTGTCCACGCGGTCTCGCAAATCATTCCGTGTCAAAACCGAATCCCAATCTCATTTACAATACGTTCAGCTATCCATAGAATAATAATTACCTGAAGATGGGAGATCGGATGAGGTTACTGAGCTCGGTGCCGACTGCCGGAGTCATAGTTCTCTTGCTATGTTCTCGCGCGGCCTTTTGCAGCGAAACGCCACTCGAAAAAAATTTACGGCCGGAGAATACCGAAGAAGTTTCCAACGTCTTTCGCGACATGGGCGTCGTCCAACGCCGCGCGATGGCCAAGGGCGGCCGTTTTCTGCTCTCGACCAGCATGGGGTTGGATTTTTCGGACGGACCCTACACGAGCTACGCTTTGAACATCAATCCTGGTTTCGCGATCAGTGATTTTGTTGAAATATATCTCAGTTACTCTCCGAAGTTTCTCGTGAGCCCGCGATCCATCGTCAGAACGATCGATGCCCTGCAGTTCCCGGACGGAAGTCCCGCGCAAATCAGCTCGGCACGCCCGTTATATCAACTCGGTGGCGAACTCGTCTGGGCACCTCTCTACGGAAAAGACAGCCTCGGAATAAGTCATGTCGTTCGCAGCGACACTTTTTTTAAAATCAGCGCCGGGGTGATCCGGTACGACACGACCAATGGTGCCCGTTATTCTGTTGGCTTCGGGAAAACTTTCTTTTTATCCAACTTTATCGGTGCCCGAATTGCCGTGAACGCCGGCTATCTTCAAGGCGTCATCAACGCTGATAAGGCGTTTCGCACAATGGCAATCCTGGAGAGCGGTTTCATGTTTTACCTATGATCATCGAGGAGAACTGAGCAATGGCGGCTTTAGCAGATCCTATCAATACGTTACTGCAACACGGGGGGTTCGCGACCTACCTCATTTTCTCGGCCGGAATTTTTCTCGTCGTCGTCAGCTTGGAGCGCCTTCTGACGCTCTACTTCAGGCTGTCGTACAACGTACACGGCTCGATGGAGGTGATCCGAAGTCACATCTTGTCGAAGCGATATACGGACGCCCTGCAGATTTGCAACAATCAACCGAATGCTCCGGAGATCGGCGTCGTAAAGGCGGGCCTCATGGCTGTCGAAAACGGCCGTGAAGCGATGAAATCGGCATTAGGCGGGGCGGTTCTCGAAATCAGCCATCGCGCCGAAGCGAGAATCGGATATCTGAGCCTGATCGCGAACGTGGCGACCCTGCTCGGACTGCTTGGAACAATCACCGGTCTCATCAAGACGTTCGCTTCTCTCGCAACGGCCGACCCTGCCCAAAAAGCCATGATGCTGGGCACCGGCATCTCGGAAGCGATGTACGCGACCGCGGCCGGGCTTTGCGTCGGCATTCTCGCGATGGTGGTCCACACGATCTGCACTTCGAAGGCCGACATCATCATCGGGAATGCTCAAGACGCCGGCCTGAGACTCGTAACCTGGATCGAGCAATCCGAGCGGGCTCATGATCGATGATATTTTTGCCAAGCGCCCGAAGCGCCACATCCAGGACCTGAACATCGTCCCCATCCTCGACATGTTCACGACCATCATTTTCTTCCTGCTCCTGTCGACGGGTTTTTTGGAGTACACCAAGTTGACCGTACCCCCGTCGAAAGTATCGACGATAACCGACCCGGTGGTTCCGCCGCCTCTCGCTCCCAAAATCATCCTTGCGAAGACAAAACGCGAGGAACTCCGGCTTTTCATGTTCTGGAGCGGTGAAAACCCCGGCGAAGTCTCGGAAACGTTCAAACCCCTGGACGAGCGCGAACGGCGGCAGGCAATTTTGAGAATCTCCGACAAGTTCGCCCGGGACTTCTCGGCCAAATACCCGAAAGAAAAAAGTCTTCAGGTCGGCCTTGGTTCGAAGCTGCCGTACCAGGACCTCATTTCGGTCATGGACGGGGTTCGCGACGTCATGAGCGACCTTGTGCTTATTTCCCACCATGAAGCCGATGCGCGCGCCGCAGGCACAGAGCCCGATCCGGAACTCCCGACGAGGGCCTCGACGGGCAAGAAATCAACTGAGCAGGGTACGAACGGATGAACGACGATCCACTGACGACAAGAAGATCTCATCGCCGGCCGATGGAGCTTCAACTCACGGCCATGATCGATATCTTTTCGATGATCGTCATCTTCCTGATTCTCGGGAGCGTGTTCGGCGCCTCGGAAATGGTCGTTCCCGAAGGAATGGAAATCCCGCGAAGCATCAGCAAGGAAGGCGCCGAATCGGCGCCGCGCGTGACGATCACCCGGGAATTCGTTCAGATCAGCTTTCTTTCCCGAGCCTACCCTATCCAGGCCTTTCGATCGGACCCAGTCACTGTGGCCTCGGAGATCACGAGTCTCGAAGGCGAGGTACGGGGATATGTTCAACGGCTTCCGGCAGAGGCGAAGAAATCGGGGGTCCTGCTTAATGTCATCGCCGATCGTGAAACCCCTTACGAAGACGTCTTCAATGTCGTGAAAGTTTTCAGAAAAAGCGGTTTCGAAACGCTCCTGTTCGTCGCCGCCGGAGAGGAGCGCAGCAAATGAGCGGAATCTCCGGAAAACACGCTGCCGCGCTTCTCTTTCTCCTGATCGGAGCGCTGTACGGGAATCCGGGCAGGGCCGCTCCGCCGCCCGCGCCGGTATCGCCGCTGATTCAACAAGCCCAGAAATTGATAAAGTCCAATGACGATATCGGTTTCAGATGTCTCGTGAAGAAAGCCTATCAGCGCAAGATCACAAGACAGGAGTGGTACAGCCTGCGCGCCCTTGTTGTCACACAGGCGGACCGCTCCGGTTTCGATCTTATCCGGCTCTGGAATGCGCGACTGAACCAGGGCAAGTCTGAACTGGACCGGGCACTGGATAACGCTGATCAGCTCATGCTGAAGGGAAAATTCGAAGAAGCGTTCGCCGAATACCAGAAATGCGCGATTCAATTGAAAAAGGACAAAACCGCCCGGCCGATCTTTCCGTACGTCCTGCATTCGATGGGACGCGCGCTTTACGGAGCAAAGCGATTCAGCGAGGCACTGACCGTATACAGCTGGATTCCACGCACCTACCCGCGTTTTCGGCAAATCATGTTCGAAAAGATGTGGACGGCCTTCAGACTCGGACGGGTCGAAACCGCACTCGGAGCTATTGCATCACAGCGATCGGCCTATTTTTCACCGTTCCTGTCGCCGGAAGCATATCTGATCCAGACCTATATTTATCGGCGACTTTGCCGCCAGAAAGATCTCGAGCAGGTTCTCGGCGAGCTTCGTAATTACGAGCAGCTCCTCACCGCGGGCGCACTCAAGTCGTGGGCCGGGAGCGATACGGAAGCCACTTTGCTGCTTCGCCTGAGAGATGAACCAATTTCACCGGAAAACACCGAAATCATCAGGCTGGCCGAAAAGAAAGCGGAACAGAAATCGATCGCGGACGCCCTGCAACGTTCGTTTGAAAAACAAAGACCGAAATTCCTGGCGGACATCAAAACCGTACTTGCGTACGCGCACCTGGCCGGCGCGACCGATACGGCACTCACCTTGAAGCCGATAAAAAAACTCACAAGCCGGGAAGCCCTGTTAAAAATGAATCTCGAGATCTGGCCGGCGGATTCCGCCGAGGAATGGATCGACGAAATCGGCAGTCATGAGTTTATCGGAGAGAGCCTGTGTCAAAAAGCCTTCGACCGATAATTGCCTTAGCCGCGTTTACGGCATCGCTGAGCGCCAGTCAGGCAGCACAAGACCCGGTGCTGGACAGCTCGTTCCTTAAACCGCAGACCGCGCCGCAAGCTCCGTCTGAAGCTCGAGGCAAGGATCTGTCACGGACCGTCGCCCCGAACGCCCCCAAAGCGATGACGAAGACGGAGGCCATACGACTGCACCAGAACGAAAGAGATGAAAGCCGGGATTCAGCCGCAAAGGTCCTCGAGACGGTCCAAAGCCTGACCCACCTCGCGCAACTCACGAAGAATCCGCTCGCGAGAAATGCGCTCATCCTGAACCGGGCTTCGGCCATCAATCTTTACGTCCGCAAGGCGGCAATCCAAGGCGATCAACTCAGACTCAATCAGGCCAACACGGACCTGCTTAAAGCGGCCGTAAAGGATTCAAACGAAGTCCTGCAATCCAAACCGACTCCCGAACAGACGCAAAAAGCACACTTTCTGCTCGGTCTTTCATATCTGTACCTGGACCAGATGCACGTCGCCCGCGCGCATTTCATAAAATACC
The DNA here is from genome assembly GCA_035291325.1 of Bdellovibrionota bacterium. Lineage (GTDB taxonomy): Bacteria > Bdellovibrionota > UBA1018 > UBA1018 > UBA1018 > XYD1-FULL-55-31. Next base: position 19,077 of record DATDSK010000209.1, on the reverse strand, counting down.
TGCAGCTGAACCCCAAGGCAGAAAACGCGGGCTGGGTCGCGCTCTTCGTCGCTGAAGACCTGTTTGACAGCGGACTTCACAAGGAAGCGCTCAGCTATTACGCGAATTTCTTCGGTTCCATGAGCCGCGCGCAGAAGGAACTGTCAAATTACAAATCCGCGTGGTGCTACATCAATCTGAAACAGCCCGAAAAGGCGGAAAAGATCTTCGCCTCCATGATCCAGCACGACTCCAAACAGGGGCTCGGAAAGGACAGTATCCGTGACCTCGCGTTCCTGCTGGCACATCACGCTGATTCAGCCGATGCGATTCAGCTGGCCGACCAGATCTTTGCCGACACACAAAAGAAAGTCGAGTTCCTGAACTACGTCCGAAGCAGTCTGGACAGCCAGAGCCTCGCCGTCATGCACACGAAGGTTATCGAACGGTTGCTGCAGCTCGAAAACGATCCGGAAAAACGCATCATCCTGATGCTCGCGGATGTTCGGGTGAACCGGAAGCTTTACGCCTCGGGCGATCATGCAAAACGCTTCTTCCGGCTGGTGCAAACACTCAAAAGCGCGCAGATTCGGCCGGATTCCCCTGTCTTCAAGAAAGTTTCCGACCAGGTGTTCGCCGAGACTCAGTTCCTGATGAAGGCATACATTGATACGTTCGCGAGGCGGACCAAGACGCCGGAACCATTCACGCGTGACGAGCTCGGACAGTCCCTCAAATCACAGTTTGAATTCTTCAACTCATACTTTCCCGGCGCGAAAACCAGGCCGCTCATATTCAACGTATGGCGGGATGTCTGCTTCGACATGAAGGACTGGTCCTGCGTGGATCGTCTTTCGGAATTCATTCAGCTCGACCGGTCATTCCCCACCTGGCTTCAGGACCGGGCAATTCTCGACCAGCTCGCGGCGCTCGATGAAATCGCCAAGGGCCCCCCTCCTGCCTCGACCGAAGCGCGCGCACGACGCGTGCCCATTCTCCTGAATTTCGCCGAAAAGCACGAAAAGTCGGATCAGTGGCTTCGAATCACGAAGCTTTATACGGAAATCCTGATGGATTCGAACCAATACCCAAAAGCCATCTCGCTTCTGGATAAGATTTTTCAGCGGGAGAATTCAGCCGACGCCTTGTTCCGGTTGCAGTGGGCGCGCTTCAGGGCGGGAGAGCATGCGGCGGTTCTGAATGATTCACGCGTGCCCAAGGTAGGAAAGCCGGAGGCCAGAATGAGCGAACTCCGGCGGGAAGCGGCGCTCGCCCTCGCCGCGAAAGCGAAATCCACCGATAGCACGGCCGAGTTCAAAGCCCACATCCAGAACTTCCTCGCATCCAATCCGGACAAGGCAAAAGCGCTCGTCGCGAGAGATGAATATTTCAGATACTTATTCAAAAAACAGATGAACCGGGAACTCACGGCCGAGCTCATTGCATTGCCACCGGACCTGAGGGCCGAAAAAACCTGGGAAGACCTCGTCCTCCGCTGCTGGCGTACCAGCATGGAGGAGGGTCGATACAGCGAGGCCGCGCAGCTTCTGCCGGTTGGCCGGGTAAACCCCCAAGACAATCACGACCTGCGATACCTCCGGCTGGTTTCGTTGATCGCCGCCGGAGAGACGCCCTCCCTCGCTGATTTGCGGGCCCAAAATGCTGACAAACGGGACTATCTTCTGGGCCTGCTCGCGCTCGTGAAGCCGCAGGTGGTGATCGATTACTGCCGGTCTCAGAACAATCTCAGCGCCACCGAACGCGACTTCGCGCTGCTCGCCCTCCGGATACACGAAGGCCAATGGTTGCTTCCACGTTCTGATTTGGCCGTCCGGCTCCTCGGGAGCACTTACAAATTCGCGGCCACAGGCCCTCAGCCGTATATTCCGATTGAACTCAGAATCCGGCGCCTCAGCTTCCCCAAACCGAATCTCGACGGGAAAATCCTTGAAAAGGCCATCCAGAGCCTCGTTTCCGAAACACAGAAAATCCGGCAGACGGTTTCCGCCGAAATCAAAAAACTTCCCGCTGAAGTTCAGATCAGGGCAGTCGAAAGCGCGGCGGACCTCGAGAACAGAGTGGCCAATCTCATCCTGGGCTCCCCCATTCCAAAGGCGCTGACGCCTGAACAGGTCATCCAGTACAAGAATGGTCTTCAGAACCTCGCGAAGGAATTTCAGGACCAGAGCACGGAATTCATGAAGCTATCGGCTTCCATCCAGGCAGTGGCCCATAAGCTGAAGCTCCAGCGCGACTCCCGCCTGATTCCCCGCCCTGCCATGCAGGACTGGACCTGGCCTCCGGCATTTCTCGATGACACTGTCTTCATCGGGATCCGCAATATCGCGAGATTCGGCAACATCCTCGGTGCACTCGTTCTCCTGGACTTTTTTCGCGCCGACCACCTCAGCGCCGATACCGACTACTTCTGGATCCGCACCGGACTGCTGCTATCTTCGCCGCATAAGGACACGTTGCGGATTTATCTGCTCGAGGAGCTGCAGAAGAACAAACAGGAACTCATCATCGAAACCTGGAAAAAGCTGGCCGGGCAGTACTACGGCCACCAAACCAGTTCGCCGGCAATCCCGCCAGCGGGGCAGGAGCAAACCAGATGAACCAGATCCTTTCGAGCGTCGCCATTCTTTCAATCTCGTTCGCGTTGGGCGCGCATGCCGTTTTTGCGCAACCGGCAACACCGCCCGCCGGAGGTACGTCGGCGAAGTCCCGGACAAAGAGAGCCGCGCCCATGGCCGCTCGCCCGAAGAATTCCGTAAAAGCACAAAGCCAGAACAAAGACACCGGGAAGCCGATGTCCGCCGTCCTCGATTTCGATGCTGACATCATCGAGGGCGAAAAGAACACTCCCGAGCTCTTTCTTCAGACGGAGAGCCAGACGCTCTCACTTGATGCCGTTCTTTACCAACGGGAGAACTTCAATGACTTTCACGTTGCGGATAAGGATAATAGACCCCAATACCTGATTTTAGAGAAAAAGAAAAAATGAAGACCCTGATCATTTCACGAGCAAATCTCGAGATCGCGAGAGCCCAATTGAGACGGCCGTTGCTGACAATCGGCCGTTCGCCGACGTGCGACGTGGTTCTTCGCGCACCCGGAGTGAAGCCGGTGCACTTTCTCGTGGAATGGATCGGTCCGGGACGTTTTGACCCCTCGATCGGTGCGTGGTCGGTCATCGACATTGCGGGAAAAAGACGCGAGGACGGGAGTGAAGGCCTTGTGCTTTCGACGGAACCGGTCGTCGTGACTGGTTTCGTTTTCGCGTGTATCAAGGACAAACTGGATTCGAAGGAAGTTATAGGCGGGAAAATCCAAGAAAACCTCCTGAAGATATCCAACGCCCACTCGACGGAAGTACTCGAGCTCGTTCAAGTACGAGTCGATTCCGGCGCTATCGAGAACGTTGTGCATCGGATGGTACCAAAGCGAAAACGCAAGGAACGGCTGCTTTCGCAAATCCCGCAGTTTACGTTGAACTGGTCGGGGCAAGAAGCCGCGCCGCTCCTTCGGGTCCTGCTCCAGGAGATGCCCGGCGCCGAAATCTACAACCGCGGCCAACGAATCCATGTCGTGCCTTCGGAGCTGTCGGTAAGCCAAAGTGACATGCTCCAAATCCGCTGGCGAGGACGGGATTTCTTCGTTCGATTTGTCCCGAAAGTGAAAGCCCCTCCGATCCCTCGCGACCCGGTCGGCGATCCGTTGATGAAAAGGACCCTCATCTTCGGAATTCTCCTGGCAATGGTGGTCGGACTCATGAGCCAGATGCGGGGCGAGAAAAGCCCCGTTTCGGAAAAAAGAGACATACGAGTCGCCACGGTCGAAATCAAGGAAACAGCTCCAGCACCGGTTCCGACACCACTCGCCAAACCACCGGCTCCCACGCCACGTCCGCAGCCGACTCTCCCGCCGCGGGCCCAGAAGCCGCCGACCCCGGTCGCGCGAAAACAGACCACTCCACCTCCAAAACCCAAGGAGACTCCCGTAGGACTCATAGTTCCCAAGTCGAAAGCACCCGACATTCCCGCATCGGCCGGCGCGCCCCGTTTCAAGACCGCGCCCGGAAAGGAACGGATGGGCCTCAACTCTCCCGCCTCGAATCCCACTCCCGCGGTCACGGATGTCAATCAGGTCGGGATTCTCGGAGCACTCAAATCAACCGGCCCCGCCGGCAAAGGAGTTCAAGCGGATCAGATCATCAATGAAGGAATCGTGACCGACGCGCTTTCAGGTCAGGAAGAATCCAGGATCGTGCTGCAGAATCCCGCAGCTGGAACGATCGGAGTCGGAAAAACCGGCGGAACTCCGAAAACGGAAGGACAAGGCCTCGCAAGCGCGGCAACGACGCTCTCGGGAGCCGGGAAATACGATCCCTCTGCCATCGGCCCGATAGCGCGAAAGGGCGGCGAATCCGGCTACACAGTCGGAACGGATATCGGCGGGAACAAGGGCGTCGGCAGCCCAGGCCTGGGCACACTTGACGGAGGCGAATTCAGCGTCGAAGGCGGCGGTCTCGACCGAGAGACTGTACGACGCGTTATCGCGTCTTACCGAGGACAGATCCGGACCTGCTACGAAAAATCACTTTTATCGAGTCCCCAGCTCGCGGGCCGGATTGTTTACTTATGGACAATCAGCCCGGAGGGCCCCGTCATCAGTTCTGAGCGCAAGAGCTCGACCCTGAACTCGGACCAGCTTGAAGCGTGCGTTCTTTCCGTGATCCGCAGTATGATTTTTCCGAACGCCTCAAACGGCAAATCGACGAAGGTCATCTATCCCTTCGTCTTCCAGAGCAAGAACTAGGCGCTAAGCCCGCAGGCGCGCCTTATCGTCCTGTCGTCCGTGAAAATCCTGAACCTGTTTGATCCATGCCTTGAGACGCGAAATCGCGACTTCGTTACACTGGACGAATTTCAACGACGTGGATCGATTCTTGTCGCCAAGCAGTACGCAATCAAACTCGATATTTTCATTTAAATCGGGACTGCCGACGAAAACTCGGCAAGCCTGATTGAACATTTCCGCCGGGACTTTGTTTTTAACCTGCATTCCACCGAGCGAGATGTTGCTGGTGTGGGTTCGGAAACTCTTCGTCCCGCAGACCAGAATCACGCGGAACTCCAATCTGAACCGTGGTTGCGTACGTCGCTCAACCGGCTTTTCGAGAGTAACCGCCGACGGCAGCGGCGGCTGCGTTTTTTGGGGACTGTCAACGATCGGCTGCAGAGCCATGGGCGCGACATCCGGAAGACCCCGCATGGGAGCAACGTGCGCTGCGGGTGCATGCGCTGCCGACCTGGCCGCGGGCTGAATCTGTGGATGCGGCGGTACCGGAACTGACGAGGCCGGTGCTTGCGCCCGTGAAGCCGAAGAAGTGTTCGCCGATTTCGCGACCTGCGCCTGCGGATGAGCGGCCCGGTGTGCCGCGGGCTGGTTGCCCTGAATTCCCGCGAGAGCGTCTTCAATGGATTCCTCTTTGACGACGCTCCAGTGCCCTTCCGGCTGGTCTTTTAATAATCGAGATAGGTTTTTCGCCGACTCGGGATCTGAAACTACGATCTGCGAGTTATCATTCCGATTTATGAAACGCCACTTCGCTCCCGACATTACGTCCTCCACGCGCCCCGCCTAAGGGCTAAGGATTTTCAACTCAATCGAATCTCCAGGCAGTAATACTCCGTTTGCGAAGGTAATGGTCCCCCCCGCAATATTGACTTCGGCTCCCGTGACCTGAATTTTTTCGCCGGCACGGACCCGATAGACCTCCGCGATCCATTCATTGGAACCAAGAACCGTGACATAGCTGTTATCGGCCGTGGTTTTGATGAAGGCGCCGACATTATCCAGGCTGTAAGCCGGCGAACAAATCGGCTGAACGCTTCCCCGCGATCCGAGCACCTCGGCAAAGTTCAAATAATGGGTGGCCACATAAATTTCCGAAGTGCATCCGCTCAGATCGGAGATCCCTTGCGGGATCATTTCGGAAACATAGAACCCGTCGTTACCGAACAGGGTCTGCAATTTCCTATGAACCGCCACGCCCAGGTTCGTCCCGGTTTCCTGCCCCAAAGCCTCGACCAACCCGACCGTCCGGATTTCACCGGAATAGTTCAGCGGCTGGAGCTCCCGTTTCGGCAAATTCGGAAAATGTTCATCATCATCGGTGAGGATTACGAACGCGACTTTATCACCCGGGCTGACAATCCGGTTCGGACCTGTTTCGGCCAGAATAAACGCCAGGCTCATCAGGCCGGCTTCGACTCCGGATCCATTCGTTCCGAGGCTTGCTATTGAATTCGTCAAACCGACCCGAAGGCTCTCAAAAGCGGCCTCCGTCATTCCCGGCCTTATCTGAAGGGTTCCGATATTGTACGGCTTGACGAGCTCATTCTCTTTCACCAGCGTTAATTGAGCAGGGCTCCCCGCCGGCATGGTGCTCGAGGTTTCCAGATCTCCTTTTGAATCCCGATACTGATAGCTCACGGATTCCAAGATGGTGGACTTCGGCTTCGCCGAGTCCGGTGATAAGGTCGTCGTGTAAATGTAAAAATCGATATTGTAGCGGTTAAATTCCCAAAGCTGCTTGGCGAGCGCGGTCACACCGTTCGCAAGGACCAGTTGCTTCGATCCCATGCTCGGAGAGTTATCAACGATTAAAACCATTTTTACGGCGGGAGTTTCCGTTTTAACGCTCGCATCCATCTTCAAAACGCGTTCTTGAAACGGCAGAGGTGAGGCTTCCGGTCCCGGAACATCGGGTTGAAGCGCGGCGAAGCGAACCATGGGCAGCCGATCGAACCGATACTCCTGCTCGCAAGCCGTCAGGAATAATACGGTGGATAAAGAGACCAGGGTCATGATCGGATGGATACAACCAGCTATGCGGTTTTTCATGGTTCCCCCCTCGATCAGCACCCCCCAAACAAATGCATTTCACAAATACCTGTCCGTGCCGATCGACTAACTATGTTTTAAGGGTAACATACGGCGAAGTTCATTTTAATGTGTCGGTAAAGACACACTGGACAGCCGAATTTGTAGCTGAAAAGCGGCGATTGGTTGCTCGCCGCTCAGGTTTTAAAGCTTCCTACGAAAAAATCCGATCCGTAAGTGAGATGAGTCCCAGGATTTTACGCCCACATCATGCACAAACCCTTTGGTGCGCGATCGCACTGGGAACCCTATTTGCCCTGAATTCCTGCTCGAGCGCGCGCACAAGGGTTGAGCTTCGCTCCGACCCGCCCAATGCTGAAATCCTGAATTCCGGCGGCGAGGTGATCGGCGCGACCCCGCTTGTTCTCTCGGGAGACCAGCTCCAGAAAATCACGGTTGATGGCCGGGTATTCGCCACGCTCAACGCCCCCGGACATATCGCCACACAAGTGATCTTCGACATTCACGGCGAAGACATCCACGAGGTGAAGCTGGCAAAACTGGATTCGGTCTATTTTTCCCGAAGCCTACTGCGCGATTTTCAAGCGCAGGCAAATGAAATGTCAAAGACGCTGCTTCAGATTCAGGGACTCGTTGCCCTCAAGAAACTCGAGGACGCCGAGAAGGCCATCCAGGAATTTCAGAAAATTTACCCGAATATCGCTGCTTCTTATGCCTTTCAAGGAAGTATCGAATTGATGCGGGGAAACAGCGGCAAAGCTCGGGGATACCTGCTCCGAGCCCAATCGCTAGATCCACATGATCCGGTAGCCGCTCGACTGCTCGGCAATCGGGACCTTGCGTCGTCGCCCGCAGTGACGCCAAAACAGGCGATTCCGGCGATCGACCCAACAGAAAGCAACCCCGAAACTCCGGGAGCACCCGGGACAGCCGCACCCGTTCCTGTTCCGCCCGCGGCGCCCGCCACTGGTCCGGGGACACCCGCTGAAACTCAGCCGGGGGGCGGCACGTGAGCCGCCGGGCAGGTTTCCTCTTCCTGGCTCTCGCGATGATTTCGGTTTCTTCTCCTGAGGCACGCGCCGAAAAAATCAACTACTCGCCAAAACTGAGCTTCAGAGTCAGCAACGGAATTATTCAAAACATCGGTGCGAACGCCGGAACAGCCGCGTCCATAGGCGCGCTCGATCTCGGCTTTTTGTATTATCTCAGCGGAACCGTTTCATTAGGTCTTGGCTATCGCGCCGACTTCGATCTCAAGAACACGAACCTGCCTCTGACCAGTCTCGATTTTTCATCCCGTTTCTATTTCAGCGGACAAGGCACCCACTCGACTCAATATTACCCGACGATCACGAGCGAGCGGCACGATAATCGGGTTTGGTATACCGGAATCGGAATCAGCCAGCGCAGCTATTTTTTGGCGAAGCAAAATACGCGCACCAATATCTCCGGAACTCTGACCGACACGCCGACCACGAACACGTCGAGTCTCAGCGGGACCTCAGTCGGGTTAACGGGCCTCTTCGGAACAGATATTCGGATCAGCCGTCACTTCGAATTCACGGCCGAGGTCAACCTCGGGCTCCTGAGCTTCTCGTCGAGCGATCAGAAAATCAGAATTCAAGGTTACCTGTTTAACACCGGCATCAACTTCGTCTGGTAAGCCGGATTCTTCAAAAGAAGGTCAGCCGTGACACAGTAGCGGATAAATTCTTCTAGTCATTTGCTTGCACGCGAACATAAAAAGTTGGGAGTGTCTGATAATTTTGATAAACTATTATTAAGCACTTGTATGTAGAACGTTGTAGGAAGTTTTATGAACCCGACTTGGAAGAAATTCAAACGTGATTTCCTTCTCATGCGAACGCCGGCGTTCGCGCGGCTCACGTTTACGCTCCTTGCGGTGGTTTCGATTTCTGCCTGTCTTCCTGCAGGAGACCCCCTGGCCCCGGTCGAGGAAACATCGGTAACGACCGTTCCCCTCACGGTCGTCAATAATACCAAAGCGATGACAATCAAATCGTCCACACTCGCGCCCTCACCGAGTTCTCGCCGCACCAATCGCTTCGTGACCTTCCAAGGCGAGAAAATTTCGCACTACAAAGCTGTCGCACTCGGGGCAAGAGACTGTAGCGCCGCCAACTTCGAGGCGGCTCCCGAGCTCTCGATCGCGACCGCGTTCTCGTTTGTGCCGGTGGACGGTCCGAACATCGTCTGCGCGATCGGACGAAACAACGCGGGAAATTACCAGCAAGCCGTTACGGCAAGCGATATTCTCATCGTGGACGCCTCGGGCCCGGGCAATCTGACGTTTTCAAGCCCAGCAGCACCCGTCACGACGTCGACCCGCGCATTCACGTTCAGCTTCAGCGCTCAAGACTCGATCACCGGGGTGAAAGGCTATTCCTACTGGTTTTACAATTCGGCCGATTGCACGGGCACCGCTCTCGCGAATGGCACCGGCTCCACCTACACCGCCCAGCTTTCGCGCGGATTCAATTCCCTCAGGATCGCGGCCTTCGACCAGATCGGAAACGCGTCCGACCCCCTTTGTTCACCCGCGATCAACATGAACGGCGTGATCCTGGACGTGACCTCTCCGGCAAGCGACGGCACGATCGTTCAGAGCGCGGTACCGCAACCCGCCCAAACAGTTTCAGGAACCTGTTCCGAAAATGGACGTCCGGTAACCGTGACAATGAACAGCTCGACGGGGCAGAGCTCCTCGGCCGTCACCACCTGCAACACCTCTTCAACACCGAACTGGACGGCAAGCCTGGACTTCACCTCACTGAGTGATGGAGCGATCACCGTTTCCGCCTCTCAAACCAATGGTGACGGAAATTCCGGCGCCGGCATCCGCAGCTTCTTTAAAAGTACCAATCCGCCGACGGTGACGAAGCCCGCGAATGATACCAACTCCATTTTGAGTTCGAGCCCGTCTTTGGTCCTTGAAGGCAGCTGTTCGTTGGATGGTCAACCGGTCACGATCAACATTGGAACTCCGGTTGCGATCACGACCACGACGACATGTAATCTCGCTTCAAACCCGAAATGGTCCAAGACCATTGATGTCGGCACGCTGAGAGACGGCACAGTCACCGTCGTAGCCTCCCAGACGAATGCGGCTGGCGATTCGGCCTACGCCATCCGATACGCGACGAAAGCCACCAGTCCTCCCTCCTTTGCTGCAGCCGAGGGTACGTCTTACATGAACTCTGCCGACCTGGTCGGGACCTGTTCGCTTTTCGGTTTGCCAGTTCAAGTCAAAGCCGAAGGAAGCGTTACACTGACCGCTTCACCCTCTTGTGTCGGCGGGACCTGGAGCGTTACCTTTGATTTTTCCACTTTGGCGGAGAGCGATGTCAAACTCACCGCTTCCCAGACGAACGCGGCCGGCGACGTAGTCACGAGCATACGTAATGTGAAAAAGCAGATCCCGGCACCCGTGCTGACACAACCAGCAAACAGGCTCTATCCACTCGATGCGACGAATTCCAATCCGCCCGTTATCCAGGGGAACACCCTTACCTTGACCTCGACTGCAACCGTCAGCCTCAGTTCTCCGAGCTTCACGTCGTGCATCTACGAAACAATCGGCCTTGACCCGGCGGATCCCAACTACGCCGCATCGGCCCCGTGCAGCTCCTTGCCTTCCATGAGCGCAGGCAATCCTTATTCCACCGCTGGCGGAACTGCCACCATCGCGTGGACCCCCACTGCCGCGCAAAGGGGCACCTTTAAATTTACTCAAACCGTTTCTGACGGAACGAAGTCCACCACGGGTTCTTTTTACGTGACTGTTCGCGAACCTTTCTCGAAAACGAAACTTCTGGCGGCCTTCGACGCAACAACGGCCGATGCCGCCACTGGGCTTTCGAGCATTCCGAGCGAACCGAGGAGCACGGTGAACCTCAATAACAATCGTACTCTCACCTGGCTCGGTCTGATCGGCTCCACGATCGGAAATCTTTCGAGCGCGGGGGCTTCGGATCCCTGGTCAGGGAACGGCGGCTCGAGCACACCCTATGCACTCGGTTTTTTCGGCGCACCCGGTGAATCGATGAACCTGGGATCCCTGTTGAACGGAATGACGAAAGTGTTGTTCACAGCCTGGATTTCTCCCATTAGCGCCAGCAGCTCCGATAAAGTCATTCTGAGCAACAGTGACGAAGCCGGGTATGGGTTCACGCTGAAACAAGGAACCTCCGCCAAGCTCGAACTGAGCGGAAGCGGATCGACGGTCAATTTCTCAAGCGCGGTCCTGGCAGACGGGCCGACCGGGTACTGGCGTCTAGGCGAGGCCAGTGGAACAAGTGCCACGGACAGCTCTGGAGGAGGCAGAACCGGGACATACACCAACGTAACGCTCGGAACAGTGGGGCGCAGCGGAGACACCGCCGGAACGTTCAACGGTACGAGTTCAATCGTAAGTTTCACGACACTTTCTCCCACGTCGGGGGCGATCACCATTGAAGCCTGGATCAAGTGGAACGGAACGGCTCAGAATTCTCCGATTTTCAAGAATGGCACGACGAACGGAATCGGCCTTTGGATTGATCCGGCCGGAAAACTTTCGGTGATTACCTATGGAAATTCGGACTGGAGGACGGTCGGCGTTATTCCCGCGAATACCTGGACGCATGTCGCCTTCACGTCTGACGGCTCAACCCAAAAAACATACATCAACGGAGCACTGTCAGACACTAAGACATCCGGCTACTCAGCCGCGACCGGCGGCGGCTACATCGGCAGAAACGCGACCGGAAGCGAGGCCGGCTACTTCCCCGGGGTCATCGACGAAGTCGCCATTTACAATAAAGTTCTCACGGCAGCTCAGATTGCCGCGCACGTGACCCCGGGCGTCTGCCGGTCCGTTTCAAGTATTTCGAATAATCTCTGGACAAATGTCGCCGCGATTCTCGACGGGTCGACCGCAAAACTCTTCATCAATTCCGCGCAGGAATGCACTATTAACCTCACGCCGTCTCATAATTCGACCGCTTTGACCGTGGGCGGCCTCCCCTCCGGCTCGAAGAACTGGAGCGGAAAAATCCTCAATCTGAACATCTACGGCTCATCGGACGGGTCCGCTCTCGATTCGAACATCCCGAAAATAAATTTCGACGCTTCCGTCAACCGATTCCGCACGACGCCCGTCGAACCCGTCGTCAGCAGTAATCTCGTCCTTCATCTCGACGCTGCAAACGCCAAAGGGATGCTTGCCCCATACACCAGCGGCTGCGCGAGTTCCGACTTGAACTGGTCCGACCTTGCGGCACTTCAAACCGCCACGCTCACCGGCTTCCCCGCTTCCTGCAGCTCACCCGTCGGATGGCAGGGAACCGGGGCCGCTGACTCTCCGCACTTTCTCGGTCTGGATCGTTTAAGCGGGGATCGATATGTCGAGGTAACGAATTCGACCACCTTGCAGAACATCCAAAAAGATTCCGACTATTCCATTGAAGCCTGGGTGAGACCAAATACCGCTCCCCCGGCAGGGGACAGCAATACGGATCAATACGGGATCATCGTGAAGGCGGGCTATCATACCGGGACGACGTATACGGCCGGAAGAAACTTCACAATGACCCATTGGCTGACCGGTAACGTGGCAAAAGGGGTTTCGAGCGCAAGGACCTTCTCGCCCGGCGTCTATCATCACGTCGTCGCGGTCGTCAGCAAGAGCGGTGGAACGATAAAACTTTATGTAAATGGGACGCTCGAAGGAACGACCACGTTCACGGCCAATACCCTAGGCCGGGACTTTGGAACCGTACCTTGGCGCATCGGCGTCGCGAACCCGGGCGCGACCAGTTATCGATGGGCTTCGGATATGCGAGTCCCGGTTGCCAGGATTTACAACAAAGCCCTGAGCATCACTGAAGTGAAACAAAACTGCTCGGCACAACAGGGACGATTCGATTCCAGTAAGACCACCTGCGCCCCTTAAGGCATGAAATTATATTAACAATTTTACGTAAGACAATGAAACCAAAAGACTTAATAGACCCGTCAAGGTCTTGTTTCTCCATCTCAATAATAGTATACTGAATTCATCAGGTTATCGCGTCTTAGGTTGTACGTATAGAAGGACGTTAGAACGGTAAAGCCTATGAATGGCCTCGTGAGATCTCAAATCTTGCTCCTCTGCGCAGCGCTCACCATAAGCGCGGGGTGTATCAGTTCCGAAAGCCTGGTTGCAACAACTCAGGTCAGGGCGAGCTATAGCGGTTGCATTTCAGCAACCCCCCTGGACACGACTCGAGTTAAAATAACTTTTGAATTCCCGGACGATGCCAGCAAAGTCAAAATATTCAGAGACGGCGGCTATCTCGTCGCGACCTTCAATCAACGAAACGTCACGTCCTACATCGACACGGGTTTGATCGAAGGCCAGATATACAGCTATACCTGCGAAGGAGTCTTCGACGGCGCCCCGATGATGGGCACCCGCATTCTCCAAGTATCTCCAGTCACCTCGAACCCTCCCGATTTCGATGGCGTCCTGACAGCCACCCTGGACGGCGGCCGCCAGGTTCGTCTCACCTGGAATCCCGCGACAGGAATCCCAGCAGAGTACTATCAGCTATTTGCGGTTCCGATTTCACCATTCGCCGCCATGACGGAACTCGAAATGGACACACTCGGTCCCGAAACGACGGTTCCCTCAGGAACGAACAGCGCGATCATCAAAGATCTCGGCGACGACCTCACTTACGCCTTCGGAGTCAGAGCCTGCTCAGTCGCGAATATCTGTGACTCAAACACTGAGTTCAAAAAGGTGGCGATTTCGGATCAAGGCCTCCCCCGAACTCTGGGCGCCACTTCGGCCATCGTTTCGAACGCGCAAATTCTCATCACCGTTCCCTGGACTCATCGGGACGGAGGCATTGCTCGCAGAGTTGTTTCTCGCAGTAACGAAAACGGAACAGTACTCACGACGTTGAAAAATTTTGACGTCGACAAACCCTGGAACCCTCAGACCACTCTCGCGCTCAATCTGGGCGCATCAGACGAAAACAAGTGGTATTACTTCGTCGTCCGCGATGCTGACCTCGCGAACCCGACCCAGACCACCGCGAATACGCAAGTCGTCAAGGTATTCACGGGAGATGACCTCGTTCGGCCGCTATCGATCGGTGTTCCCGCTGTCAAAAATCCTCAGGAACTGATCCCCGCTCAACTGGGACTCATCAACGAAACCACCCTTTATGTCCAATGGACTGCACGCGCCGCTCAATATGGCTATCAGGGCATCCAAAGCGCTCCGGCGAATGACGCCGACCCGAATGGCCCCAATGAATACTGGATTTACGCGATTCCGAGTTCTGAAGGCGATGCCTGTCTGGATGCTATTTTTCCCTACAAAACAGTCCCAGCCTCGAACTTTCGAAATGGCGACCCGGTTTCTGAAGCCATTACCGATCTTTTCCCGAAAACGACTTACAGCATCTGCGTGAAAAGCGTGGATGCGGCCGGAAACGTTTCGAATCAGATCGCGCTGCTGCCACAGACTGATGCCGTCATCAAAAAAACCCTCGACAAAACAGCCCCGGTCTTTGACGGAATCCAAAGCCTGAGCTGGAACCCGACGAACGGGGATAACGGGAAACTCGAGATCCGCTGGAATGTAGCCGAAGCCAGCTCTGATATCGAAGATTACAAGATCACTGTTTGGACCGAGGGAACTGTCGCGCCGTACACAAAATCGGCCAAAATGACAAAAAAATTCAAACGAAACCTATACCCGACCGGGTACGACCTGGAGAGAGCCGATCCGATCCTGACCTTTGACGAGAGACAGCTTGTTTTCGTGAAGGTCGACGCCTGTGATATCGGAAACGCCGGAGCAGAAATAGACGCGAACTGCACGGATCTGGACGTATCGAAAGTCGTCGAGCTGCGTGGACTCACACCTCCGAAGAACTTCAGCGGAATCAAGAGCGCTGTTTCAACGGCTGCCGAAGGAGAGGGCGTCGTCAAAGTCGGCTGGGATATCCCGCCGGTCGCTGACCAGCCCAATTACGCCGGGATCGTGATTTTCGAAGTGGATAATCCAGGACTTCCGACACCGACCATTACTGAAATCAAACGGTGCCCATGCCCCGCCAACAATTGCCCGGCCGCCTTCACCGCCGTACCGCCGTTCAATTCCTGCAAGGTCAACAACCTGAAGCCGTTCCAACAAATTTATCTCCATGCCCGTGCCTATGATGTGGATGGAAATATCGGTTATCTCAATCCAGCGATTTCCTACAAGGATGCCGATGCCTATGATGCCACTCCGCCGGAATTCATCCCCGCGACCAATCCTTCGTATTCGGACGGAGCGGTCCACCTGACCTGGAGCGAGGCTCACGATTCCCAAGACCTGAACAACCCCTATTTCACAACCGAAGGACATGATCCCATCATTTACAAAGTTTTCAGGAAGACGAAAACCGGAGAGGCAAGCAACAACTTCACCAGCGACGAAATCGCGAATCCACCGGCTGGCTACCTGATCGCGTCATCCGTCGGCCCGGGCACTTCCTTTAACGACGTCGCGCCCTCGATCGCCCAGAGCACGACGTACTATTACCTGGTCTGCGCGTTTGACGGGTTCGCGCAACTCGGACTCGCTCCCACCTTCCGCTGCGACACACAAGGCAAGGAGATCGCTACCCGCGACATCACACCCCCCGAAATCCGCGCCCTTACCATTACGGGCGGCACGAATTCGCCCGAGCAGATTCTTTCCAACACCGGCGTTTTCAGGGACCTCGGGACGGCAAAGACCTGGAGTATCGATTTGTCTGTTTGGGACAACGGGCCGGCCAAGAACGTTTCAGTCATGGTCTACAGGAAAATCGCGGGCACGAAGAACCTCGCCGATTTCCCGGATCCCAGCACCTCGGCCAGTTATACCGCGATCGCTCCGCCGCTCGATAACACGAACTCGAACGTCACGCTGACGAAGACCTATACCGAAAGCGCCTCCGCCGACGCCGCCCTCGATGGCGTTGAAAGATACATCAATTACGTATTCATCGCGAACGACACGGACAACCCGTCGAAGCAGGTTTATCCGCCCAATATCTTCAGAGCGTCCGTCTGGGTTCATAATCAAGTTCCGACCACCCCCTCCATCACCCATTTGAACGACGGCGCGGGCAATCTCACTCCGATCGAGTATGGCGGAAAAGTCAGCGCGATGACCCAGTCCTTCAGGGGAAGCTGCGATCCGACGGCGAACATCGTGACGGGGACCGCCCTCAATGCCGGCGTGACCGCGATCTCCGGCACCTGCAGCGGAAGCGGCCAGCTCGACGTGACAGTCACGTTCTCGAGCAACGTCGCGGCACCGGAATTCAAAGTGACGACCGCGAATATTTACGGCAATTCATCTTTCGTTAAATTCAAAGTCGTGAACGGTTTCGTTTGCCCCGAAGGTTACATCGCGGTCAAGAAGAACACCGCTTATGTAACGAGCGATTTCTGCGTGGCCAAGTTCGAGATGAAAGCGGTTTTAACCCATCCCGAGACCGGACCCGCAGTCCTCGCCAACGCCGGAAGCGGCGCCGCCGCTTATAACGAAAGCTATTACGCCGCTTCCCGCAGTGACGGGACCCCCTGGACGAACATCAGCAGACCCGAGGCAGAGACCCGCTGTGCCGCGCTGAATGCGAATCTCGGCACGAATGGCACTTATTCGCTGATCTCAAATAGCCAGTGGCAAACCCTCGCGAGAGACATTGAATCGGTTTCAGGGAATTATAGCGCGGATGTTCGAAGCACTTGGGAACCCATACCCCGGTTGCCTCAAGGTTTTTCAGGAGCCGATCCCTCCGCGACCGCGCAAACAGATGGACTCCTGCTGGCAAGCGGCATCGGCATGGCAGCCAAATCAGCTACGACAAACACCGACCTGAGCGATCCTTTTGCGGGGACCTCCCGCGGCTCCGCCCAAAAACGGACATACACTCTATCGAACAACGAAGTGATTTGGGATTTCTCGGGCAACGTGAGCGAATGGGTCAGCTCCATCGTCGAAAGCCAGACGATCGACGGTTCTCTCATTTTGCCTTCGCTTGAAGCAGCCGGTACTTCAGTTCAGTTTACGAGTACAGAATACTTCAGCATCACAGACCCGAACTGGGTTGCCTACAACGACGCCAACTTGAATAACTTTGGCCCCTCCCGGTCGATGATGAATACTTACTGCACCTATTTCCGTTATAGTTGCAGCCAATACTTCAGCTACTACACCGGCAAAGGATATCTGTCCGGAGGCAACGGTGCTGCAATTCACCGTGGCGGAGCATGGGTGAGCACGGATCCGTACTATCAGGGGCCAGTGGCTGGGATCTACTATATCAACCTGAATAACGACGTTTCGACACGGAACACCAGCATTGGGTTCAGATGCACTTACATTCCAAATCCTTAATAAAACTAAATAATTATTTTCAAGTGGTTGAAATTTCAAGCTTTTTCCAGCCAATCAGGTCTTGAATATCTTTGTAAATAATTGTAAACTAAACTTATCAGGTTTTGTTGCGCCTGAGGCTTTAGAGCGTTAGCGAGGATGTACGTATGATGAGCAAACACTTTCGATCCCTTCGGAGGATTGCCTGGACGGCGGGACTGCTGATCTCGCTTGCGGGGTGCTTTAATTCTGAGAGCTTCTCAAACAGCGAATCGCTCAGCGAAACCTCTTATCAAGGCTGCCTCACCGCCACTCCTCTCGACACGACCCGAATCCGAATCACCTTTGATTTCCCAGCTAATGCCAAACGCATCGCAATTTACCGCGACGGTGCCTTGATCGCTTCTTCAACGGTTCCGAGCATTAATTTTTACGTGGATACGAAATTAAACGAAGGCCAAACCTATCGCTACACCTGTGAAGCCATTATCGATGGCATGCCTCACACCGGCAGCAATATCCTCGAACTTTCGACCAATGCTTTCCGCGTCCCGGACTTTGATGGAATCGCAACGGCCGTCGCAGCCTCAACCGACTCCATCCGGGTCACCTGGAAACCGGCCGCGCCCGACGGGGTGCCGGCGGATTATTACAAAGTTTACATCCTCCCGACGGCTGGGGCCCTCGATATGGACGCCACGGTCGCACAAGTCACCCCCTCGGTCGGCACGACCGAACATGTTTTTACTCAAGCGGGTGACGAACTGCCTTACGCCTTCGGTGTTCGCGCCTGCACCGCGAAGAACATCTGCGACCGCAATACGAAGGTTCTTCGAGTCACCCTGTCCGACACCGGAGCACCCAAAACACAAGGAATCACCAAAGCCGAACTCGTGAGCGGCAAAGCGCAGCTTACGGTGCCGTGGGACCCATCACTTGGCGCGATCAAAAAGCGGCGCATCTATCAACTTGAAACAACCAATGGCGTTCCAAGCACGAACATCAACGACTACACGTTGATCCGGACTGACGAGATCTCCAATCTCATGCCGAGTTCCTCTCCCATTATCGTCGACAACCTTACCGAGAAGAGAACCATCTTTTTCATCGTTCGCGATGAAGACCCGACCGGGCAGCTCAATGCAAACGTAGCCTACGGCTCCGTTACGACGACAGACCTCACGCCGCCCGTCTTTGCGGGAATCGAGGCCCTGGTCAATTCACCTCTCGCAAACGAACCCAATTACGATAGCGCCGATCCCGTCAAAGCCGAGCACACGCTGTTCGCGGTTTGGCGCGCGATCGATTGGGAATCGAACGTTGATACCGGTGCAACACGCTATGTAGTAAACGTAACTGAAGGCGTTTCAAGCGATCCGTGCACGGCAAACCCGCCCCTGAAGAGTTTCATGCCGGATGTTGCGCAGCCGTATCTTTCAACGACAGATTACAAAACACCTGTTTCTGGAACCTCAGGTAATCTGATCGCATTCCCGGTTACCGGCCTTAATCCGCGAGCGACCTACCGGGTGTGCGTAAAAGCAGAAGATCTTGCGGGCAACTCGTCTGTGACCACAAAAAGCCTGTGGCAGCGCACGAAAGATCAGACGGCTTTCAGCAGCTTGCCCTATATTTTCGCGGGAGCCTCAACAGCTGAATTTTCGAATGGCGCGCTCGTGATTACCTGGACCCCCGTTGCGGACTACCCGAAAGCTTCGGACACACGCGATTACCGCGTTAAGATCTGGCGCGGAACTTCCGTTTCAGACCCGACT
>DATDSK010000208.1:0-5684 GCA_035291325.1 Bdellovibrionota bacterium | reverse complement strand
GCATGCGAAATTCCATGAAGCTGCCGCGTTCGTGATCGAGGAGGCCCACAAGCAAGGTGACGTAAAAACTCTGATCGCGGATGGGAGTAACTTTGACCAGCTGTCCGGCCAGGTGATCAGCGACCTGATCTCCATGAAACTCGACCACTGACCTCAACTCAGGTTCGGATCGGATCGATCGAGCGCGCGGAGGCCGCTTGTCACTTTCGCGGTCGGCGCAATTCGGCCACCCTGAATATTTTAAAGCCGCCGCAACTTTCGTCCACCTCTGACGTATTCCCGAAAGCTAACTCAGACCAGCAACACAGAGGAACAAGGAGGTTGCCCATGCTGCTCAACAAACGTACGCTGTTTTACACCGTTTCATCCGTCCTGTTCGCAATCAGCGGCTGCACCGGTGATGGTTCCCAAGGCACGGTTGGCGAAGTCCCCGGATACGACATGAGTTCCGGCACGCCGATTCCAAATAATCCCACCGGACCAAAACCGGCCCCTGAAGACCCTTCGGGAACCCTGGGACCAAGCTGCCGCAGCGATGATAGCTCGCAGTTTTGTGTCGCCTTGAAGTATGTGGTTTATAAAGACTCAGACGATCAACCCGTCGTTTCGGAACAGGAAGCGATCAGCAATCTCGCGGCCGTGAACGCCGTATTCAGCAAATGCCAGATCGCCTTTCAAATCGATGAATTCGTCGCCGCCGACCCCGCCCAATACGGTCTGACGTTCAACACGGCAAACAGCTCGGAGCTCGACATCATTCGAAGGGCATTCCAGGATGACTCAGAGATGGTCGTCGTCACGACCGGAGATTGGAATCGAAGCGGGAGTCTCGGGAGCACGGGAGCCAATGCCTGGACGAATATGCCAGGAATGGGGCTCTATGGCGTCATTCTCGAAGCCGCGGTCGGTACCTATCCAAACCTGATCGCTCATGAGCTCGGGCATTACGTCAATCTCGACCATTCGAGTGACGCCTCGAATCTCATGTCCCCGATCATCTATACAACATCGACAGGTTTGACCGCTGGTCAGTGTAGCGGGGCGAGAGACGCCTTGAACTCGTTTTGGCCACGAATGCTCAGATAGGCCCGGGGGCGCGATTATTGCTGGCCGCTAAGAAAAAGTCCGCATATTCTCTAACGTATGAAATCGAATGCGGCATTACTCATGATCCCGGTCCTCCCAATTCTGGTCGTTCTTTCTTTTGTCGGGCTTTCCTGCTCGACAAAACGCCCGATTCAAAAAACCGCACCCCTGGGTCAGGAGCGCGGGCTTATCGAGCTGCTTGAGCTCGCGAAGTCACAGGAATCGACGGGAAAATTTGACGGCGCCATCAGGGCCAACGAGGAAATCCTAGCCCGTTTCGCGGGCGAATCCAGCAAGCAGGATGACCGATCTATGGGTGAACTGGCGCAAGACAATATCAAAAGACTGATCTGTCTGAAACGAAGGGGACCGACAAGCGCAAAACGGCTGAGTCTGAGCGAACTTCGCCGGGGGCTGATTCGGGCACTGAACCGGATCGACCAGAAGCGGCTCATGAAATTTGCGTCCTGCAGCTTTCTCGTGGGGCCGACGGATTCGGAGGGCTTTTTTGTCGAACCCTCGACGGTCATTCCTGAACTCCTGGGCGCCATTAAAAAAGTGAAGCAGTGGGACACGGGCGACTATGATGACGAGTCCCAAGCAAGGCTTCAGAGCGCGGACGGCGGCACACGCCACCACCTTTTATTGAAAAAGGAGAAAAAGACCGGCTGGATCTGGCACGGCTACGCGACCAACGACCCCGAAGTTCGTGACAGAATTTTCGAGAAAACAGGCCTTCTGATCGCGCCAAGCCCGACACCAAGCCCGATTCCGAGCTCAGTGCCGAGCGCGTCACCCGGCGAATCCCCAAGTCCAGAGCCAAGTCCAGAGCCAAGTCCAGAGCCAAGTCCAGAACCAAGCCCAGAACCAAGCCCAGTCCCGAGCCCCCATGCTTAACAGAATCCTTTTCAGCTCAATCGCGATTTTGATGTTCACCTGCCCGTCTTGCGCCTTCTTTCGCAAATCACGAGTGGATGACTCGCGCGGGAAACTGATCAAGACGCCATTCGGAGAAGCGATCCTCGGGGGTCCCCGGAAAATCGAGGCGGACCTCAAACTCAGGAATGCCGAAGGCAGAACCATTCAGCTGAACTGGCGAACGATCAGCCAAGGCATTTGGAACATCTCCTTCGACGGGCTCGGGGAACACTTCGCAATCCGCACTTGGATCGAACTTCCCGAAACCTATTCCCTCACGAAATTTCAGAGCAACAACGCGAGCCGGGCAAAAGATGATCCGCCCGAAGATTTCTTGCAAGACGATCGTCAGTTCCTGGCCGTGAATAGCCGGACACCTTCGAGCCAGTTCGCCGTAACGCTTGTCTCGCCGGAAGAGAAGAACGAGATGACGGAAATCCCGCTCAGCCTTGAACTAAAAGTCACCCCCCCTTTTTTCGACATCTCACCCTCGTGCAAACCATTCGGAATCGAAATCTCCCCGAAAGTCGGTGATTCACAGATCACCCCCTACTTCGCCGCGCGATGCGAAGAAGACCAGGGCGGAGTCTCGGTTTACGTTTTTTACCCCCCCGAAGTTCGGCTCTGGCTTCCCTCCACGGGGGAGTGGCAGAAGGAGACCCCTGGCCTCGCTGTTTTCAAGCTCACCTTCGATCACCTCATCCCCAATCGCCGCGTTCGAATGGCCGAGTTCTTTCTTCATCAGGACGAGCATGCTCACGGCTATGAAATCAATTGGAAGGGCAAATTCGACTAACTGCAGCGCATTTCGCCAGCCCCTTGATGCCCAGTGCCCCCCCATGCTAACACCTGCTGGTCCGGCCCCCACCGGCCCTAACGCAAGGAGTTGTTATGCGTCGCCCGATTACTCGCCCGATTTTTAGAATAATCATCACTGTATTGGTTACCCTGATTGGGATCTCAAATACGCCAGTCGCTTTCAGTTTCGATTCGAAACCCGCTGCTCCCGCCACCTCGATCTGTCCCGATCGCGCCGCTGGCGAAACAGACCAGGACTGCCCTTGGGCCGGAGTAGCCCGAACTTTAATCGCCGAAGCTCGAGCCGGTCACGCCATCGGAGACCAACTCGCCGCGCTTCTTCCCAAACTCGACCGCGACTTGAAAGCCGACGCCGGCCGTACGGGACTGAAAGATGTCTGTGGCATGAGCATCAATTTCGACGAGATCGCGAAATCCGAAATCGTCGATAACTCGATCCTTTCCGCAATCGGTGAGAAAATCGAAATTGATTTTCCGATCGGCCTCACGGCTCAAGGCCAGGCACGCCCTCCGATGAATCGAATTGTTCACGCCGGGATGGAACATACCTATGGCTACCTCTTCAGCGTTCTGAAAACTCCATTCGGATTTAAGCGTGCTCGATGGGTTCGCGGAGAAATCGAGACCGGGTTCAATCTGCCCGTCGGGATACTCGGCCCAACGCCCTCCTCGGGAACGCTCTTTCTGAATGTGACGACGTTCATCGGTAACATCGCGTTTCGCACCGATTCGACCGAACTCGCCGTTGTAAAGAGTGCCAGCCGATCCGGTCCGAAAGAACTCTCGAACTTCAAATACGCAAAGCTCTCCCCCACACGGCTCGAAGAACGCGTCGAAGTTCCTAATTATAATGGAAAGACCCGGCTCGTTACGCTTCGCACGGATTTCGTCCCGTTTCTCAATGCACCGAGCGATCCGAACGCGAACTCCCATTTGCTCATCTATTCCGTCGTTGATCCGTTCCATCATGAAGCTCAGCTGATCAGTGCGTTTCCGGTCCAGACGTCCTTTGTGCAAAATGCGCTCAATCCGAAGGGACTTGGAAGCAAACCGGTTTCGACGCGCTACAACGGCTTTGTCGAAGGCCTTTCCGGAACGACTTTGCACGGTGACCGCCGGGTGCTCGGGCCACGCGTAAGCAAGTGACTCCCGTCATTCAAGCCAAAAACATCTCGCGAACGTTCCGCTCAACCCAAAAAGGCGAGGGCCTGAAGGGAGCCCTGGGATTACTCCTGAACCCGCAGTACCGAGTCCATGAAGCGTTGAAAAACGTCAGCTTCACGCTCGAGCCGGGGTCTTTCAACGGCCTCATCGGCGCGAACGGTGCCGGCAAAACGACTCTGCTCAAAATTCTTTCGGGTCTGATTCCGCCCACGACGGGAGAAGCGCGGGTACTCGGTTATGAGCCCTTCAAGCGTCCGATTGATTTTCGGCGCCAGATCGCGCTCGTCATGGGGCAGAAGGCGCAACTCTGGTGGGACCTGCCCGCCATCGACGCGTTCGACCTGCTCCGGGCGATTTACAACATACCCGCGCCGGTTTATCGGGAACGCCTGCATACCCTGACTGAACTCCTCGACGTCAAACATCATCTGAATACGCAAATCCGCCGTCTCTCGCTCGGCGAGCGGATGAAAATGGAATTGATCGGCGCAATCCTCCATTGGCCGAGCGTGATCTTCCTCGACGAGCCCACGATCGGGCTCGACGTCCTCGCCGCCCATAAACTCCGCGAGTTCCTTCGCGTATTCAATCATCGTGAAAAGGCGACGATCATCCTGACCAGCCACAATATGGATGATATCGAACGGCTTTGCTCGCGTGTGCTCATTCTTCGCTCGGGTGAGTTGATCTATGACGGAGCTCCCGGAGGTCTTCTTCGCGAGGGAGAACGGCGGCTGAGAATCCGGTTCCTCAAAACCCCGCCGCTCGAAACACTCAGCCAGGTCACTGGGATTTCACGCGAGCTGATTGTTTTGGAATCCCCTGACGAACCGGGTGAAGAGGAAGACGTAAAAGCCGAGCCCGCCGCCGAAGAACCGAAAAAAGATCCGGAAGAACGGGCTGTCTACTTCACGATTCGCCACGAGGAGATCATGGGACTCCTCCAAAAACTGATGAACCAATTCGCCATCGTCGACATGGGAATAGAAGAGCAAAGCCTCGAAGCAGTCATTCAACGGCTCTATGAAGACGAAAAGACGAGCCCCCCCGAGGTCCACTCATGAGTGGCTGGGCTGCGAACATCACTCAATGGAGAGTCGCCGCCCTGAAAAACGGGTTTAGAGACGCCACTGTTTACCGGATCGAATTTATATCCGAGATCTTCGGCGCTGCCTTCGTTCCGGCCGCCATTCAGGCCGTCCTTTGGTACGCCATTTTTAAAGTCGGCGGAGCGACAGAAATCGCCGGCATGAACTACAACGAATTAGTCAGGTATACGCTCGCCACCATTCTCTTCACTCAGATCCGAGGTGGCGATCACGATTTCGAGCTGATGGAAATGATCCGTACAGGACAACTCAGTAATTACTTACTGAGGCCGGTCGGTGTCATTGAGTTCGTCTACATCAGGGGAGTCGCCTCGCGTCTCCTGATTGCTGGGATCTGTCTCCTTTTAGGAATGGTTGTCGGAATCTGGTTCGGGCTCTCCCCGGGCCGAATGCTCGGAGCCATGTTCCTGGCCGTTCTTGGGAACGTGATCCATTACCAAATCGGCGCGGTCCTCGCGACCATTGCCTTTCTCTGGGAGGATGCCTACAGCCTCCTCATGGTGAAGAACATGGCGGTGAGCATTCTCTCGGGCGAGCTTCTTCCGCTCAACCTGTTCCCGGAGGCCACCCAGTGGGTCTGGAAATCCC
>DATDSK010000207.1:0-5739 GCA_035291325.1 Bdellovibrionota bacterium | reverse complement strand
AAGCTCTATCTGAAAAGCGAACCGGGAAAGGGCTCGACTTTTACGATCGAGCTGCCCAAGTATGCGCTCAAGCGGACCGCGGCGGCCTAGGGACCGCTGTGTAACTCATAGCGGCACGGAAAAACCTATGGTATGCCCTGTCTTATGAAAATAGCTCTGTTCCAGATGGACATCGCCTGGCTCGACTTTCGCGCGAACCTGAACAAAATAAAAAACGCCGTCGAAGACGCCGAAGCACAGGGTGCCCGCATTCTCGTGTTACCTGAAATGGCGCTTTCCGGGTTCTGTATGGAGCGTGAATTCGCCGCGAAAGAGCTCGGAAGTCCCGAGCTCCTTGAACTCGCCTCAATGACTCGCGGCAAGCATATTCTGGTTTTCGCGGGCGCCGCGATCAAGAATGGCGGAAAGTACACGAACGAGTGTCTCGTTCTTCGTAATGGCGAAATTCTCACGTCTTATGCCAAGATGAATTTATTTCCCGTGACGAACGAACAGGACCATTATGAACCAGGAAACCGGCTCCTGACGATCGAATACGATGGGTATCGTTTCACGCCCCTCATCTGCTTTGATACCCGCTTCATCGGGCCTTTTACCCAGGCCGCGGCGGAAGGGACCGACGCGTTCATCATCATCGCGAGCTGGCCCGACGTTCGCGCCCAACAATGGAAGATCCTGCTCAGCGCGCGCGCGATGGATACGCAAGCTTTCGTCCTTGCCGTCAACCGGGTCGGCTCGGGAGGCGGAATGGGCTTTTCCGGTGACTGCATGGTTGTCGGCCCGTCAGGCAAACCGATGTTCGAATATTCATCGAACGAAAAGCTGATCGTCACCGAAGTCGACTTCGGATACGCGCGAAAGCTTCGGGAAACCTTTCCCGCTATCGCGAAACAGCATCAGAATCAGCCGAAAGTCCGACTGGAAAAGCTTTCGATTCGCGGGTGAAAGTGAAGTTCCCGCTCCAATCTGTCGCTATTTAAACAATTTGCGAAGGGCCCCCGAAATGGCTTCCAACCATCCGCCTCTATGCTTTTGCATACTTTCGGTCTGACAATTCGGCTTGAAAAAGCACTCGCCTTTTTTGAAGATACTCGTATTATCCGTCTGATTGCAGATAAACATCCACTCTTTGCTTTCTCCCACCTTCATTACGAGATGAGGCGTAATCAAGGGATAGCGAATCATATTACGTTCAGTTACTCGGGTAAAATCCGCGAAAAACAGCCCACGTATATCTATTATAACCGGAACGTGCAATCTCGGATCCTTTAACACCAAGAATGGTTCAAATTGCTTCGCGCCGGTTCCTTTCACGATACCTTTACTGTCTATTTCAATAATCCAGGGTTTGGAAGTGATATACCTTCGGGTGGGATCAAGCGCCTGCGGTAATCTGATTCGTACCGTCCCCTTCGGCGCCGAAGAATCAATGTAACACTCTGTCGGACTATCGTAGTGCCGAAAATAAAAAACACTCGAAACGCGATCGTGAAACAAATCGTAAAAGTTCACGTCTTCACCGATCGATTGGATCTTGGAAGGATCAACGCCCAAAGCGGGAAGCACCTCACGATTAGCCTTTGAGGCATATACAAAGACTTCCTTTGTGTCACTGTTTTGATCTTTCAATCGTTTCGGACGGACGTATTTTGTCTCTCCATCATCGACATAACTCACGAAGGGCTGAACACGTTTGGCAAGGTTCGGGATTCTCGCCTTAAAGGCCAGGATGGATTGTCCTTTCCACTGCATTCCGGGAGAGATGCTCAGAAGCGACAAGCTCGCGTGACGCGGTTGATCGGATACACCGCCCCCATCAGCGCTGTCGCCACCGCCCCCATCAGCGCTGTCGCCGCCGCCCCCATCAGCGCTGTCGCCGCCGCCCGATGGCAAAATCTCCGTCGGCTGTGTTTGTATGGGATTTATTTCAAGCGTTCCGTCGCCGAAGTCGCGATAGGTGAACCCACGGTAGCGCCACTTCGTTTGCGACGTGGCTCCCGTTTTTCCGGCAACAAATGCCCGCGTAAGCGCAGCCAATTGTTCGGGAGTGGAAAAGAACGAACGCGTCCAATACCGGTGGTATGCCTTGGCTATTCCCGCCACGGTTACGTCTTCATCGGAAGAGTTGAGAATCGGCTCGCCGCTCATTCCCGCGCTCACCAGCGACTCAGAAATCAACTCCCCTTTATCCCACCGTTCCGTTAACTCTCCATCCAGTCTCCTGAAAGGCTGCTCTGCCAGCATACTAGCGGCGGAAGGAAGGGCTCCATCATTCTTTTGGATAGGTCTCGGTCGAGAGCGACTCCAAGGTGCCACGGGGATGACGCCCGTTTTCGACATCTGGACCACCGTTGAAGACGCGACAGACTTCAGAAAAACGCGCCTGTCCATCCGAAACGACTTACCATCAAAAGTAAAATACTCGTTTATCCCCGGATCCTCAATTGCGATAATTTCGATATCGTGATCGTTGTCGGCGAGCCGTAACTCGCTTTTCGGCTTCAGCGTCGCTGAGGCTGATTTCAAAAGCAGCCCCGCCGGGCCTTGTGAAAGATGGGAGTCGCACACAACGACGAACTGGTTGCCGATTCTAGCAAGAAACCCAGAGCCCGTAATTTTGACGGCCTTCTTGGTCATCTCATCCACAAAAACGGATTGAACTTGAATGAGCCAGTTTGGCTGGCTCGAATCCTCCGCGAAAACAACGTGAACGAGAACCCCGGTAAGCAGAAACAGAAGAGGCAGAAGAATCCGCTTCATGCTGTCCTTTTTCTCTTTTTCCTGGCAAAATGAATGTGAGATCCCTTGTCCAGGAAGTAAGTCCCGTTTTGGTAATGAATGAAGCCCGGGCGCTTTTTTCTGATCCGCTGAAGAAGTCGTTTGAACCGAAACTCAGCAGATTCAGGAGTGGACGAATTCCCCCATAAAAAGACCAGAAGTTCGGATCTGGATTGAGGCCCGCGGGTCAACCGACGAATCAAAAGATCTTCCAGAACGGCGAAAGACGGTCGTGAACGCGAGTCGTTGAGAACTCGGCCTCGCCAGCTCGATGTCAGGTGATCCAACTTCCCTCGGGCAAATCTTCCTTTCCTGAATCTTGATCGTAGCTGTGTCAGGGCTGCCTGGACTTCTTTGTGCTGGCTCGGCCGCGCGCGCTCGAAATCCTCGCGAGCGGCAATTTTATCGCCAAGCTCCAGATAGAGGTAGCATCGATGAATCAGAGCCAAGTAGTAATGCAAAGAACTCAGATCGTGTGCCATCAAAATGACGGCGCGATTGGCGTATGCCAATGCCGCTTTTTCTGCGCCCGCCGCCTGAAGTTCACGCGAAATATTCATCAGGGCCAGACCGGCCGTGCCGTACTCTCGAATCTTCCGCGCGTCACGCGCAATCTGGCCGAACTCTTCCAGATAATTATGCTCCGGATGGATTCTACTTTGAAGTGCTATGATGTTGAGTCGACATTTCACGGCTTTTCTCAGACATCCGTGATGAATGAAAGACTCGCGACTGGCGGTATACCATTCAATTGCCTGCTCATTGTTTTCCTGAATTTCACAGGCCCGAGCTAAAACGAAAAATACCTCCCCCGTCCATGCGTCGCTGGCCTCTAACTTTCGAGCGCGACACTGAATTTCATCGATAGTAGTCACGTCAATGTTGCGCTCGCGGATCTCAAGCCTCAACTTACCCAGCCAGTAAGCGAGATGATCAAGCGGTGCCAGCTGCTCGAGATTCTGGCGTATACACGCTAAATCTCCCGCCAGATAGCCGGCCAAAATGTTTGCATAGCGACAGACGATCACATCTCGAATCGTCGGAATGATAAGGCGTAATTCCTGAAGCGGCGCCTCGAAAACATTCAGCAACATATCGATTACTTTTCGGCGAAACGAATTCTCACCTGTAGCCACCCGAATTGCCTCAAAACCATGTAATTGCGATATTTCCTCGGATTTTCAGCAACTTACAGGGCCCAAGAAAGTCTCTATTCAGAGGGCTCTCGAGAGAATATTTTACGCGTCGCGTCATCAGGGCTGACGCTCACGTCGAAGGTAAAGCCCTGGAGTTGAAAACGAAGTAAAACAAAGGAGTCACTATGAAAAATGAATATCTGTTGATTTCAGTACTCGCGCTTATCGCGGCGTCCACCTCGGCGTTAGCTGCGGACGACAAACTCGTCAACGTCGGTCTTCAGCAAATTCAGCAGGCGCGCCAGCAGCTCGCGGATATCATGAGGTCGAGTCCTCGCGATAATCGCCGCGATTGGTCGGGCCGTCGGGGCTGGGGCGACGACCGCCAACAGAAAGAACTCGAGGCCGTCGACACAACTCTCGCTCAGGCGCAAAATACACTTCAGGTCTCGATACAGAACAGTGTTCGCGGTTACGCATGCACTGTTCAAGAAAAGGCCTTCCATCGCACTTACACCGGGCACGCCTCGAGCCGCGGAGGTGCACTTTCAGATGCGCTGAAAAAATGCAGCGAATGCTCCGTCTTCGGTTATTCCGATCTTGGTTGCGAAGAAATTAGAAACTGACCCCCCTCAGCCTCTTTGAGCCATGGATGGTTCTTCCTTTTCCATACCGTACATTACAGCGCAAAGCGTGCTCGAGGTGTGGTCAAAACAAAATCAAGAATCCGGTTGATCGGCGTTTTGGTGACTCACCCACCATGAATCGAGAACGCGAGTTCAAGAAGGTAGCGACTTATGTCTTGAAAAACCTCTGGGAGGCAGCGGGAATCCCTATCAGGGATATTCTTGATCGCGGCTATCGAATCCTTGAAATCAGCGAGGGTGGCGGCGTCTTTGTCACCTAGTTCTGGCACTGGTAAGGCCCAAGTCCGCAACTTCGTTACTTCGCTAAAACATCGAGGTCACCGATTTAACAATGGTCGCGACCCTCATCGTGCCCGGTCTTCATGGTGCCGATCAGAACGTAGCCAGACGGCTTCTGAGCAATCCGGCGTTCAGCAGATCCCAAGCGACGTCGAAGTCCAGGCCATCACGGTCGACCAGCCCGATCGAGTCCCGCCAATTCTGCGGGGCTTCCGGATGAAGACCGGAGATCACGACAAAGCCGCTGCCGACCGTGGTCTCGATGATCGCGGCCCTTCGATCCGGGTATCGCGCGATGACGCCGTTGGAATAGTCCGCGAGGTAGGGTCCACCCCACCAAACCAGGTCGCGGGAACTCTGGTTCGCAAAATATGCCGTTACCATCGCGCCGGTCGGCTGCTGTCCGTTCGGCAGGTAAATTTTCAGATAATCACCCGGAACAATGGCCAGACCCCAATACGGAACCGAATTCACCGCCGGCACCGGGCCAACCGCCATCCATGCCCCGGCGCAAAAGCCCACGTAACTTACACCGCCTTGAACAACTGCTCGTCGGATCTTCGCGCGTGTCGCCCCCGATAAGCCGTCTGACATGACGTTCGCGTCACCGCCTGGCCAAACGATCATCAAATAGCGCCGCAAATCACTTTCGGCAATTGCTTCCATTTGGGCTGAACTCATCACCTTAACACTCAAGCCCTCTTGTTCGAGGATATCGATCAAGGCCTGGGCATTGGACGCGTTCGTCCCGACCCCGTTAAATAGAAGCACCTCGTTGATTCGTGTCGGTGTCGGTGTCGGTGTCGAACTGGAACTTTCCGAAGATTCTAAAACTTCGCCAGGAGCCGAATTACCCTGATCCCCCACGCATCCCGCGACAGAACCCATAAGAAATAAAA
>DATDSK010000206.1:0-22550 GCA_035291325.1 Bdellovibrionota bacterium | reverse complement strand
CGGAACTGATCGGCGTGTCAGACCGTCACGCGCGGCGAATCCATCAAATGCGAGGTCCATTACGGCGAAGAAGGGGAAAATGAGGATACTAGCGACCGAAAGATGGTGTCCCAGAAAAAGGGTCACATGATAGCGAACGTCCGGTTCTGATCCGGGGATAACCTGAGGCCGTGGCCACCCCGTGAAATACTGAAACAGACCGATAACCGAGAGCAACGCAAACCCGGTTAGCCATGACTTCAACACAACACCTTGTTCTTGCGGGGAGAGCTTTCGAAGGCCGATCACGAGAAGGATGGGCCAGAAGAGATACCAGAGTTTTGCAATATCTCTGAAAAATCGGACTTCAACAAAGTACCCGCCGAATCCAAGTGGCCACAATTTCGCCGCCAAAAGGCTTAAAATGCAAGTCATCGCCAATAAAATT
The DNA here is from genome assembly GCA_035291325.1 of Bdellovibrionota bacterium. Taxonomy (GTDB): domain Bacteria; phylum Bdellovibrionota; class UBA1018; order UBA1018; family UBA1018; genus XYD1-FULL-55-31. Next base: position 22,123 of record DATDSK010000206.1, on the reverse strand, counting down.
GAAAGTTGGAGATAACGACGCGTCAGTGGCGATTTCAGCTCCCTCTGCAGGTCTTTACGAATTTCGTTGGGTTTGATCATGATCAAAACGAGGATCAGGACCGCAGCACCGATGCTCATGGCAGCCATTGAAAAGAGAGAAAACAACGCATAAGTGGAAAGCGCAGCAACCAAAGCCGTACTGTATTTCATGATTCCGCCTCCTCAAGACGCAGCGGCAAGGGCGGCGGGGTGCAGACCTGATCAAGCGGACACCTGGAACAGATCTCCTTGTTTTTCGATTTCCGACATAAATCGAGAATTCCCAGCCGGGAAATCGCGAAATCATACCGGACCGGATCGTTGGGGTCACACTCACTTAATCGCGCGGTCACCTCAAGGGCAGCTTTCCAATCAGCGTTTTTCCGAGTAGTCAGGCCGAGATAACGGCTGATCCTGCCGGTGTGAGTATCGAGTGGAATGATGAGTTCCGCAGGCCTTAGGTGTTTTCCCTCGGGGAAGGTACTGGCCAAGGGACTCTCCTTGCACCAAAGGCCCGGATCGAGGGCGTCTCGGCGCCCCATCCATCTCAGGAACATGCACCACCGTTTACAGCAACTGCCCGATGCTGGCGCGGTCAGAAAAAAATAAAACGAGGAATGTTTCGCAGCCCCGGTTGCCTTGGCCCAGCTACGCCATTCAGCAATCAACTTGTTCAGGGCCGTCTCGATGTCGAAATCATCCGGATTCTTGTAAAAAAGAAAGTGCCCCCCGAGCGAGCCATGGCGCTCCCAACTTCGGGCAAGAAGCTCGAGAAGGCGAACCAGATCCGAACCCGTATTAAAACGATGAACCCAGTCGCGAAACACCTTGAAAGCTTGTCGCCGGAAAGCGGGTTCCTGCAGATCATAAATGAATTGCCGGGGGCTCGCGGCGATGGAACTCATTCGATCTATGGCGTTTTGAATGGATGATCGTATCTGCCGGACGTTTCCATACGCCAGCAAGGCTGATATGAGCGCAATGACCTCGCGATCGCGGGGATCTTGATACCTGTGGACAAATTCCAGGGGGTCCGTCGAAAGGAGGAAATCCCTATGGTACTCATCAAAAAGACGATTCAAAAAATCGCTCAGCCGCTCCAAAACCGCTCCTTTCCTCTGCTATACTGCACTGCGCTCTCCCAGGCAATGTGCCCGTGTCCCATTCTACTCCATCATTGAAAAACGACGATCTTCCCCGTATTGAAAGAAAGAGGAGCAACTGAATGTCAGTGATGAGGACCGCCCATAGTCTTATTCCCATTCTGATTATCCTGAGTCTTGCGGCCGCTCCCTTCGCGAACTCCCCGGTTGCGCCGGCTTGGGCGGCCCCGCCGGCAAAAAAGAAATTCTCCTTCGAGGAGGAAGAATCCAAAATCCCGAAAAAGCCGACCGCGCCCGCTCCGATTCCCGGCAGCACGGCGAGCGATCTGTTCCATTGCGAACGCTATTTTGTTTTTGAAGGCAAGAAGCTGAATTGTGACTCGATGGTGCGCCAGGATGGTGAGGAATTACGGCCGATCATCGAAGATGTTCCCGAAGCAATCGCCGAACTGAACATTTACCAGCGAAACCAGCGGAACCTTCGAACAGCCGCATACGTAGGCAGCTCTGGCCTCGTGATCGCGGCGATCGGCATGTTTATCAAGCAGCGTTACAGCGACTCATCCAAGGACCTGGCCACGAGTGATCCCGCGACAGCTCAAAGCTACAGCTCCAAAGCCGACCTATTGCAGGCGCTAGTATATACCGGGCTCGGCCTCACAGCTGGAACCGTGATTTACGGCATCAGTCTCCTGCGGACAAACGAAACTCACCTTGGCAATGCGGTTCGCCATTATAATTCGGCTAATCCAGCCCACCCCATTGAGCTTCAGTTCACGACTGAAATAGCTTTCTAAGGGGCAGCCTGCCTGGCTTCTTCCCATTGCGTTGAGGCGACCAAGAGAGGTAAGTTGGGATAAAAGGAGAACTATCCATGGGCTACGACCAAGGCGGAACTTGTTGGAGCTGCGGAACAGCGCTCACCGCACTTGACTACGGACGGGCGGATACCTGCCCCAAATGCGGCCGCGACACCAAGACGTGCAAAGGCTGTCAGTTTTATGATCGACACGCGAACAACGAATGTCATGAATCGCAAGCCGATCCCGTTCTGGAAAAGGAACGCTCCAATTTTTGCGATTACTTCAAACCCCGATCGGGAACGGGCTCCGCGACATCCCCCCGGGACGCCTTAAAAGCTGCGGCCGAAGCCCTGTTTAAAAAATAGTGACAGCCAGCGCTCCCGGTCTCTCTCTTTGCAATTCCTTTAGATTGTGTTAGCTCTGAGAGCCTATGGCTGAAGACAAGATCCCGATGACGATAACAGGGAAGCGCTTACTCGAAGACGAGCTCAAGCAGCTCATGACAGTCGAGCGACCCGCGATCATAAAAGCGATTGAAGTCGCCCGAGGACACGGCGATCTTTCCGAGAATGCCGATTACTCTGCGGCGAAGGAACGCCAAAGTTTCATCGAAGGCCGAATCCAGGACATCAACGGAAAGCTCGCCCGGGCACAAGTCATCGACCCGACGAGCATCAAATCCGAAAAGGTCGTATTCGGCGCAACCGTGGACCTCGAAGACCAGGCCAGCGGCAAGCGCGTGACATACAAAATCGTCGGAGTCGACGAGGCCGATATCAAAAACGGAAAAGTAGGAATCACCTCACCCATAGCACGCGCTCTCATCGGAAAAACAGAGGGAGACGAGGTAGTCGTTCATGCTCCCAAAGGCGAAATCCGTTACGACGTTGTCAAAATCACCTATCAATAGAGGCGCAGGACCGGAAACCCCGATCCAATATGTAAAGGGCGTCGGGCCTCGTATGGGCGCGATTTTCAACAGTCGCGATCTTCATACGGTGAAGGACCTCCTCTACTTTTTCCCGCGAGCCTACGAAGATCGAACGCGATTTTGTCGGGTATCGGATCTCCAAGATGGACAGAAAGCCACGGTCAGCGTGAGCGTCCAGGGCGTCCGAAGAATTCCGATCCGGAAATCTGGAAAGTCCATTCTCGAGGTAAGATGCGGCGATGAGAGCGGATCGATGGCCCTCAAATGGTTTCATGTGCCGCGAGGAATGGACTCGCGATTTTTTCCCGGGGTTCAGATCGTCGTTACCGGAACGGTCAAGAAATACCTGGGACGGCCAGAAATCGTACATCCGGAGATCAGCTGGGGAAGCGGCGCGGACACCGAACCACTGTCAGGCTCGGAAGGTCCAGTCGCCGGAGGGCCGAATTTTGGTCGGGTAATCCCCGTCTACACGGAAATCGAGAAAGTTCCGACCCGCGTGCTTCGCAAAATACTTTGGCAGGCGATCGAAAAATTCCTCAACACCCTGACTGAAGATTTGCCTGAAAGGTTCCGTAAGGCACATCACCTTCCCGCCCTCGATGAATCGATCCGGGCCATTCATTTTCCTGACGAATCGCAGGCAAGTAAGCTCGAGGAGCTCGTCAAGTTCAACACCCCTGCCCACTGGCGACTGATTTATGAGGAATTTTTTAAATTCGAATACCTGGTTTTGCGTCAGCGACTACAAATGGAAAAAGAATATGCCCACGCCTTTGGCCGATCGGGCGGGAACCAGGCCGCAGTCCAGCTCGAAGCCCTGCTCCCCTTTCAACTGACGCGAGATCAAAAAACGGCAGTTCGTGAGATTCTCGATGACCTGTGTGGTTCAGAAAAAACCGTTCCCTTAGTAAACGCGGGCACTCACGCCGGTACCTATACTCATCCAATGAACCGCCTCATTCAGGGCGATGTTGGATCCGGAAAAACCGCAGTTTCTTTTCTTGCCGCCGGAGCGGTGCTAGCCGAAGGCGGACAAGCCGCCCTCATGGCTCCTACCGAAATCCTCGCCGAACAACATTACAAAAACGCGGTGAATATGTTCCACGGAAAGCTCAATTCCGCGCTCTTAACAGGAAAAACGCCTCACGCTGAACGCACTCAAATTCTCGAACGACTTTCCGCGGGCGAGCCAATCCTTCTGATCGGAACGCATGCTCTTCTTGAAGAACCCGTTCAATTCAAGAATCTCTGCTTTGTCATGATTGACGAACAGCAACGGTTCGGGGTCGAGCAACGCCGTACCCTTCGTCACAAGGGGACCAGGCAAGACACTGAAACCGGCATACCTGTTTATCCGCATACCCTGATTCTGAGCGCGACGCCCATACCGAGAACTCTCGCCTTGACGGCATACGGAGACCTTTCGGTGACCACGATTCGCGAACTTCCGCCGGGACGTACTCCGGTCCTGACCCGTGTAATCCAGGACCGCTCGCAAAAAGCCGATAGTTATGAACAAATCCGGCATGAGATCAGGCGAGGACACCAGGCCTACTTCATCTATCCGCTCGTGAACGACAGCGAAGCCGAAGGGTTTACGCAGCTCAAATCCGCGGTTGCCGAAGCCGAACGACTGGAACGCGAGGTGTTTCCTGAATTCAAAGTCGGCATTCTTCACGGTCAATTGAAACCCGAGGAAAAAGCGTCCGTGATGGATAGATTCAAAAACAACGAATTACAAATCCTTGTTTCCACCACAGTCGTGGAAGTCGGAGTCGATGTCCCGAATGCGACCGTCATGGCAGTCGAGCACGCAGAACGCTTCGGACTTTCACAGCTTCACCAGCTCAGAGGTCGTGTGGGTCGCGGCGGGGCTCAATCTTATTGCTATCTGTTTGCTGCTCCATGGATTGGTGAAACCTCGAACGCACGCTTGGATGTGCTGGCGCGAAGCAATGACGGTTTTGAAATTGCGGAAGCCGACCTTGAAATCCGAGGTCCCGGCGAATTCCTCGGAACAAGACAAGCCGGAGGGCTCGCATTCAAACTCGGCAATCTCGTCCGTGATCGCGAATGGCTACTCAAAGCGAGAGATGACGCAATGCAACTCCTCCGGGAAGACCCCGAATTGGCAAATCCAGATCACCTGCCCCTCAGGAATTTCTACCAGCGCGAAGGCAGTTTACAATTTGATCGCCTGAAAACATCATAATGGGCCCGTTCTAGCGAAAATAGATCGTGCCAGCGAATTAACTTTCCTTAATAATCCGGGGTGACAACCGGGGGGATGGACTGCAAAATTTAGTTATTTCGATCAGTTATCTTCAATTTCAATGACTTTGTTTAGTTGACGCCTGTACACGTCTCGGAGTATTATAAATTTTATGCTGAACATAATAAAGCGGCCAAAACTGGTGGGTGAATTTATCCGCAAACGCCGAAGTGCGCTGGGACTGTCTCAGCGGGCACTCGGGATGCTTTTTAACCCGCCAGTTACGACTCAATTCATTTCGAATGTAGAACGAGGCGTTACCCCTCTTCCGCCGGTTCATATCCCGACCCTCAGCAAAGCCTTGGCAATTGGTGATGCGGAACTGACAACTCTTCTCGAGCGAGAGTTCACAATGAAACTTTCTGGCCGACTCGGCAAAACCGAGACTTCCGGCGCACAGCTCGCAAGTTCTCATTTGGCCGTCGATTCACCAGATTACGACTTCATGCGCACGCTTTATAATGCCTATCAACGGGCTGACGAAAAAACCAGACAGGCATTCGCCGATATCTGTGAAAATGTTCTGAACGTGCCGAAAAGCACGTCCTAGCCCTCTCCAGATTTGATAGTATTGCACCATGGACATCGAGTCTCCCAGGAAGCCTCGTCCGACGGGTGCGCGCAAAAGAAGCTCTTCCGAAAGACGAAGCAAACCGCCTGTTCCCGCCAAATACGGCTTTCTTCGCAGCTTTGACGGCACAAAGCTGTTTTACGCTGCCGAAGGCGCGGGGCCGCCCCTCGTCTTTTGCTACGGACTGGTGTGCTCCAGCCTGCACTGGACTTATCAAATCCAACACTTCATCCAAGACTCTCAAAAAAAATACCGTGCCGTCTGGTGTGATTATCGAGGTCACCACAATTCCGAAGCCCCCGCCGACCTCAGGAGCCTCACGCTTCCGAACATAGCCCGCGACTTAAAAGCAGTCCTGGATGAACTCAGAATTGAAAAACCTGTGCTGCTCGGTCACAGCATGGGCGTAAATGTCGTTTTGGAATTTTATCGGCAAAATCCCGATCGGGTCGCCGGAATGATCCTGGCAAACGGAACCGCGCAGCGCCCTCTTGAAACCCTGTTCCGCCATAATATTTTGCAAGCAGGTTTTCAACTTTTGAAAAAGACCTACCAAAAATCACCCGAACTGGTGTCAATGGCTTTCAAGCTCTCGAAGCAAAACCCGATTACACGAACTCTGATCGCTCTGGGAGGCTTCAATCCCCACCTAACGCCGCAAGAGGACATCGATCTTTATGTCAGACAGGTCCTCGAAATGGACCCGGCAATCTTACTTAATTTAATCGAGAATTATGACTCCTATGACGCCACCCCCTGGCTTCACACGTTAAAAATCCCAACTCTGATCCTCGCCGGTGAGGAAGATAAGGTGATTCCGCTGGAACAGCAGGAGCTGATGCACCAGTTAATCCCGGAGAGCCAGCTGGAGATCATTCGCCATGGGAGTCATTGCTCACAGATGGATTTGCCGGATCTGGTCAATTTCAAAATCGAGCAGTTTCTGGACCGAATTAATTACGCGTCAACACCCATTGGGACCACGGAAATCTCCAATCTATCCAGTGCGAAACATCTAAGCCCTGATCCAGTAGAACCCGCTTAAACGGGTCCATGCACCGCTGCCCCCGGCATTTTCCTTCGCCGACATGAGTGACCGAAAGCACGGCTTCGGCAGATTGCAGGTTACCCTGCCTGGTACGCTCGACCACCGTTTCAGCAGCGATCCCCATGCAAGAACAAAGAAGAGCCTCAACCGGCTCCGGACTCGCGGTCGAAGCCAATTGAATCGACATGCCACGATGTATTTTGGTTTGGCACGCAAGCTTCTTCACTCCATCGACGAGAACCTGACAGAGCCCGCAGCTCCCATCACAGCAATGTAGGAGGTCTTCCGGGCGGCCATGCCCGATCTCAAACAAAGCCGTCGAAATCAGTGCCTGATCTCGCACATAGCGCTTTTCGCCGTTCAGAACTATTTCGACTTTTTTTCCAACCTCCGGCTCGGTCGAATGAATGTAAGATGCGTCTTCAGCCGTCTGTGTTTTGATCCGTTTCAGTCCCCGTGCTTCCCAAAGTAAATGCGACGGAACCTCAAGCTTCACGATTTGGGGGGTTCCGCCAGGGCGAATCTCTTCAATCACGCGTCCGGATCCCAGAACTTCACCTCTACGGTTCAGTAATGATGCAAACTCACCGACGCTCCATCGTCTATGCCCTCGCCAAGGGAGCGCCAGCAAAGAAGTCGACCGATCACCGTCTTCACGGAGCATCGCTATCGCGGCACTCGGACATATCTGCAAACAAACCCCGCAACCCGTGCACTTGCTCTCGATAAGGACCCGGCCTTTTTCAATTGCGCCTTCAGGACAACCGGTCTGACACAGGTTACATGAGATCGGCTCGATGCACTCGACTGAAGCCACGAACCCTTTCTTGAAAAGCTCTTTGGGCACGCCTGCAAACGCCCGTAGCTCCCGTGAATCATTCGAGGACATCCACTTACCTTGATAAACCGGTGTGAAAGGCTCCGACTTGTGCCTGCTGTATCTCTTTAGCCGAGCACGTGCTTTTCTGTACACCCGGTCAAGGAACTCCCTTTTTGTCCCGAGATCATTGACGAGAGCCTTTACTATCTTGATGGCCAGCCATCGCCCCCGTTCCTCTTCCAGCATCCATCCTTCAACATCCTGCTCGCAAGTTTCAGCAGCAGTCTGGTCAAATTCATAAAGAAAGGAACCGGCAGGGTACTCCCGAATTCCCGGAAGATCCCGAAAAGGACCTGCAGCAACGACCCGTGAACATCCGAGTACACGCGTGCCTTGAGCCGTCCTAATCCGAATATCCCACCTCAGCGGTCCCTTGGCGGTAAGTTTTACGGGAACGCCCTCAATCAGCTTGCCTCCAGCCATTTCGAACCGCCGGCGCTCCACTTCCCATCCCGCAAACCGCTTCGCCTGCCACTCGGTCGAGCTCTCGATGCAGGTGACCTCCGGGATTCCCCAATCAAGCAGGCGGCTTCCGAACCTCAGCGCGCGATTGCCGGTTCCGAGAATCACAGTGGATGGATTCCACATCGAAAAATCGAGATTCAGGAGACGCATTGCCGTGGCAAGCGGGACTACGCCCTGCGAAAGAGAACCTGGAAATGGATCGGGCAATTCCGCTCGCGCGCTCACGCGCACCACGGATCGGGCGTGTATTCGATGAATCCGGCGTTGAACGTCTTCAGCAATGACGAGGGCCCCTGTCCCAGGCAGCGGGATGACTCCGCGCACAGTCAAGCCGTCCCCCCCCAGAACTCCTACCGAAAGCCCCATTTCAGCGCAAATTACAGACAACGAACGAACCCCGATCGAGGGCCAGGGATCAACCCGCGGAGCGGCGGCGATCACCACATCAAAGGCGCCGTTGCGAATCATTCAGCAACTCCTCTGATCGGGGATTGTTGAGAATCGGAAGAGCTGAGCGATGCTTGAGTGAGCACCCGTTCACAAGCCATGCGGGCCCGCTGAACAACATCAATAATGGGACCATCCGCACCTGGAATAATTTCGACCCTGGGTTCCGAGGCGGATAAACACCAATGCGAAGGAGTGGTATCGGGCCACTCAAAAAGAGCCCGCGCCCGCATTGATCGTACTGTCCAGGAGTCCCATTTGAAAAAATCGCGACAAAGTGCCGAAAGCGCCTGAAAGGAATCCGCGGACGCCCAGCTCGAGCCATGCCGGGGAGAAAGCATCTCATCAGCCCCGAGGAGCGGCCCTGCCCGCAATACGGCCAGCGGGGCGTTGGGCAAGAGCGCGCTTTCCGTCGGAATTCCCTCTATCTCCGCCCATGCGGTCAATTCGCCGGAGCCCGCACGGAAGGTGCCGATCACGCCCGGTTCCAAAGGATCACGGGAAACGAGGGACCATTGTTCCCAAACCCTGAGGCCTTTCGGAAGAAACGGTTTCACCTCAGCGCGTTTGGCTTGAGCCAATACCCATTGGCTCAACCGCGGTGTCCAGAAAAGAAGCAAACCAGAGCCAATTTTAGCCGTGTGCGCATTGTGAGCAACCGAGCCCTGAGCGCGGGAACGACCCAACTCAGGGTTTTGCGCGGTTCCGGCCAAAAACCGAATACCCTCGGGCACAATTTCGATCTGACTTGCGCCGCAAAGCACCCGATGCTCTCCAAGCCGCTCACGCACAAACTCAAGAATGCCGTTACGGTACCGGATCACATCCACATCGCAGAATTTTGGCACCCAAAGTCCGCGGTATTCACCCAGGCGTCCGGAGAACCCAGGAAACCGCGCGGCCGCGCGCACTCCCTGCATGATCTGGGGATTCAAACCGAAATCGGAGATACGAACGTACAAGTCCTCGAGTTCGCCCCAGGTCTTGTCGGCCGAAGAATCATTTGGAACAATCCAGAGCCGCCCGCGTTCCCGGATATGTGGCGCATTGGAATCATGAAATCCAGTTTCGGAATTTTTTCCGGACCAGAATTCAACCGCGCCCGGGAAAGATGGCCGTAGTTCCTTCAAAGCACGTTCGGGCGAATTCAACCTCACGCGCTCAGGTAAAAGTCCGTCTGACAAGCCAATCCCAAGTGGATCGAGCGGCAGCTCCGAATCCTCCAGAAAAAAATCCGGATCAGGATTAAGAAGAAGAACCGAAAGCCCCTCAGCCTCGAGGTGCTTGGCAGCCACAAGCGACGCGAGCCCCGTTCCGAGGAGCACGACGTCACTATCGAGACGCATCAGCAAGGCCCCCCATCACTCTCTTCATGGCGCTCAGGACCTGCGCTCGCTTATAATCACTGTGAGCGCTCCGTCCGCGCTCGTTTTCTTCAGCTCCCCTGCGGTCAAAGACCTGAATTTCATACGGGTAGAAGAAACGGATTTCCCGCTGGATGTGCGTAAGGTCGATTTTTTCGATCAGTTTAAGCAAATCGGCATGAACAGGATTGGAGCGGGCCTGATTCTTAAGTTCCTTGAGATCCGCGTAAAGTGGATTTCGAAGCTTGATCAACTGACGAACCGTAAATTGAATAGCCCGGTAATACTCACTCGAATGCGGATTCTCGGGACCGACCTGCGGAGCTTTTGCGACCTCTTCAAGCTGGGCCGTGAACTCGACCTCCGAAATCTCCCCTCGATCGGCGCGCAGGAGCAAATCCTGAAGACGACTGCGAAGCGCCTCGATGTCGATCAGGGTATTGCGCGAACGGCTCGGTTTTATGTTCGGCGGCATTACAATCATCTTGTCACGGAGGTATTTCACGACCTTAAGCGCGCCGAGTGGGGTTTCCGTCACAAAACGAATTCCGACCCGGTCGAAAATGTCCTCTGCGACGTTCTCGGGTTTATGAAGAAGTTTCAAAATAATAGATTCGCGTGATTTCTTTGGCTTTGTTTCAAACGCGACAAGGTCAACCCGAAACCCGTTCCCGTCCTTATCCCCGAGAAAAAGCTGTCCATTGATATCGCGGTGAATAACCTTGTAGAAACGATCCAGAATCTGCATCTGGATCTCCAAAAAGTAAGGCGATCGGAGATCCTTATCGATGTGAGCGATCGTATGTATCACCTTCAAGATGCTGCAGGCCCAGTTTTTCAGGTAGTAGCCCTGGGTATCGTGCCCTTGCCCCGGATAATGAAGGCCGGCCATTCGAAAAAGTTCCGCGATATCCGTCAGCTCCAAAATTTTTCGGGGAATCTCAATTCGAAGTCCCTGCGGATTTTCAGGCTGCAGGAAGAATTTTCGGACGAAGTTCAGCGCCTCGTGAAAATTCCCCATCAACTCGGCTTTTTCTATGGGATTGTCGAAATCGTAACCGTAACTCTTGATGAATCGATTCGCCTCTTCGAGAGTCTTGAGCTCGAGTCCGATCGAGGCGTCAATCATCGAGCGTCCGCCGATCACAACGTCAAGAACATCTGCGCTGAAGTTGTACCGGGAGCGAAGAGATCCTCCCGAATTCTTCTGAGTCATTCGTCGCGAAGTTTATCCGAAAGAGGGCCAGAGCGGCAATCACAGAAAATATGAACTCAAGCAACCCTGGTGCGCCGAGTCAAAGACTAGTTTTGGGAATCCCTGTTCCTGAAAACGAAAGTGCGTTATTTGGAAATCCTATGCCGAAAATTTATGAATGCGGGATCATCGTTCGTGGATACGAACTCGATAGCTTCGGTCACGTGAATCACGCCGTATATTTCAATTATCTCGAGCACGCCCGCTGGAATCTCCTGGAACAAGAGGGCATCACGCTTAAGCAGCTCAACGAATGGAATCGCTGGCCGGTGATTGCCGGCGTCGAGGCCTCCTATCTGAAGCCGACCTTCATGGGTGAAAAACTGCTGGTTAAAACCCAGGTTCTCGGACAGGGCCGAAGCGCCTTCGTTTTCGATCAGACGATTGAACGGGACGGGATACCTGTTTTCAGAGCGAAACTCAGGAGCGTGATCGTGAATGGAAACGGTCGGCCAACCGAGCCCCCACCCGAAATCAGGCGGCTCTGGACAACATCTCCTGAACCGGAGACCTCATGAATCAGATCCCTTTTGAAAAAATCAATGGGCCTCGATCTACTGTCGCCGTAATTGCGGGAACCGCTCTGGGAGCGGGCTTTGTCCCCCTCGCTCCCGGGACCATGGGAGCACTCGTCGGGATTCCTCTGGCTTACCTTTCTGCCGAATGGGACTGGCCAGTGCGCTTGCTTCTCTGGATCGGGTTAACAGTAGTCGGGACTTGGGCCGCGCGGGTCATCGACGAGATCACGGGGAGAGCCGACAATCAAGCTATCGTCATCGATGAAGTAATCGGGCTCGGAGTTACTGCCTGGACTGCGGGACGGCATTGGCCCACTCTCTTCATCGCTTTCTTGCTTTTTCGGTTTTTCGATATCGTGAAGCCTTTTCCGGTCCGTCGCATAGACCGTTGGTCCAAAACCAAAGCATTAGGCGGGACGGACGCAGCAAAGTGGTGGGGAGGTTTCGGCGTTATGGCTGATGATATCGTGGCAGGACTCCAAGGACTTTTGGTGGTCCTGATTCTTCAGGCCATTTATTCTTATTAGAGCCTGCCGAAACACCGAACGGAAGCAGACGACCATAGCTAACGCAAGGCAGCACCCACCGGGAGTTTTCCAATCTTCCGAAGCGTCCATTCTCTTTCAAACAAATTCACGGTCCGCCATCTTCCCATTCTAATTCCTTGTGGTACGGTCGTTGCTCAAATCCAGATTTCAAGGAGAACTCAATGGACCCAATAAACCCCACGCACCCCATGCATATGAACCACACTCATACGGAGACTGCGGCTCACAGTCAGAAGAACAAAGCAATCGAACTGGCGGTCCAAGCGATCGAAAAGCAATTCGGAAAGGGCTCCATCATGCGTCTGGGTACGCATGAGAACCTCGTTGCGCAGGAGGTTCCTTCTGTTCCGACGGGATCACTCAGCCTCGACATCGCACTTGGAATCGGTGGTTATCCGCGAGGCCGTATCGTGGAAATCTATGGCCCTGAAGCATCGGGGAAAACCACTCTCACCTTGCATGCCATTGCTGAGATCCAAAAACAGGGCGGCATCGCCGCATTCGTTGATGCCGAACATGCTTTGGACGTCAATTACGCACGAAAGCTGGGCGTCCGGACGGACGACCTCCTGATTTCACAGCCGGACACGGGCGAACAGGCCCTTGAAATCGCCGATATGCTGGTACGCTCGGGCGGCGTTGATCTTCTCGTCGTTGACTCAGTCGCGGCTCTCGTCCCACGAGCTGAAATTGAAGGAGAAATGGGTGATTCACATATGGGCCTTCAAGCCCGTTTGATGAGCCAGGCGCTCAGAAAGCTCACCGGCAGCATCAATCGCAGCAAGACCCTGGTTATCTTCATCAACCAGATCCGGATGAAAATAGGCGTCATGTTCGGTAACCCGGAAACCACGACTGGCGGTAATGCGCTGAAATTCTACTCTTCAGTCCGACTCGATATCCGTCGCATTTCGGCCCTGAAAGATGGCGATAACGTGATCGGCAATCGCACACGAGTCAAAGTCGTGAAGAACAAGATGGCTCCGCCCTTCAAAGAAGTCGAATTCGACATCCTGTACGGCGAAGGTATTTCAAAAGAAGGCGACCTTCTGGATCTCGCCGCGAATCTGAACGTAATCGAGAAGAGCGGAACTTGGTACACCTACAAGGACGAGCGAATCGGACAAGGCCGTGAGAACGCGCGGACATACCTGAAAGAACGTCCGGAAATGGTGAAATCCGTTTACGCGGAAGTTCTCAAGAAATCCGGTATCGAAATGAAGAAAGCCGGAAACGGAGCTGAAACGACTCCCACTCAAACTGGTCAGAGTGACAAAACCAAGGGCACCGTTCTCCAGAGCGGTAATGGCCATACCGGGGCGAGCACGAAGCATTCTGCAACGCCTTCCGGAGCCTCAACCAAGAGACAATAATTCTTGAAGGGCCGACTGGTCCTGCAGAAATTGATAGCGGCGTCCTTTATAGAGGGGCGCCGCTTTTTTTTATTGAACCACAGGTGCTTCTATTTATGGCTCCACCGAAGCCCGACGCAAATTATTGCGCATCTGTTCGGCAACATAATCAAGACCGCTGAAGTCCGGATGAAGGTCAGATTCTGGAACGACTGGCTTGAGATCAATACTCACCTGATCCGCACGAACAGCCCCGTAGCCTTCTTCGGTGAGTCGCCGAACATAACTCACATCCTGAAATAAGAGGTTCTTCGCATCATTAAGTCCTTGTCGTGCGCGGCCGATATATTTCTGCGCCCATGAACTCAAGCCGTCGCTTGCGCGGGGATAAAAAGAAATGTTGTACTTCCCGTTTTTTGCATTTTCAAAAAGCCACTTTGCCGTCGCTGGTCTTCCTGCGGGGGTTTGACCTACGTTCAATGCGATAACACCTCCGACAAGAGCTTGAGAATAAGTATTATCACTGATGATTTTCTCCGCGATCGAACTCCCCCGATCAGCGGCCTGGCTGATTTCAAATGTCCCGAGAGAACCGCTCTGCTTTACCTGTTCAAATAATTCACGATCGGCGGGGCTGCTTTCCAATAATTTTTTCAGTTCCTCTTCATTCTTAAACCCCAGGCTTTCCATGAACCGCTTCTTCAGCACGGTGGTATCCCCACCTTTCTTCAATATCCACTGGGGAATTTCCTCGACTTTCTTGAAGAGATAATTCAGTGCAACGGTGTTCGCGCCGCCGAGATGAGATCGTGCCCCCGTCAAAGAATCAGTGACTCGTCCCCCTCCCGAAATATTTTCGAGCTCCAATTTTGCCGAAGCAGACGATCCGTCCTTGGCTTCAGCGATCATCGACCCAAGTCGAATATGATCGGGAACTTGTTTTTGGACCGTGGGAAACTGATCTAGAAGCAAATGGCCTTCCTCAAGCGCCCGAACTTCAAATCCTCTCACTGCGTCAACAGCAGCTTTTCCCGAACCGGTTCCAGTACCGACAAAATAGATGACTCCATGCTCTCCCGGTTTCATGTACTTCTGCCCAATATTTGCCGCAATCGGAAGGATGTCGTTGTCGACATGAACAAAACTGAGTTTAAGCTGTTCTTTTGGAATCCCCAAAACCCTGGCTCTTCTACTCAACTCTGCCGGAACCAACTCGGCCAAATTCGGACTTTGTCCGGCAAGCTTTCCAAAATTCGACGGAAGGGTGATCGTCTTCTTGTCATGTGTCAGCCCGGGTGCAGGGAAAAGCAGAATCAGTGGCTCTCGTGACTTCACGACGTCACCTTTCGCGAGGGACTTCAAAGCCGGTTCAAGCGAATCGGCGATCCGTTTGACAAGCTCATCAACACTCGCAGGGCTCTCTTTAAAATAAAGCTTAGCTGAGGCCCGAGTCCCCGGCAAAAGCGTCGAGAAGCTGCTTCCACCGTTCGTAACGATGGCTGCCCCGCTGCGGTGGAGCCGATTTAGAAAGTCTTCTTTTATCGGCGTCAGCTTGGTCTTTTCCGGAATCGCCCAGCTCGCAACCGAGGCGGAGAGGTGCTGGAACACCGCAAGCTCAGCTAGCGATTGAATGCACCTTTTCGAAGCTGTACCCGTCGTCGGGCTCAGTAGCAAAGCAAACGCAAATGATAGAAAGAAGACCTGACTTCCACTTCGAAAAAGAGACAAGTGCATATAAAAAGCGTTGACCTCTTTTTCGGCTAAAACAAGGGAAAACCAACAAGGACATCAACTTACTCGATTGACGTAAGCCGGAAAATCAGATTTTCCGCGCCACCAAGCTAACCGAAGACTGCGCCGTAGGGAACACCACCATTTCTTGAATGTTCACATGCCGAGGCCGCTTCACGCACCAAAGCACTGCCTCCGCAATATCATCAGCGGACAGCGGCTCCATCCCGGAATAAACGGCCTTCGCCTTCGTCTTATCCTTCAATCGGACTTCGCTGAATTCCGTTTCGACCATTCCAGGCGCGACTTCCGTAACACGAATGCCCGTCCCATGGAGATCGACACGCATACTTTCTGAAATCGCGCGCACACCGAACTTTGTCCCGCAGTAAACATTCCCACTCGGATAAACCCAGCGCCCCGCCACCGAACCGATATTAATGACGTGACAAATGCCCCCCTGACCTGCGCGTTCGATCAGGTGCGGGAGAACACCGCGCGTGACGTAGAGAAGACCTTTCAGGTTCGTGTCGATCATCTGATCCCAATCGTCGACACTCCCCTCCTGCAAGGGTGAGAGCCCGGCCGCAAGACCGGCGTTATTCACGAGGATTTCCACCTGAGACAGAAGACTTCGATGCCGTTCAACAAATCCCTCAACGGTCTTTCGGCTCCTCACATCGAGTTCAAAAGCATGGACCTTGACCCCGTGTGACGACTCCAATTCCTGAGCCAGGATTTTCAGGCGCTCTCCGCGCCGGGCTACCAGAACGAGTTCCCGTCCTGTTGCGGCAAAAGCGCGAGCACAGCCCGCGCCAATTCCACTTGATGCACCAGTTATAAAAACGGACATTGCCACCTCCTCGATGATGGAGTTATGAATAAAGGTTTGGCTAGGAGCACCGCGGAACCAAACTCAAGACTATTTCCAGGAGATCTCATGAAAGCCGCCGAAATCCGATCCCGTTTTCTCAAGTACTTTGAAAAAAATGGCCATAAGGTCTTGGAAAGTTCTTCACTCGTCCCGCAAAACGACCCGACTCTGCTTTTTACTAACGCCGGGATGGTCCAATTCAAAGATGTTTTTCTCGGAAAAGACCCGAGACCCTACACCCGTGCGACAACGTCTCAAAAATGTGTCCGGGCCGGCGGCAAACACAACGACCTTGAAAACGTCGGATTCACCGCCCGACACCACACATTCTTTGAAATGCTGGGCAATTTCTCCTTCGGGGACTACTTCAAAAAAGACGCAATCCGGTTTGCCTGGGAATTTGTAACAAAGGAACTTGGACTCACGAAGGACCGCCTTTATGTCAGTGTTTTCGAAAAAGACGACGAAGCAGCTGAGATCTGGCAGAAACAGGAAGGAGTCGCCGAGGACAGAATCTATAGATTCGGGGAAAAGGATAACTTTTGGGCAATGGGCGAGACCGGCCCCTGTGGCCCTTGCAGCGAGATCTTCATCGATCGCGGCGAAAAATACAGCTGCGGAAAACCCACCTGCGCCATGGGCTGCGACTGCGACCGGTACATGGAATTCTGGAATCTCGTTTTCATGCAATATAACCGCGACGCCCAAGGCGTATTGACGCCACTACCAAGACCTTCGGTTGACACAGGCGCGGGGCTGGAGCGGATTGCCGCAATTCTCCAAGACGTCGAGTCGAATTACGAGAGCGACATGTTTCAACACATTATTTCGAAAACAGCCGAACTTGCCGGAAAGCCGTACGATCGAAAAGACGCAACCGCCACTTCATTCAAAGTCGTAGCCGATCACTCTCGTGCAACCGCGTTCCTCATCGGAGACGGCGTCCTTCCATCAAACGAAGGTCGCGGCTACGTCCTTCGCCGGATTATGCGCCGGGCGATCCGCCATGGAAAGAAGCTCGGATTCTCGGGACCTTTTCTGCACAAAACAGCCGGCTTCGTGATTGAACAAATGCAGAATGCCTATCCCGACTTGATCGAGAAACGCGCCTTCATCGAGAAAGCGGTTCTCGCCGAAGAGGAGCAGTTTTTTAGAACGCTCGAACGTGGACTCAGCCTGCTTGATGAAGAAACCAGCAAACTCGCGGGTTCGAAAGTACTTCCGGGCGAGATCGCCTTCAGGCTTTATGACACTTATGGTTTCCCGCTCGATCTCACTCGCGTGATTTGCGCCGAAACTGGGATTTCAATCGACGATGCCGGTTTTGAACGAGCGATGGATCGACAACGCTCCGAGTCACGAAAACACTGGAAAGGATCGGGCGAGGAGGCACTCAATGCAGTTTACCTGAAAATCGCCGCTGAACTGAAGAAACGAAACGAAGTTCAACAGTTCACTGGGTATGAAAGAACTCAGGAAGAAGGAGTGTGCCTCGCGATCCTCGTTCCCGAGGAAAAGAACATTCGAACTGTGGACAATTTTGAAACGCCGTCGCTCGCCGCCACCGGTGATAGTGAAGAAAATAAACCGATCATCGAAGCCGTTTTTTCGAAAACTCCGTTTTATGGCGAAAGCGGAGGCCAGATCGGGGATCGGGGCCGCGTTAGCGGCGACGGCTTTGAAGGCGAGGTTATCGACGTTAAACGACCGGTTCCGGATCTGATTGTCGCCCACATTCGGCCCGAAAAAGGCTCGCTCCAGACGGGCCGGACCTACCGTCAACAAACAGACCGTGAACTCAGAGCACTCACCGCCCGGAACCATACGGCAACACACCTCCTTCACTGGGCACTTCGTGAAGTCCTCGGAAAGCACGTAAAACAATCCGGATCACTCGTCGCACCCGACGTCCTTCGATTTGACTTCAGCCATTTCCAGGCAATGACTGAGCAGGAACTCAGGAAAACCGAGGATCTGGTCAATGAGAGGATCTGGAGCGATGCCGTGGTCCTGAAGAAAGAAATGAAAAGGGACGAAGCGATCTCATCGGGAGCAATTGCATTTTTCGGCGAAAAATACGGTGAAAAAGTCAGAGTCGTCCAGGTCGGCAACTTCTCGACCGAACTCTGTGGCGGCACACACGTCGAGCGCTCGTCTGACATTCACCTTTTCAAGATCGCGAATGAAAGCGGAATCGCAGCCGGCGTCCGCCGGATCATCGGCTATACCTCCAAAGGAGCTTTCGAGTATCTGCGCGCCAAAGACAACGAGGTCAAGACAATCAGGGATCGGCTAAAGGCGTCTTCAAGCGACGAGATTCTCGGCAAACTTGAAAAAATGGCGCAAGCTGAGCGCGACCTCCGAAAAGAGCTGGATTCCCTTCAGGCGAAAAGCGCCGCAGGCGAGGTGGATGACATGCTCTCCAGAGCTCAAGTTCTCCCGGGGACACGCCTCGTAACGCACCTTTGCACCCCTGACGCTCAGGGTATCAAACGCCTTCGTGACATTTCGGATCGCCTCAAGCAGAAATGCCCTGACGGAATTTTCGTCCTTGCGATGAAAGAGCCCGGAGCCGAAAAAGCTTCACTCTTGGTGGCAGTCGGTCCCACGGCGCCGAAAGCTCTCAATGCAAACGAGCTGATCAAAGCACTCGCTCCGTTCATCGACGGGCGGGGCGGCGGCAAGCCAGATCTCGCCCAAGCGGGCGGGACCAACCCCACTGGAATCGAAAAAGCACTGAGCGAGGCGCAGGCAGCCGTCACGAAGAAATTAGGATAACGAAGCAGCGCTTCTACGCCGCCTGACGCTGACGGACCAGGAATACGGAAGCCATGATCTTCACCAGGTCACGATCGTATTTACCCGTAGCGTCCTGAATAATCTTGATCGCCTGCTCAACGCTGTAGGGCGGCCGAAACGGGCGCTTGCTAATCAGGGCACTGAAACCATCGGCCAACGCGACGATTTTTGCCGGATAATAGATGACGGGTCCGTGTAGGGAATTCGGATAACCGCGGCCGCTCGGTTCTTCATGGTGCTGATAAACAATGTAGCGCACCTCATCAGGAATGGTTTTCGTTCCCTCGAGCATCTTTAACCCAAGCTTGGGATGTGAACGCATCAACTTCCATTGATCCGGTGTCAATTCACCCGGGCTGTAAAGAATCTCGCGCGGGACTTGCGTATACCCGATATCGTGGAAAAAGCCCCCCAAGCCGACGATCTCCAGCATTCTTTGATTGAACTGGCCTGATGCCTTCGCGATGAACATGCTGAAAATGGAAACCGCGATTGCGTGATAGTAAAGATATTCTCCGTGAGACACCAGTTTGAGAATGATCGCGAGCGTCTGCGGACTGGTGGTAACGAGATCGACGTAGCTCTTGATAAGTCGTTGCGCGTTTACAGCTGTTTCCTCTTCCATTTTGACCTGGGTAAAAATTTCGGCCATGTTCTGTTCAGTCATATTCAGAAGGCTGGCGATTTTTCTTTCCTGGCTTGTTCCCGGGTCGCTGAAGACGACATGAGCCGGTTTCGAGATAAAAGTCTTGTAGCTCTCGAAGTCATTCGGATGAATGTAGAGATGAGTTACCCCTCGTTGAATGTATTGGGCGAGGCGCTTGTAATCGAGACCGGTTGTCCGGGAGAACACGTGCGCAACGTTATCTCCAGAGAGCTTCAGATAGATATCGAAGTTGATATCCCGAGTCGCGTTTCGAAACGCTTGGATTTCAACCGCGATCAGATCGTCTGGAGAACAGTTCAGGCGTTCGCTCAAAAGGTAATCCTCCTTCAGCTCTTTCAGCCCCTAACATCCTTTCGGCAGGATTCGCCTGATTTTAAAGCCAGGCGCCCTAATGATGCATCGCGTTGCGCCCCCGCTGCCAGATCCCTCCGTATTTCTTCAGATCTTTGAAATCCCGTCCGATAGGTAATCGCAGGGCCACGGAGGCCGACCTGGTCAGTTGCATGGAAGCAATAACTGAAATGGATAAGGAGAAGTCCCATGCGCTGGTTATGGATGATCATTTTCGCAGTAACATTGAACCTCGGATTGACTAGCTCGGGTCAATCAGCGGATTTTGTCGTATACAGTATTTATCGGGGTCTGGATTTGGGAAATCCCGGCGAAATTCCACAAAAGGATTACTACGTAAACATGGGTTCGAGCCAAGGCATCCGGGACGGAATGATCTTGAGCGTCCATCGAAGAATTTCAACTTATGACTTATTAAGCGAAAAACTCTATCGGGATGTCACGTTTCCGATCGCCAGGCTGAAAGTAATTCACACGGAAGGAACGGCTGCGATCGCTCGACTGGATAAAATGCTGCCGATGGAAAAGACTCCTTCCGTGAATCCATTCGCGGTCGTAGTCGGCGATATCGTCCGGGTCGCCGAATAATCGGAGCCGGGAAGGAATCCCTTCCCTCCCAGCTCCAGACGCTCTCAATTAAGCGCTGACGGCCACCTTTTCAGAAGAGCCTGCCTCAACCGCACGCAATGCACTTCCGAGAAAGCTGACTTTCTCTGCATGAACTTCGAACGCAACCCTGCTCTCACCTTCCTTGGTATCGTATTTGTGGGACCTGAATGATCCTTCCACGTACACGGGGTGGCCTTTCTTCAAATACTGCGAGCAGAACTCCCCCAATTTTCCCCAAACCACCACACGATGCCACTGGGTGACCTCAGAATGCGATGCTTCATCTCGTTCTTCTCCGTCATCACGCAGTCGCCTTGAAGTGGCTAACGGGAAGTGAACGACTGAAGTCCCCGTTTTTGTTTCCCGCAAAATCGGGTTTGCCCCGAGACGCCCTACTAAAATAATCTTGTTAACATCTTGCATTGATCGAATGACCTCCTGCGGTGCGCCGTGCCAGCCTTATGCCAGGCCTTCCCGAGGAAAAATGGAGTTGGAAATCGGGTTTTTCGAATTACCGATACGGAATTCGAACCGGCCCTCTTCCAGCAGGAACTTACCAATTGCATTTTCACTGTACTGGACTATGTTGAAGAAAATATGTAATTTTTAACGAATCTACTCATCGAGGAGAACTTCATGACCAATTTGAACGCAACTTTTCACCGGATGGCCATAGTGGTGGCGTTCGCAGCGATTTTGTCCGCTACCGCTTGTTCTAAACAGCAAAAGCCAGAGGAAGCAGCAGTTCCAACCGCCCCCGCAGCGGATGAAAATATCGCAACCGGCGACTCGGATTCCGGAAAAGCCTTGGGCCTGCAAACCGTGCATTTCCCCTACGACTCGTTTGTCCTCGATAATGAAGCAAAAGCGATTCTGAAAGCCAATGCCGATATTCTGAAGGACAAGGCGAGCGCGAAGATTCAGCTCGAAGGCCACTGCGACCAACGCGGCGGAATTCAATACAACATCGCTCTGGGTGAAAAGCGCGCAAACGCGACCAAAAAATATCTGGAAGATCTCGGAATCACCGGCGACCGCATCACGACGATCAGCTTCGGAAAAGAACGGCCGATCGATCCAGGGATGACCGAAGAAGCCCATGCAAAAAATCGGCGCGTCAACTTTGTCGTTACTTCACGATAAAAAAGCCCGGTCTAAAGCATTTCTGACGGGAGCAGACCACCGTGTCTGCTCCCGTTTTCGTTCATGCCTATGGCCGTCCGTATTGCTATTAGCCGTTTTATCCGGCTGCACCGTTCTCGCAACTCGCCCTGTGCAGCTGATGTCAGATACCGCTGCCGCAATTCGCGCGGCACGAGAGGTTCAGGCAGATACATTGGCTCCGGAACCCTATCGTCAGGCGACCGAATGGTTTTTCAAAGCCAGCCAGGAATACAAGCTGAAGAATTTCAAATTGGCGATCGACTATGCGAGCAGGGCGCGGACCTTCGCTGAGCAAGCCGAATTCCAGGCGATATCTAACGGCGCCAAGACGAATGAAGCCCCCCCCCC
>DATDSK010000205.1:0-5835 GCA_035291325.1 Bdellovibrionota bacterium | reverse complement strand
CGGTGACCACCCGTCCAAGAGAGCCGCTCCGCTCGCTTTTGTATACTTGAATCGCTATCTCCGGGCGATCGACGGCTTCGTACAGGGTGCCCGCCGGGATGTCGGCGGCGATTCCCGTTCCGATATAGATAACGCCATCATCGAGACCGATGTTATCGACGATTGCGGTGAGTGGAAGGTCCTGTACGGTGCGATCGATTGCGGCGAGAGTGCCTTCGATCGCCTTATTGAAAGCCTGAAGCATGGCATCGCGCCGGGCAACCCGGATGCCGCCGTTATACTGGCCATAGGCACCCGCCACATCGTAGAAGTAGCCGGTACCTTGGACTTGGATGACCGTGTAATCCCGCCGGTTCGCAAGGGGTGCGTCGACTTCGACTCGAAGATGAAGTTCGGAGTGATAGGTTGCGTACTTTGCCGTGAGCCACGCGAATAATATATTGATCCCGAGTCCGTCGCCCAGATCGAGCCCTGACATGGAATCGAAAGGAAAGCGACCCTTACGGTCGAAGGAATGGTCAAACCAGCTCGGTTCGCCGAACATCGTGTCGAGCGGATATTCGTTCGGTTGGGCGGAGCCGTCGTTGAAGGGAGTCCGGAAACGTTCGTTGAAGCCGTAAAACATCCGGCCCCCGCGGTTTCCCGTTTGAAAGCTGAGGGCGTCCACCGCTATCCTGAGAGTCGCGCTCGGCAGGTAACCGCTTGCCCAGCTTTCCCGGGCAGCGCTCTTTTGCGAACGCCGATCCTGATCTGGAACCGGGCTGACCACGACGTAGCGGTTCCCATCGAGATGGCCGCGGATCCGGTCGTGGAAATCCTGGCCGAAATCGCGTGGCGTCTCGTCGGGCATTTCGATACGGACGTTCCGGATCGGCTCGATGGCAAGGACGCGTTTTCCCTTCGTCTGCACCGGAGGGGCCGCGCGCTTTTTTCCGCCCGCGTCAGCGACGGTGGAGGCGCAAGGTAAGCTGAAGACCGCGATCAGGACCAGGGAAGCGATACTGAGAGTTTTTTTGGTGATGCTCATGGTTCCCCAGTTCATTCCGGCTTTTTACTTCACGACAACCAGGTCACCGGTTTCGATCGGTTGTGAATCGAGGACCTGATCGACGATCGCGAAGCTCGAAAGCGGGTCGGCTCGAAGCGTGTGGATGTAGGCGATCGTTTTGTAAACGTCACAAACCCCGGTTGTCGGTGAAACGGCATATACCGCGAAATTTTGATTCGCCGCGATTCCGTCCTGCGTGCCGGCATCAAAAATCAAGGTGCCGGCCGAAGGATTTGATTCACGGACAATGGCTCTCCATGGAAGATGATGGACGTCGGGCGACTGCGCGAGTCTGGTCATCCCGGCTGTCATGATCTTGCGAAGAAGTTTATTGAAAGTCGGGTGTGTCGCGAGCTGAACGGCTGTCGTGATCTCGCTGAAGTTGATCTTGAAGCTCGAATCCGTTTCGACGGGGGTCGCATTTGCCGTGGATGCGATGATCTGCGTGCAGCCTTTGATGTTACATTGGTCGATTCTGAAATCCATAGCGAGATGGCCGAGCCGGACGTTGACTTCCCCCTCGGCGCTGGTAACGGCGCTCGTCCCGGTCGGACTATAGCCGATCGTAATTCCAAGCTCGTAGAGATTCAGTTCGAGGGTGCTGACGCCAATATGAAGTTCGAGATGTTCAGCGCAATCGGCATCGACGACCGTCGAGGGCCGGAAAGTATGTGTATCGGTTGTGACCGAATAGGCCATCGTGTTGAGATCCTGGGTTAAGTCGACCAGTGTTCCGTTCGGGAGTGGGAAGGGCTTGGTGGCCACAGAGGTCATCAGGACCTTTCTATAGGGCTTCGCCACGGCTCCAGGCGCGGGGCAGGAAGGATTTGGCGCGCTTGCTGGCTTCTTGCCGGCTCCGAGCGCTGATTCGCCTGTCGTCAGGCTGATCAGGCTTGCGGTTAGAATCGCGATCAGTGCTGCCTTTTCGATCGGGAGGGGGTACATAAAAAGCTCCTTCCAGTGGCCCGTAAAAACTTAAGAACACTGAACACTAATAAATAAAGTTAATCGTATTTGCCGCACGTTGTCAAACCGGAAATAGGCCTGCAATCACCGGGGTTTGGCGTGGAATTGACGCGATGCAGTGACGGTGTGCGGCAAATATACTCTGGATGAGTCCAATGCTGGTGATCAGATCAGCTTTCGGGTAACACTGGTGTGATCAACGGGAAGGAGTCGTGAACTATGTGCGTACGGGCGGTTTTGATCGCGGGGATGACACTCATTTTTGGAAATATTCCGGGCGCTCTGGCTAACTCGTTTATCGAGGGCAAGGTCATTGGAACGCTCGAAGCGGCTTCTTATTCCTATCTCCAGTTGAAAACGAAGACGGGCGAGATTTGGGCTGCGGTCCCGAAGAGTCAGGTCAAAATAGGCTCAGAGGTCAAGATCGAGAATCCGATGACCATGGACGGCTTTGAAAGTAAAACGTTAAAGCGCAAGTTCGAACGTATTGTTTTTGGAACGTTATCGGGGTTGAATGCTGGCGGCTCCGCACATCGACCGAACGCGCACGGCCCTAGCGGGCCGGACCACGGCCCTAGCGGGCCGGAAATGACGGCGAGGCCGCATGGCATGAAGCCCATCACCGGGCCGGTGAATCTCTCCGAATACAAGGTTCCCAAAGCGACGGGAGAAGATGGTTTGACGATTGCCGAACTGTTTGCGAGCAAGGTCACCCTTGCTGCTTCCACGTCTAAAGGTAAGAAAATTTCGGTCCGCGGAAAAGTTGTCAAATACTCGCCCGGAATTATGGGCCGTAATTGGCTTCACATCCGCGACGGCTCGGGAAAAGTCTCCGACAACAACTTTGATCTGACCGTAAGCACGGTCGATCAGGCTAAAGTGGGCGACGTCGTTCTCGTAAAGGGCACGGCAAAGGCCGATCGGGATATTGGCGCGGGTTATTTTTATCCGGTTCTGATCGAGGATGCGAAACTGGAGAAATAGCGTTTCACCCGTGTTATGGTGTGCGGCATGGAAATCAAAGTCATTCGCAGCGTACTTGAAGAGAACGAGAATGTCGCTCACCAGGTTCGCAAGCACCTTCGCGGCAAGCGGCAATGCATGATCAATTTCATGAGTTCACCGGGATCCGGTAAAACACGGCTCCTCGAGCGGTTGATTCCCATTCTTCAAGAGCGCGGCCTGCGGGTCGGGGTGATTGAAGGCGACATCGCGACCACGCGGGACGCCGCCCGTCTCCAGCCGTTCGATATTCCCATCGTGCAGATTAATACTGAATATTTCGGGGGCGACTGCCACCTCGCCGCGAATGTCGTGTACGGCGCGATCAAGGAAATCGAAGATGCTCCCGTAGACGTCATTCTGCTTGAGAACGTCGGCAACCTTGTCTGTCCCGCCGAGTTTGATACGGGTTCTGATTTGAATATCGTCTTGCTCAGTGTCACCGAAGGTGAGGATAAGCCGCTCAAATACCCGCTCATGTTTCGAAACGCGCAGCTTGCTTTAATCAACAAGATCGATCTTGCCGAGGTCGTCGAGGCTGATGTCGCGCTGATGAAAAAGCACATGCTTCAGGTGAACCATGCGCTCCAGGTGCTCGAGACCTCTGGCAAAACCGGAGCGGGCCTTTCGGTGCTGGCGGATCGGATTACCGCGAAATTTCGGGATGTCGGGGGAGTGCTCTCCTGAATCGACCTGAACTGAGATGCGTCTCGCGGTCCGCTACTCCGGGTCTTTAATCACGAGTTTTTCGATGAACAGCTCCCTGCCCGTGGCATGAGGCGGTGCCCCGAGAGATCCGAGCTCGAGCGGTCCACCGCAAACCTCGCACGCGAAAATGGCATGTTCGAGCTCGAACGTGCGCTGGCACTTCGGGCAATGCACGATGGCCGGGATCTCCTGGATTTCGAGTACCGTTGATTCGAGCTGAGGTCTCGTTTTTTTCAGAATGTCGAAATGAAAGCTCAGCGAATCCGGAATGATCGCGTTCAGCTTTCCCGCTTTCACGACGACTCTTTCGACCTGATTCTTGACGTTTCTCTTCGCGAGCTCGTCTTCAATGATTCGGATCAGGCTTTGAGCGATGCTCAGTTCGTGCATGGAATCCTTTCTGAAGCCCTCAGCAGATTCGAGGCAGCATATCGCCGATGAGCATGTCCAGAATCCGCTCGCCACCGACCACCGTTCTCAGGAAAACCCGACCCGGTGCGCGCTCCGTTACCCGGCCGATGATAGCCGAATCGTATCCTAGTGGATGCTCTTTCAGCGCCTTCAGTACGTCTTCCGCCGAGGAAGGTGGGACTATGAGTACCAGTTTCCCTTCGTTCGCCACATAAATCGGGTCGAATCCGAGCAATTCACAAACACCCCGAACTTCTTCCCGAACGGGAAGTCGACTCTCAAAAACCTCGATTCCGAAGTTCCTTTGATGCGTGAATTCGTTCAAAGTCGTCGCAAGCCCGCCGCGTGTCGGATCGCGCATCACGCGAATCGAGGAACAGGTTTGCAGGGCGCGCTCGACAAGCGGTGAGACGACGGCACAATCGCTCTTGAGCTCCGTCTTGAGGTTAATTCCTTCTCGTCCGGCGTAAATCGCGATTCCGTGATCTCCGAGGGTTCCCGTCACGATCACCGCGTCCCCGGGGCGAATCGAAGCGGCACCTTCGGGAGCGCGCGGAAGGAGAACTCCGATTCCGGACGTGTTGATGAAAATCCGGTCAGCGGCTCCTTTTTCGACGACTTTCGTGTCACCGGCGACAATGCGCACACCGCACTCTCGCGCCGCCTTCGCCATGGAATCGATGATCCGGGCCAGGTCGGCCATCTCAAAGCCGTCCTCGATGATGAAACCGCTCGTCAGGTAGAGCGGTTTTGCCCCCATGACCGCGAGGTCATTCACGGTGCCTGTTACCGCGAGTTTTCCGATATCCCCGCCCGGAAAAAAAATCGGATTCACCACATGCGAATCGGTCGAAAAAACCAGGTTTGTCGAGGGAGGGACGATCCGGGCCGAGTCCGCAAGTTCCTGAAGACCGACCGCTTCATTTGGGTTCGCTTCAGGCGGGTTCAACGATTCCGTTGATTCCGTGAACGCGGGGACGAAAAGCTGTGTGATGAGCTCATGACTGAGTTTGCCGCCGTTACCGTGCGCGAGCGTGATCTTCTTATGCGATTGCAGGTAGTCGGACATTTATGACCTCGCGTATTTATAATAAGTGGCGCAGGTGCCTTCGTCGCTCACCATGCAGGAGCCCTTGGGGTTCTCCGGAGTGCAGAGCTTTCCGAAAAGCTTGCACTCGGCAGGCGTTTTCACTCCGCGCATGATGGCGCCGCAGATGCAGCCCGGGTTCTCGCGCGAGGCTTCGATCTTGAGTGGGATCTGTTTTGCCGCGTCAAAGGCGGAATACTCGGGGCTCAGGGCGAGGCCGCTTGCGGGAATGGTTCCGATTCCGCGCCAATCGGAATCGCTGAGTACGAATACCTCTTTGAGCAGAGCCTGTGCCACGGCGTTTCCTGTTGCCTGGGCTGCGCGCTGATACTGGTTCTCGACCTGGGCGCGGCCTTCGGTGATCTGTCGGCAGATCATCAGAATGGATTGCAGAAGATCAAGCGGCTCAAACCCCGAAATCACACAGGGCGTACGGTAGTCGCGTGCGATAAAATCGTAAATCGAGGAGCCTGTGATGACGGAAACGTGTCCCGGACAGATGAAAGCGTCTAGGCCGAGTTCGCCGCTTTCCAGGAGCGCTTTCATCGCGTTTGGCATTGTTTTGAACGCGCTCAGAACGAGATAATTGGTGACCTTCTCCTCGCGCGCGCGT
>DATDSK010000204.1:0-2644 GCA_035291325.1 Bdellovibrionota bacterium | reverse complement strand
CGATTGCAGCGCTCTACCAACTGAGCTATAGCCCCATGCCCGAGAATGAATTGTCAAAGCGGGACTCAACCAAAAAACCGGTGTTTTGTCCAGTACGCTGATTTGTAGCTGATTTCGGGCCGGCCGGCCACCAAAAATTCTTGGGTTTGTGCTAACGATAATGAATGCAGCCCCAACGGGATCTCGCCATCGTACTCAGGTCCATTCCCTATCAGGAGCGGCACCGGATTGTGACGGCCCTGACCGAAGGTCACGGGCAGGTCACGGCTTTGGCCAGGAATTCCATCCAATCGCGGCGTTTTGGCGGGACCCTCGACCTTTTTGCCGCGGCCGAGTGGCAGTTCGTCGAACGGCCGGGTGCGGAATTCTGGAATCTTCGCGAGGCCCAGATTCGCCGCGCTTTCGAAGGAATTCGCAAGGATTTTGAACGGCTCTCGCTCGCGAGCGTATTCAATGAACTCATGCTTAAGATCGCCCCGCGGCATGAGGCCTGCCCGGAACTTTTCCGATTGCATTCGAATGCCCTGGCGGCGCTCGATGAAGCCGACGAGAGTTCTTTCGCGGCGGGGTCGGAAGTCGCCCTGCTCAACGCCTATCTCGCCAAGCTGCTTCAATGGAATGGCAGTCAGCCGCGAATCGATTGTTGCCTGTCCTGTGGGGCCACCATTGACCGGTTCACGGCCGGTGATTCATCCAGCGAAAAGATGACCTGCCGGATCAGTGAGGCCGGGTGGAATTGTCCGGCCTGCCGGACTGCTCAAACCAGCCATCTGAAAGACGGGCAGGGGATTCGGGATGCACTGCTGCGGATTTCTCGAGATGCGATCGTGGACTTTCAGATCTGCCTGATGATGCCGATTCGTAAGGTCCCGAAGGCGGTGCAGGCCAAGAGGGCTGATCACCTCGAGCTTTTTCAGTTTCTCGAGGCGTTGCTCATTTATCATGTCCCCGGCTTTGATCGACAGCCGCTCAAGGGCTTGCGATTCCTGTCTTTTCGAGCGGAATCACCGCCGGTTTAGAATCCAAGCGGCGACGTCCTCGAGGGAGTTCCCGACGTAATCGGCTTGAGTACCGTTCATTTTGCTTTCAGTCGTTTTGCCTTCACCGGTCCGCACGAGAGCCACACCCTGACATCCGGCTGATCGGCCGGTGCCGAGATCCGAGAGCTTATCCCCAACCATGAAGGATCGCGTGAGGTCGATCCGGAGCTTTCTCGCGGCATCAAGGATGAGCTTGGGTTTCGGCTTGCGGCAGTCGCATTCGTCCTCGGGGCGATGGATGCAAAGCTCATAATGATCGATTTTGACCGAAGAGGCCGCAAGGAGCTGATCCAGGCGCTCGTGGACGTGCTGGAGGGTTTCCATCGTGAACATGCCGCGCCCGACTCCCGATTGGTTGGAAACGACTACGAGCAGGTATCCGGCTTTTTGCAGGCGCGAGAGCGCGTCGGCGACTCCCGGAAGCAACTTAAGCTGGTCAGGGTTTCCAATATAGCCGGGGTCCTCGTTCAGGGTGCCGTCGCGATCCAGGAAAACGGCTTTTTTCATTGTTCCGATGACTTCCGTTCGCTTGCATTCCCATTGCCAGGCCGTTCGAACCATCTCTTCCAGCGTACGCTCTGCTTTGAATCCAAGAGCTCTTTGCGCGAGACCCGAATCGGCGACGAGGCGCGGAGGATCACCCGGACGTCTCTGCGATTCAATCATGTCGACCTTCGATCCCGTCACTTTGAAGCAGGTATCGATGACTTCACGGACCGAAAACCCGGTGCCGCTTCCAAGATTGAATGCCTCGAACGGGCGCCGGTGAGGAACTCCGAGAAGGCGGATCAAGGCGGCTTCGTGCGCTGCCGCCAGATCGGATACATCGACGTAATCGCGAATACAGGTCCCGTCGGGGGTGGAATAATCCGTTCCAAATATTTCTATGGGCCGCCCGGCCATGATCGCTTGAAGGATGCTCGGGATGAGGTGGGATTCGGGGGAATGCCATTCGCCCACCCGGACCCCCGGCTCGGCTCCGGCCGCATTGAAGTAGCGGAGCGAGATAGCATTCAGACCGCGATCGCCCTGGCCTTCTTTGCTCAGGGTTTCCATGAGGCGTTCGACTTCCAACTTCGTGGCCCCGTAAGGGCTGTCGGGCTGCTTCGGGAGCGTCTCATGGATTGCCGTGCTCCCGGGGTTGCCGAAAATCGAACAGGTGGAGGAAAAGATGAACGATCGCGTTCCAGCCGCGAGCATCGCGTTCAGGAGTTCTCCCGTCTGTATGACGTTATTTTCGTAATATTCTTCAGGCTTCGCGAAACTTTCGGAAACCAGGGTTCGCGCCGCGAAATGCATCAGACAATCGAATCTCTCGCGCGCGAGAAGAGCGGGAACCATCTTGTGATTGCCTGCCCGCGAATGGATAAAGCGCGTTTCCAGAAGCCCTTTCGGGAGAAGCGCCCGGACGTGCTCAAAATGACCGGTCGAAAGGTCGTCGAGAATCCAAACCTCATGGCCGCGATCGATGAGCCAGGCGCAGGTGGCGCTACCGACGTAACCCGCCCCGCCCACAACGAGGACTTTCGCCCGCTGAGGTGTGATTCCGGCTCCAATGGACATAGATGCGGACAAAGCTAGCACAGGTCAGCCCCTTTCGGCTA
>DATDSK010000203.1:0-2122 GCA_035291325.1 Bdellovibrionota bacterium | reverse complement strand
TGCTCTCCTTCAACACAGAGAGGCCTGAGGTTCGCGCGAGCCGCATAGATTGCGGCGGTCAGTCCCGCCGGCCCCGTGCCGACGATAGTCACTGACTCGATCCCATCGAACTGAGGTTCAGTGGTCACAAATCACCTCATTATTTTGCGCAATTCACTCAGAGGGAGCCGACTGCCGTTTACGCCGCCGGGGCACGATGCCGTGCCCAGCCCATGAATGATTTGCATGCCCGCGATCAGTGCTGGGGGGCAGAATTGGCGGGTGTTCCCTCGTCCTGCAGTGATTCCAGACTCACCCACTCGGCGTTCTCAGAATCATCAGGCAAGTTATTGAGAGACTTCTCCAATTCGCCAATGGAAACCGCGCCTCGCGTGAGGTTTCTCTCAACGATGCGAACGTCCAACTTCTTCGATTCAACAGCTTCATACAAAAGTGTCATAGATCCTTCTCTTAAATCGCCACTACATGTTGTGTCAATTACCTTACTCTCAACGGCAATGAACAAATCACGAATTCCGAGCGGCAGCGAAATCAGCGAGAGTTCTCGAACGAGTTATTCAGTTAGGTTCTAATGCCAGGTTTTCGGTGAATTATCCGAATCATCCTCGTACTCGGAATCACCTGACCCGTCTTTTCCGCGGTCTTTCTTTCCCTCTTCTCTTCCCGCTTCTCTTCCAATGACAAGCTTCAGATGCCCTGCCGAACGCCTCTTCTTCGGCCGCCCACCAGATTGCTGCGAGTCGAGCCGGCGCCGCTTCATCACCAGATAGGCCCCGTATCCCCAAAGGTAAAGCCAACCGGCTGCCATCCCGCCTAAATGCGCAATCCCCGCAATTCCGGCCCGGGACGAGAATACCGTCGACATGAACTCAATGGCGGCGAGGATCCAGACGAAGTGCTTCGCCTTCATCGGAAACAGCATCATAAACAGGAGAACTCTGTTTCCGAAAAGAAGACCGTAAGCCATTAAAAGACCATAAATGGCGCCCGAAGCACCCACCATCGGGGTATGAAGAGCCTGGCCGCCCAGAAAAAGCTGTAAAAACAGGTAAGATAGACCTGCCGCAATCGAACAAAAGAAGTAAAAACGCAAGAATCGGCTTGTTCCCCAGGCGGCCTCGAGCTCTGAACCGATGAACACCAGCATCGCGAGATTCAGAACGAGATGCATCAGGTCGCCATGGAGAAAGGCATAAGTAAAGAGCTGCCAAAACCGATGTTCGAGCACGAAGCCGGATGGCAGGAGAGCGAAGAAACCGAGAAGGTTTCCGCCCAGGAATTGGTCGGCCGTCTGCTGAACGACGAATGCCCCAAAACAAATGATCGAAAGAGCTTTTACTGCCGGCGTCAGTCGAAATTGCATACTCTCCTATCCTCTATCTCAAAGAACTCCAAGGGTCACTCCCCTTTTGCCGGAGTTTCGGACGACGGCTACAGGATTTCAACGAGAATCCCGCCCGTACTGGCCGGAGGGATAAAATTGATACGCGTTCCGCGAGCGCCACGCTTCGGGGCAGGATAAAGAAGCTGAAACCCCTCTGACGCAAGCAGCTGTGCGAGCTGATCCAGGCCCCCCTGATGAACCCGGAAACAAATGTGATGAAATCCAGGCCCCTTGGTTTCCAAGAACCGGGCGAGCACGGATTCAGGGCTGAGCGACTCCAACAATTCCAAAGAAACGGTGCACTCAGGCCGGTTTCCACCAATTTTGGGATCTGTTTCAGTCCCTGCTTGAGGAATCGAAGCTTCCATCGGAATTTCTACAAAACCGATTCTTAAATTTTTCTCTGGAACGCTGTCGCTCTCGACAACCCGCAAGCCGAGCAACGCGAATAGCCGTTTCAGGGGCTCTGAGCCCCTCGTTTTACCGAGAGCCACTGCAATATGATCAAAATAAACAGTCACTTCCAACTCCTAACGAAAACATCTCGGATGAGCGTCTCGTCTCCTGAATTCATCGAATAAAGTGGAATTGGGGTTTATAAAAAGGACGAGGACCACCACCCCTTGTTGCTGTACCCCATTCGCCTCCTCGGCGCTATGAGCAAGTGATAGCGGTCCTCAGTCAAGTTGCCTAAGCGTCGAGTACCCACCAAAGTTCCTCTAGCCTAGACATACTTCT
>DATDSK010000202.1:0-15655 GCA_035291325.1 Bdellovibrionota bacterium | reverse complement strand
CAAAACGGGAAAATAGTTCTTCATAAAACCTCCAACGGTACATACGTGCCCGTCTCAATCGCGTAGCGCTTGTTTCCAAAAAATATGTGCGATCTACGCTCTTCACGTGAAGATGGATTGATTTGGATGTTAAGCACTGCCGGGTTGCGGAGAGGTGATGATTCCATTCTAGATTCTCGGACCAATTAAGGCAAGTAGAGATAGTTCAATAAAAACGAGATGTTGCATTAGGATTTCACAATCCGTCTAGACCTGACGATTAAGAATTCACCGAATTGCGAAAATAAATTGGCATTTGCTATTACTTGACTTTTCTGGTCCAGAAATCTATAACGGTTGCCGGAAGGTTCGCGATGAGTGGTTATCGTTGCAGTCGTGGAAGCAGAATCGCAACTCAAAGAGAATGGTCGTGGTGCGTTGTCCCGGCACTTTTAGCGACAGTGATGCTGCTTTGCCCGGTCGCGTTTGCGGGCATTCCGGCTGAGGGGATATCAATCGGCGCCCAACAATATGCCCTTGAGCCGACCGTCAGTTCCCGGCTCGACTTTTTTCTCCCTTGGAAATCCGAGGACCTGCTCAAGAATTCCGGTCTTCCCTCGCTTGAACTGCATTTCGATTCGTTCATCGAGAGCGGCAAGGAAGGCGACAAGAGCTTCGATATCCCCCTGATGGCCTGGCGTTTGCCGACTCCTTCGAGGGGACATTTTTGGCTCGGACGTGTTCATCCTCTCGACGAAGACGGGATGAAAATCCCTGTCCATGCGACAGGAGCGATCGGGAACAACTGGGTTCAGAATCAGTCCAATGCTCTCGAACCACGTGTGGTCGGATGGTTCGGGGCGGGCTGGAGCGGCGATCTTCAAAAACTGAGATTTACGGTCGCGCTTTCCCCTCTTTTCCTGCCCTCATTCGGGCCCAGGCTCGACCTTTCGGAGCAAGAGAAGGCCAACGGTTCGAGATTCGCGAGGCTTCCTCCCGCATACCTGAATACGAATGGGACTCTGCTGCCGATGCGGTACCGCCTGGATACCGGAGATATCCAGAAGATCGTTTTGCAAGTGCAGACTTTTTTCAGCCTCGGCCTGAACAGCACGATCGGTTCCTTTCAACTGATGACTTGGTCGGCACCGGTTCCCGCGGCACAGCCCGACGCGGCCGGATACGCAAAGCCGGACGACGTGAGTGACGAGTTGAACGCGCTCGCGACCGTTGTCCCCAAATTTCCGCGGGAAGTATTCATCGCGAGCCGGTGGACCGCTCCCGGCAAAGATCCCGCGATCCTCGAGGCCGCTTACGAAAAGAACTCGGGACGCCTTTCCCTTTCAGCCGAAGTTCAGCCCTGGTCCTTTCTGAGGGCCGGTGCTTTGCAGTCGGTCGAAACTGTCGCGAAGCCCGCCCCGAGCGGTCCGGTGGTCGAGTCTCCCGCTTACGGCAGGGATCTTTTCTGGACGGAGCTGAGCACGAGGCTCTTCCGTGCGAGACTCCGGCCTTCACTTCGAATCGAACATCACTTCACGCAAGGCCGGGAAGGGGACTGGGTGCGCCCGCTGCTCCAGTACCAACCTGATCCGCAATTCGTTCTCTATGCTTCAGCAAACCTGATCGCGGGTCGCGATCAGAGTTACTACGGGCAGTGGCGCTCTTTGGACTCGATTACGACGGGGGTACGTTACCAATGGTAAAGCAGCAGCGGATGCCGGTTCTCGCGACAGTTTTTCTCGTTTCGTCCGCGCTTCTGGCCAGCGGCTGCGGGCTTAAGAAGTGGTGGGGTGAGGAATCGGTAAAACCCGGCGTGATCGAAATGGCGAGCGGCGCCGAATGCCCCCCGGCCATCCAGATCGTGAAGGGCACGGCAGAGGAATCAAGAGCCGCTTTTGAATGTCTTTCGACGCAGCTGAACGATCTCTGGACGCAAGTCGTTGGTAAGCAGAAGAACGTTTTGAATGACCAGGAAATTTCGATCCTGGTCCGGAAAGGCCTCCTGAAGATCGGGCCGAACGTCGATCGAAGCCTCCACAATGTATTTGGCGTGAAGGAGTTACTCGGGATCAAATCCTCGCTCAGCAAGGAGACGGTCGATCGCTGGATTTCCCTCGTCCGGCTGCATCGGGAAAGTATCCGGGCGCTCTACCTCAAATACACGGCCACCAAAAATCCCATCATGTATTCTGACCTGAAAACGGTCGCGAAAGTCGCTTCCGAATTCTTACGGGAGATGAACTGGAGCATGGATTCGGACGAACTCGGCGAGGTGATCTTCGCGGTTTTCGAAATCAAGGATCGGGATTTCAGGAGTGCTCTCGTGCCGGCGGCTCAGGTCGCAATCAATTTCCTGAACGCGGTCTGCCCTAATTTTTCCGCGCGCGACACTTGGAATACCCGTGAAATCGGCGCTTGCCTCGTAGCGCTGACCGATCACTTCGAGGCGGGAGCTCCCTGGTTCGAATTCACGATGAACCCGGTTGAGAACGTCTCCTTCGAAAACGTCGAGAAAATCAAGGCATCGATGCGGCTTCTCGGGGAGCGGTTCGAGACCTGGTTCCGGAACCCGGCACTCGCCCCGGTGTCGATCGCCGGGTTGATTCAGCTGAGCAGGAGAATGGGGGTGAATCCTCCCAACGACCTGATTGAAAAAATGGACCTGGTGACCCGGTTCAACAAGGATTCAAACGGTAAGTTCATTCACCCGTCATCGTTCTCGGGGATGTTCAGGATCATGCGGCAGTACCACACGTATCTCCTGGACGGCCTGCCGGTCTTCGTTGAGGCGGTTCAGCACAAGAACTGTCTGAACCCGGAAGCTCAGTCCTGGGGCACGTGCCGGCTTGACGTGACGCCTGATTTGTTCGGCAGATCAAGGGCAATAAAACTCGCGATGAAGGTCAAAAATCCGAACTTCGGAACACGAGTGACGCCGTTCGACGGCGGACGCTTCGCCCGGTTGATGTTTTTTCACACCCTGTCGGGACGGATCATTGATGCGTTCGGCAAAACACATAGCGAACAGGCTGAAAGGGAAGCCGCGGAATATTCCGTGGAAGACCTAGGGGCCACCTTGCCCAGTGATACGCTGGACGGGGTGGGACCTCCGGCTCCGGTCCCCTTGCAGCGGCCGAACGTCATTTCGGCTGACTTGAACAGCGGCTCAGATGACATGATGGATTTGATCCGAAGCGGGCTTCAGGCCTACGAGGTGATCCATAGCTTTGTCGTGAATATTTTGCGCAAGATGAACGGGCTCCCGTTCGAGGAAGAAACGACGATTCGGGAAATGCAGCGCAGCTTCAACCTGAAAGGCCTGGCCAAGCTGATCACCATGACCAATGACGTCCTGGTTCTTCGGACCAAGGAGGATCGCAAGGATTTCGAATCCGCCGTGAAAGGTCTCCTGGCCAATATCACCAACATCATGCCGACGAGTTCGCTTTTCCTCGATCAGATGGCGGTCACGGCGGTGATCACGCTGATGGATTCCTTGAGCGATTACCGGAACGCCTATCTCGAATTCCTGACCGGCAAGCAGATCTCGATTTTTGATAGAAAAGGGGTTGAACAGTATCTCATCAGCCGGGACGATTTCGTCGCGGCTCTTCCACGGATGGTGGCCCGCCACTTTCCGCGGACCTTCGAGAGCTGTCGAAAGTTCGGCTTTGAACGCTCCTGTGGTATCGCGCTTGACGGCGTGCTCCCCGATTCCCAGCGAAACCCCGGGATGATCAATGTCAGCGATCTCGACGTGATGACGATCATCCTCAGCGCAATGGAGGGCTTGCTCGACGGTTGTGACGTCGATAATGACCTGGTTCTCAGCTGGAAGCTCATCAAAGGGGATGATGAGCTGGATTGCGGCTATTCCCGGGCGAAGGATTTTGTGCAGCGGTTGATCCAGTCCGGAATTGTCGTGACCTCCTCGAC
Organism: Bdellovibrionota bacterium; assembly: GCA_035291325.1. Classification (GTDB taxonomy): domain Bacteria; phylum Bdellovibrionota; class UBA1018; order UBA1018; family UBA1018; genus XYD1-FULL-55-31. The sequence continues at coordinate 11,740 of DATDSK010000202.1, read as the reverse complement.
GGATCGGCGGCTCATTGATTTCGCGCTCAATTTCGTGAACAGCACGACGATCACGCGTCCCATCGGGAAGGTGATGATGTCTTCCGGAACGATGCGACACGTGGTCTGGCACTTGATACAATACGGCAAGTACCGCGATGCGAGTATCGGGACCATGTACGGCGTTTTTGCCGAAGCCGTCGACATGGATCGCGTGAAGGTCGCGGTTAAAGCGCAAAAGGAGGCCAGGAAGAGGGGCGAAAGGTGAACTCCTTCGACCGTAAGTTCGGGCCGGACTTTTTCGAAAGTCTACCGACCGTGCCCGGTGTTTACCGGATGTTGAATCAGGATGAGAAAGTCGTCTACGTCGGCAAAGCCAAGAATCTGCGGCGCAGGCTCGGGCAGTATCGGAACGCGAAACGCTGCAAACGTGACCGCAAAATGCTGGCGATTCTGAAAAGCGCCAGCCGTATCGTTTTCGAGACCTGCGCGACGGATCTTGACGCCGTTTTGCTTGAGACACGGCTGATCCAGGAACTCAAGCCTCGTTGGAATGTCGCGGGCGCGTTTTCGTTTCTTTATCCGATGGTCGGAATTGCTGAGGCCGGGACCGGAAGGCTTCTTTTCTGCCTTTCCACGTTGCCGGAACAATTTCCGGAGTTTAGCTTTCACGGCGCGTATCGTTCGCGCGAGATCACACGAGACGCGTTTTTCGCCCTGATGCGATTGTTGCGTTATGTCGGCCATGCGATTCCGAAAGGGCAGCTTGGGACGGATCCGGGCAAGCGGTATTCCTACGTTGTCGGGTTTCGCCAGATTCCTCCGGGGTGGGTGGAACTATGGGATCAGTTCTTTCGGGGACAATCCAATCGAGCTTTGGAAGAGCTGATCCTGGCTCTTCTCGAGAACGCTGGTGCCCGGAGTATCGCCGCTGAGGTTCAGGACGGCATAGATGCCCTGAAGCGCTTCTGGAAGCATGAGGCGCAAGCCCTGGAAAAAGCACGCAGAATGACGGGGCTCGCGATCTATCCCGTGCCGCAGAAGGAGCGGGATTTATTGTTTTTAAAGTACCGCAACCCATCGTTGGATTTTGGGAAATCCGGGGAATCCGGCAAAACCGGGAGCCCGCGTCCCGCTGCGCCTCTGGACTAACGTGGTGCCTTCGGAGATAGTGGACGGGTGATGAAGGCGGTCTTCTTTCCCGTGCTGTTGCTGTTCGCGTTATTGCCCGGGCCGACGAGTTTGGCTGACGTCGCTTTTTATGAATCCGCTGACGACGTGGAGATCACGGTTCCGGAAGTTTTAAATCCATTCACGGCGCGCGGCGGACCGGACTGGGATCAAATCATCAATGGGCCTTCGGGACCGGGGGGACCCGGCAGCCCGGACGGTGAGCAGGGCGGGGCCATTCTATTCGGAGTTCGGATTTCCGGGCCTTCGCCTTACGTCCGAAATCCCACGACCGTTTTCGCGCCGGCATCGAATGCGAAGCTTTTCACCTCGCAGGCTGCTCTTCAGCTTCTTGGGCCGGATTACCGCATTCCGACCCTGGTGCGGTGGAAGAGAGTGGAGCGCGACCGGACCAAAGAGATCACTGAACTCACCTTGATCGGAAACGGTGATCCGTCCTGGGGCATGATCGAGCACGGTGAGGACCTCCGGACGCGCGTTGACCGGATCGCGACCGCGCTCGTCGATGAAGGTGTTTCTGAAATTCGAGGAGAGATCTCTGTTATCGCGGGGGATCCTCGCTGGGATCAGCTTCGCTATCCGGAGGGTTGGAGTCCGGAGGATATCACCGCCTGCTACGGCGCGCTCGCCCAGGCTTTCAATATGAATATCAACTGCGCGACATTGGTCGTGACCGCTGCAAATCGCGCTTTCTGGGCTGAAGAGGGCGTGCCGATCCCGGTTGAGCTCAAGATCCGTGAGGGCGGCTGGACTTCGCTTCACGTGAGCGCGGGAAATCACCGGACGTCCGTCGCCAAGAGCTTTGTCGTGAGCGGGACCTGGGCTAAAGGCAGCAGCCCGCGAGAATTCGTGCTGCCGGTTCACGATGCCAAGGCTTGGGTTCGAAATCTCCTTTTGAGCGCCCTGAAGGAGAAAGGGATCCGATTTTCTGCGGCGCCCGCGAGCAGTGATTCTGAATGGCGCGTTCTGGAGTTTTATTCTCCGACCATGGCCGAGCTGTTGAAACCCTTCATGAAGCTCAGCCTGAACGTAATCGGTGACGCTCTCTTCAAAGTCATGGGGCAGCGGGGGGGCGATCCCGCACATGACCTGGTCGCGGCAGGGCAGGGTGTTCTCCGGGAGTGGGTCAAGGGAATTGGCGCGGTTCACGCGGCAAGTCTCGGGATTCCCGTTCGGCCGGGATTCTTTTCGGAACAAGTGACGTTGTGGGACGGGTCTGGAGTTTCACGATCGAATCAGGTCACGACTCAGGTCGTGATGACGCTGTTGGAAGACGCGAAACGAAGACCGGAGTTTCCCGCTCTTTGGGACTCGCTTCCGATCGCAGGGATCGATGGAACGTTGAAGAACCGGATGCAGGGGACGCCCGCGCAGGGAGTTCTTCGCGCGAAGACGGGATCTCTTCGAGGCGTTTACAATCTTTCCGGCTTTGTTCCGAAAGCGGGCGCCGGAGGGGCAATTGTCGATTTCATCCCGTTTGTCGTCCTGACCAAGACTACCGCCGAGAACAAGGATGCTGCCCGAGCCGCGCAGGACCGCGTGGGCGCAGCCTTGGCCGAGATCGTGAACCGCACTGAACTGCCTTGAATTGCCCGTGAGCACTCGTACGATTCAGGTGAATTGCAAAATTAACGGCCACTCGGGCCAAGCAGTCCAAGCAGGGCGTCCAGGTGCTCTTTTTTCAGCTTCTGAATGTGGCAGAGAAAACGTTTCGCGGAGTCCATCCGTTCCTCATTCCATTGTGACTCCCAATGGATCAGTGAGGCGCCTTTGTGCGCCGGCTTGTCTTCCGGATGATCATTCACGACGACGCCAAATTTCAGCGGAAGACCTTTTCCACCTTCGATGTAATTGGCGAAAAAGACGGCGTGAAAACGCAAAATGCTTTCGCCGTTGAGCACGTAATAGAGCTCCGAGTTGTTCTCCCCGTAAAACCAGCAGGGCGTGCCATCGGGCTCCTCCTGCAGCGTGTGGGACGGAACACAGGTCATTTCGAGCGCGGCTATCTCCACCTGGAGGTAATTGGCGATGGCCTTGGCGAGTTCGCCGAAGGGCGGCTGAAATTGGCAGCCGGCTGCCTGCTGAGTCGCGTAAACCAACTTGAGCTGAATCGGGAATTTCTGTTCGCTGATCGTGAATTCGCCCTTGATGATCGAACCGACTTCGGGCCATTGCACTGAACCGCGCAGAAATCCCACTCCTGACGTTGAGATGTTCGAAAGCGCGAACGGCTCAAGCGGGGGATCAGTCTGTCGGAAGCTGATACGATGGAGCTGGCTCAGCGGAACGCGTGTCGCTCTCGTCAAAAACGACCGTTCCGGTTTGGCGGCTTCCTTTTTCTTGCCGAATAGGTTCTTCAGGATCACGTGAAAAAATTCCTCCTTGGTCGCCGAGTCCGTTACGACCTTTGCTTCAGCGCGAATTTCGCCATTTGTCGGATCGTATCCCGGAGGATATCGATTTGGCCTTCCTCGCGCAAGTCGCCCAGTCCGAGTTCGTGGAGCGCGAATCCCGAAATGGGAATGCCGTAACGATGCATGAAGTAGTGGCTCGCGAGTACGGCTGTCCGACGGTTCGCATCTTGAAACACATGCGCAAGCACCAAAGCTACGTAAATCTCGACCGCCGCTTCGATGACGGCTCCGGATTCAGCTGTTTCGGTTGCGCGGTGCAATTTGTCACGTGCTGTGACGACCGGATCAGCGACGAGCGCGAGCGTTTCCTTGACGCCGGACGGCAGGGTGATCGTAACCGGCCCCTGACGCCACGGGTCGTTCGTTTTTCCGGTCAGAATGTGATTGAGTCGAGCGAGTTCAGTCGTCGTGAGGAGCGCCCGGCGTGTTGCCAGGCTTTCTGAAACTTCGAGCGCTCGGTCGAAACGTGCTAATTCGAGTTGTCGCTGAAGTGAATCCGGTCTTTTCGGCTCATTGTGCGCCATGCGAAGCTCCCATCTTCAGAATGCCTTCAAGCGAGCCGCCTGGCAAGTTGCCGAGTCCGAAAAAGCAAACTATATTTTGGAAATGATGAGGCTGAGTGATGAGGCTTAAAGATCGCATAACCGTCCCGCATGGCGCCAGGCCACCTGTCGCACAAGGCGAAAAAAAGCCAGAAACACCTGGAACCGAGCACGCCGTTGGCGATGTGGCGGTTCAGGAGGGACGGCCAAAACTCCAGGAACCTCCGAAATTCGCCGTCCTCTTGTTGAATGATGATTACAGCACGATGGAGTTCGTCGTTGATGTCCTGCAGCGCTATTTCAAGAAGCCGCACGACGAAGCGGTCAGGATCATGCTCCGTGTCCATCAGCAAGGCAAGGGACTGGCGGGCATCTATACCTATGATATCGCCGAAACGAAAGTGATGCAGGTCCATGAATATGCCAAGGCCCATGGATTTCCGCTCCGGTGTGCGATAGAACCAAGCACATGATTGGGCGAAAAGCAGAAACCGTCCTGAATCGAGCCGTCCGTTACGCGGTCGAGAAGGATCACGAGTATTTCACGCTCGAACATGTTTTCTGGAGCCTTTTGAAGGAGCCCGAGATCATCGAGATTCTGGATGCTTGTGGCGCGGATATCGATGATCTCCGGGAAGATCTCGATCAGTATCTCAGCACCGAAGTGCCGGAAGTGAAGCCGGAAGAAACCGACCTGAAGGAAGGTGAGTCCTCGGGAGTCGAGAACCGGCAAGAACAAGAACAAGGAGATGATGACGGAACTCCCGAACATCCGGTCGCGACACTGGCGATTCAGAGACTGATTCAGCGCGCTTTATTTCAGGTGCAGTCGGCCGGAAAAGACGAAATCCAGCCCGCGGATCTCCTTGTCGCCATTTTTCAGGCCCGCGACTCTCATTCCCTGCGGCTGCTTTCAGAGCAAAAAGTGGAACGCTTGGATGTCATCAACTTTATCAGCCACGGTCTTCGAAAAGATATCGATGAGCTTGCCGGCGATGCTGATGAGCTTCAGGGCGATTCAGAGGAGCAGGGCGCGATCGATCAGAACAGATATCTTCAGGAAAGCGCGCCCCGCGACTTCGCGCGGATCGGCGCCTCCGGGGGCCGGCAGGAGTCGGGGCAGCACGGGCGAAACCGACAGCGCGGCGGCGCCGCCGAAGATCCGCTTTCGCTTTACACGGTGAACCTGAACGAGCGTGCCCGCGCCGGTAAAATCGATCCTCTGATCGGCCGAAAGAACGAGCTGGAGCGGATGGTTCAGACCCTCTGTCGCAGGCGCAAAAGCAATCCGCTTCTCGTGGGTGAAGCTGGCGTCGGAAAAACCGCACTTGCCGAAGGGCTCGCGGCACGAATCGTGGCTCGGGAAGTGCCTGAGATTCTTCGCACGTCCGTCGTGTTCGCCCTGGACATGGGGGCACTCCTGGCCGGAGCCAAGTTCAGGGGGGATTTCGAACAGAGACTCAAAAAGGTTCTGGTTGCGCTCGAACAACTCAAGCTGAAGGAACAGGAGCCGATTCTGTTGATTGACGAGATCCATACCGTCATCGGTGCAGGAGCCGTCAGCGGGGGTTCAATGGATGCGGCAAACCTGCTGAAGCCATTCCTCACGCAGGGCGATTTGCGCTGTATCGGTTCGACCACGTATACGGAGTACCGGAACGTTTTCGAGAAGGATCACGCGCTCGCGAGGCGTTTTCAAAAAATCGATGTTCCCGAGCCTTCGATTGCCGAAACCATTCAGATTCTGAACGGGCTCAAGTCCCGGTTCGAGGCTCATCATGACGTGGAATACAGCCCCGAGGCGATTCAGGCCGCTGTTGAGCTTTCGGCCAAACACATCACCGAGCGGTTTTTGCCCGACAAAGCGATCGACATCATCGACGAGGCAGGCGCGAAACACCGCTTGGCCCGGGCGGCGCTCGAGAAGACCGTCGCTTCGACCCGTGTTCTTGATGCGGCGGCGATCGAGGAGATCGTTGCCCAGATCGCGCGCATTCCCGCCAAATCAGTCAGCGTCAGCCAGAAGTCACGACTGAAGAACCTCGATCGTGACCTGAAATACAGTATCTATGGGCAGGACCATGCGATTGAGGCCCTCGTTACGGCGATTCGCCTCGCGCGCTCGGGTTTGAGAACGGGGGACAAACCGGTAGGCTCGTTCCTGTTTTGCGGCCCGACGGGCGTTGGGAAAACCGAACTCACGAAACAACTGGCGCACTGCCTCGGTGTGCCTTTCCTGCGGTTTGATATGAGTGAGTACAGCGAGAAACACACGATCTCCCGGCTGATCGGAGCTCCTCCCGGTTATGTCGGTTTCGATCAAGCCGGGCTTCTCACGGATGCCGTTTTGAAAAATCCGCATTCCGTCGTGCTTCTGGATGAGATCGAGAAGGCGCATTCCGATATCTGGAATATCCTTCTCCAGGTCATGGACCACGGCACGTTGACGGATAACAACGGGCGCAAGGCCGATTTCAGGAACGCCATTATTATCATGACTTCGAACGTCGGATCGCGGGATATGGAACGGAGGTCCCTCGGACTCGGATCGGCCGAATTGCTGGGCCATTCCGGGAAGGCGCAAGCAGGTCAGGGCACCGGTGCCGGGGCAAAAAAAGCCGTCGAGCAGGCTTTCAGTCCGGAGTTCCGGAACCGCCTGGATGGGACCGTTTACTTTAATACCCTCGATCCGCTTGCGGTCGGTCAGGTCGTCGGCAAGCAACTTCTCGAGTTGGAGTCACAACTCCTGGCCAAAGGCGTGGAACTCGACGTGACCCCGGATGTGCGCCAGTGGCTCGCGCAAAACGGATATGATCGTCACATGGGAGCACGGCCGATGGCCCGCCTCATTCAGGATCATCTGAAGAAACCCCTCGCCGAGGAAATTCTGTTCGGGGTACTTCAGGAGGGCGGCAGGGTTTCCGTTGTTTTGGAAGCATCGGAGTCGGCGGAGTCGGCGGCCTCGGACGGTTTGGCGTCGCCGGAACCCGGTCAGATTCGTGGGAAAATCGGTTTTAAGTTCACGGCGCGGCCGGAGCGGCAGTCGCCCGGAAAAGATTCAACCCCAGCGATCGAGTCTGTTTCAGTCTCTTCAGAAATTGATCACGTGAAATAAGTTTTGCGCCCAGGGCTCTCATATGCGGCGTCATGACCTGAATGTCCATCCAGGTGAGTCCGTTTGCCTGGAGAAACTCGATCAGGTGAAGCAAGGCGAGTTTTGAGGCGGGACTCTTGCGAAAAAACATGCTTTCGCCGGCAAAAGTCCCGTCGACGCTGACGCCGTAAATACCGCCGGCCAATTCGGTACCGTCCCAGACTTCCACGCTGTGGGCAAACCCGAGCTCGTGAAGCCGTGAATAGGCCGCGAGCATTTCACCGGTGATCCAGGTGCCGGGCTGTCCCGGACGGGGGCAATCAGCACAGGCCCGGATGACTTCGCCGAAAGCTATATCCATCGTGAACGAAAAGGAAGACCGCGCTTTGGCCCGTGCCAGGCTTCTTGGAATATGAAGACTGCTGAATTCCAGGATTGCCCGACGGGGAGGGCAGAACCAGGCCAGGGGGAGGCCTTCGATGGGCCAGGGAAATATTCCATTCCGATATGCGAGGATCAAGGTCTCCGGGTCAAGGTCTCCGCCCAACGCCAAAATGCCTTCTTTTGTGGCAGTGCAGGGGTTTGGAAAACTCTCGATCACCATATTCAACGTCCGAAGAAGAAATATTTCATGTACTCGGGCTCTTATGATACAAGATTGCCTTCTGAATTTTAAGGAGACTTTATGACCGCAACAAGTACCGCTCAACCCGCGACCGAAACAAAGGCCAATCTGTCACGCCGCCGCCTGCGGACCGAAGGCCGCAAGAAGCGGGCGCTCAAGCTGAAGACCGACAAAGAGTTCGCCAAAAAATTCTTCGAGGCGAAATCAAAGCGTTCGACTGATAAAAAATCGGCTTTCCGTAAGAAAAAGATGCGCAAGAAGTAATTGATGAAGAATAGCCTGAATCGGATTTGGGGCTGGCCGCTGGCGCTTTTTGTCATCGTCGTGGCCGCCTACGGTCCATTCCTCGGGACGAGGTTTATACGTACAGCCGGGGACGAGAAAGTCTATATTTCGCAAGCGCTTGAAATGGCCCGGGACGGACGCTGGTTCGTCCAGACGTTGATGGACGTTCCGGATTATTACAAAGGGCCGCTCCACTTTCTTCTGCTCCGGCTCGGTTTTCTGATTTTCGGGTTGAGTTCCTGGGCAGCCCTCTACATGAATTTGCTCCTGGTGTTCGCGGGTGCGCTCGCGGTTGGAAAGCTCGTGGAACGGCATCTCCCGCCGGGAGATCCGGTTTCGCCGGTGCGTTCGGAAACAGGCTTGCCGCTTTCCGCCGCGTCTTTCTTTGCTCTTTCCATCGGCATCTATGCCCACATGTTTGCCTCGCAAATGGAAGTCGAACTAGCCTCCTTTTTTGCCGTCGGGCTGTATCTTCTTGACCGGCTTAAACCGGAACAAGCGGGATTCGGCTTTTGGATTCTGGCCGGTGTCATCGGCTGGATCAAGGCGCCGCTTCATTCCGTCTTTCTCGGGGTCACGGCGTTGTTGTTCTGGCTCTTGACCGGACAGCTTCTCCAGAAGGTGAAAAACTGGAAAGCCTGGGTGGCCGCCCTTTCCGGGGTCGCGGTTTGTGTTGCAGGCTTTGCCCCCGCGCTTGTCCTCGATTATTCGAATTTCGTCTCGACTTACATTTCCAAGGAAATCCTTGGCAAGGTCGCGACCAATCAGAGCCGCTGGGTCAGCATCAATTCCGCCTTCGGTTTTTACCTGCTCCCATGGCTTTTCATGGTGTTGGTTTCTTACTTTCAATTCGTCGCCCGGCTTCCGCGCCTCGTTCGAGACGCTCGAACACAAAGAATGCTGGCGCTCGGGTTCTGTGGATTCGTTCCGAGTGTGCTGTTCTTCCTCTGGCATCCCTACCGGTTTGAGAACTACAATCTGCCGGTTATTTCCGGGATTATTCTTTGTGTCGTCACTCTGTTTCATTTTCGCACGGCAGTCTGGGATCATCTTTACAGGCTTGGTTTTCTGCTGACGGCTGTAATTGTGGCGAGCGTTCCTGTATTGCTCACGATTCTAGCCGGACGTTTTTCTCCGCTCCCGGCGTGGTGGCCGGGATGGCTCGTGCCTTTTGTCTGGATAACCTCTTTGGTGAGCGTCGGCGGGATTCTTTGGTTCGGAGTGTTTGGGAAAACCTTGAGGCTCCAGTGGCTCGCTCCGAGCGCGCTGGGTGTTTTTTGGGCGATTGGAGCTTTCTGCGCTGTTCTTGGCGAACGTGAAATGGTCGATCTTCGAGCGCTTATCGCGGAAACCAAGGCGCATGGCGCTCGACCGGAGCTGGTGTACTACAATCTGCACGTAAATATGTTTTCCGAATGGGGCCTTCTGAGTTGTTCAGTCGGCACGCCGATTCCCGGGATCCATGCGCCGGATCGGCTCCGCCAAGCGATGATGTCCGGGAAAACCGTCCTTGTTCCGGCTGGCGAGGGCACTGACCATTTCCGGGCTTTCATAAAACGGGAATTTCCACCTGAGAAGGGCAATGTTTTCGTGATCAGGCCCTGGAAACGGTGGAAGACTCACGGCGCTGAGAATAACGTGCCGCTTTGGCGTGTCGCCTGGGACCGCCGCGATCTGTCCATCCTCGAACGGGACTATCTGATCGTCCGGCGGGTCAGCGGGCCGAGTTGATCGAAACGCCGGCGGTGCGTGTTTTTTCAAAAATTTTGTCAAATCGCGATTCCGTCAGCCGTCCGGTAAAAGTATTCTGCTGACTCGGATGGTATGAGGTGATGAGCAAAATCCCGGGAGTAAGCGTGATGAGCGCGCCGTGCGCGAAGCGAGGCCGGGCAATGGACAGCTGGTATTTCGAAACAAGCAGGGGCCAGAGGCCCTGAAGAGCGATCTGGCCAAGCGCGATGAAAACTCGAACGCGCTCGAGCGTCTCGATTTCGCGCTGAAGGAACCGACTGCATCGGCGCAGTTCGGCATGACTCGGCTTGTTCTCCGGCGGCGCGCAGCGCACGACGCAGGTGACGTAGGCGTTCCGGAGTTCGAGGCCGTCATCGGCGGCGCGAGATGTGGGCTGGTTCGCGAACCCCGCGCGGTGAAGGGCGCGAAAGAGCCAATCGCCCGAGCGATCACCGGTAAAAATCCGTCCTGTTCTGTTCGCGCCATGCGCGGCGGGGGCGAGCCCCACGATGAGTACTTCCGCATTGGCGTCGCCGAAGCCGGTGATGGGTCTTCCCCAGTATTGATCGGTCGCGAAAGCTTTTCTTTTCGCGATCGCAACTCTCTCGCAATGGCGCCGGAGCCGCGGACAAACGTCACAGCGGATGATTTCCTGGCCTATGCTTTTCATGGAATGGGAGCCGTTGACCATGGTGAACAATTTATCAGAAATTCAGCTTAAGCTGGAGTGCTCTCGACCGGAGCGAGCGGCTCTCCGGGTGAGTTCCGTGGAGGTATGACCGGCACGTTCCCGTGATGCTCGGAGTGGATGCGGACGTCCACGGGCTTTGCGGGGACCTTGTCATCTTTTCGGATGAGCGCGTTGATCAGGTCGGAAGCCCAATGATAGGCATTCCGGGCCTGAACCTTTTCCCGAAGCGCCGTCATCCTTCTTTCACGCTCTTCAGCGGGGAGCGTAAGGGATGCGGTAATGGCGTCCGCCATTTCCTCGATCGAGTAGGGATTTACAATGAAAGCTTCTGTCAGTTCCCGGCTCGCGCCGGTGAATTTACTCAGAATGAGCGAACCCCGGTCGGGCCGTTGGCACCAGACGTATTCTTTCGCGACCAGATTCATTCCGTCATGAAGAGAAGTGACCAGACAGATATCGCCGAGCTGGTAAAAATAGCGGATTTCAGTCCAGTCGTGGTGTTGCGGAAGCAGGATCACCGGACGATAGCCGGTACGCGAAAAACGGCTGGTAAATCGATTGTTGACCCGCTGGACCGCGGCGACCAGCTCGTCCACCATGGTTCGGTACGCGGCGATGTTGCTCCGGCTTGGAGAACCCATCTGGACGAACGTGAACTTCCCCACGTATTTTGGGTTTTTTTCGAGAAAACGTTCGACCGCTTCAACGCGCTCCAGGAGGCCTTTCGTGTAGTCCATGCGATCGACGCCCACGGCGACCCATTCGGCTTTTATTCCATAATGCGCTTTGAGTTGTTCCCGTTCCTGTTCGGTGATTGAGCGTACCGGGGTCGTATCGATTCCGATGGGGAACGCGCGTACGAACGTGGTGTGGTTTTCCATGGTTACCGAAAAGTTTTCCCAGTCAATGCGCGCCTCGAGGTATCGGTTGCAGGTCTCGAGGAAATTATTGCAGTGGTATTGCGTGTGAAAGCCGATAACGTCGGCTCCGAGCATTCCGCGAAGAAGTTCCTGGTTCCAGGGACAGATACCGAACGCTTCCGGGTTTGGCCACGGGATGTGCCAGAAGATGCCTATTTTGGGCGACACGGCTGTCGCGTCGGCGGTTTTGCGTTTTCGCTCTTTCAACATCCGTGGCAGGAGCGCGAAATGGTAGTCTTGAACGAGAATGAGTGAGTCCTCGCCCAAC
>DATDSK010000201.1:0-20996 GCA_035291325.1 Bdellovibrionota bacterium | reverse complement strand
CTCGGCGGAAATCGCTCACGCCATTTCGGTCGACATTCAGGTCGGCGCCCGGATCCTTTTCGACGACGGGAAGCTCGCCAGCCGCGTGTCCCAGGTCAACCCGCCTGAAATCGTGGTTGAAATGGAAGTCGGCGGCAAGCTTTCTGATCACAAGGGCATGAACCTTCCGGGTACTCCGCTCTCAATGCCGTGCCTCGCTGAAAAAGACCTCGAAGATTTGAAGTTCGGTCTCTCACAGGGTGTGGATGCCGTCGCTTTGTCTTTCGTTCGGAGCGTTCAGGACATCGAGGATCTCAGGGAGAAGATGCGCAAGGTGACCAATGAGCCTCCGATCGTTGTCGCGAAGATTGAGCGCGAGGAAGCGATCGAAAAGATGGATCCCATCGTCGAGGCTACGGATGGAATCCTGATCGCTCGCGGTGACATGGCGGTCGAAATCGGCGCTGAACGTGTTCCGCTGGTTCAGAAACAGCTCATCCATTCCTGCAATGAACTCGGCGTTCCTGTCATCACGGCCACGCAAATGCTCGAGTCGATGATCAGTTCCCCGACGCCGACACGCGCCGAGGCGAGTGACGTCGCGAACGCGGTGTTTGACGGAACAGACGCGGTCATGCTCTCCGCGGAATCCGCTTCGGGCAAGTATCCTCGTGAAGCCGTTCAGACCATGGTGAGAATCATCCTGGAGGCCGAGCGGGCCAAGGACATCTATTCGCGCCATTCGATGGGGCAGCCCATGCCCGGCTCGGTCGTGGATGCGATTGAGAACAGCGCCGGGCAAATTGCCGGTTACGTCGGTGCGAGCGCGATCGCGTGCATCAGTCATTCAGGTCTCGCCGCACGCACCCTGGCGAAATATCGCCCGGAAGCCCCGATCATCGCGATCATGGATAATGATGCCATGTTGCGGCGCCTGGCTTTTGTCTGGGGCGTTCGCGGAGCCCTGATTCCGAAGATCGTCGCGACCGATGATGTCTTTGGAATGGTTGAACACGTTCTTCTTTCGCATGGTTTGGCCGAAGCCGAAGATCTCGTCGTCGTCACGGCGGGAATCCCGACGCTTCGAAAAGGCACCACGAACATGGTAAAAGTTCACCGTGTCGGGGCGCAGAGCGAGAAAAAGTAGTCCTGACGATCGGTTCGTTTTTATGAGCAGTACTTCCGAAAGCCCGGGCTTTGACACTCCCCTGATGAAGCAGTATGGGGATCTCAAGGCCCAGGTCGCGGATGCTTTATTGCTGTTCCGGATGGGGGATTTTTACGAGCTTTTCGGCGAGGACGCCGTGCAGGCCGCACGGATTCTCGAGATCACGCTCACGACTCGCGACAAGAACAAGCCCAATCCGATTCCGATGTGCGGAGTCCCGCATCACAGTGTTCAGGGGTATATCCAGCGGCTCCTCAAGGCGGGGAAGAAGGTCGCGATCGGCGAGCAGATGGAAGATCCCGCCGCGGCCAAGGCGGGGAATAAAATTGTCCGCCGCGAAATTGTCCGAACCTTCACGCCCGGGGTGCAGTTCGATTTTGAAGGGGTCGAGGCCAATTACCTCGCCGTGGTGCTGCCCGCGGAAGGCACGGGTTGGATTCTGACGTGTCTCGACGCCTCGACGGGCGAGGCGATCGTGAGTGAACGTCTCACCGGCGAAGCTTTGATTTCGGAATTGGGGGCTCTCCCTGTCCGGCAGCTCCTCCGGTTGCAGGTCTCCCGGAAATCGCAAAACGAAGCCACGGGACCAGGTGAACTCGATCATCTTCTTCAGCGCGCCGGCATCTTGCCCGGGCTTCTGGTCGAGGATCTGCCGTCGAATTATCTTTCGGCTGAGCAGGCCGGTGAAGTGCTGCGCCGCCAGTACGGTCTCGACAGTCTGGGTGCGTTTTTGACGGAAGAGGTCGCGATCCGGGCGCTCGGGATTGCCGTGACGTATGTTCTTCGCACGCAGCTCCAGGAGCGACTTGCACATCTGAGATTGCCTGTACCGCTTCGTCGGCCCAGGACTCTCGTTATCGGCCCCCGGACGGCTCAGCATCTTGATCTCTTTCCAGGCGCGGATGGAACGCCCAGTCTTTATCAGCTCGTCGATCGGACCCGTTCGGCATTGGGTGCCCGTCAGCTGAAGCATTGGATGTCATGTCCACTCAAGGAACCTCTCGAGATCAACTCGAGACAGAGTGCTGTTCGTGAGCTTGCGGGTTTTAATGAGCCTTTTCGCCGAAAGCTCGCCGCCTTGCTGGGTGAGGTTTACGATCTCGAAAGAATTTCGGGCCGAATCAATACCCGGCTCGCCAATCCTCGCGACACCCTCGCGCTCGGGCGCTCTCTCGGTGTGCTTTCGGGGCTGGCTGATGCCATCGCCCAAAGCCAGTCGGAATTGCTCGTTGAACTTGGAACGAAGTTGCGGAAGGTGAGCGGGGTTCTTGATCCGCTCACGCGAAAGATCCTGAAATCCCAGCGTGACGACGCGCCTCTCGTGAGCCGGGACGGCGGCATTTTCAATGTCGGGACCTCCTCCGAACTCGATCGCCTGTTTACGATTAATCAGGACGGGCAGCGCTGGCTTCTTGAACTCGAGACTCGCGAACGCCAGGCTACGGGAATTTCATCACTGAAAGTGCGCTACAATCGTGTCTTCGGTTATTACATCGAGATCACGCAGGCTCATCTTAAGAGTGTCCCGCCTCATTATCAGCGCAAGCAGACGATGGTGGGGGCCGAGCGATTTTTCACGGAAGAATTGAAAAAATTCGAAGATGAAATCGTGAACGCGTCGGCTCGCCAGAAAGCGCTCGAGCTTGAACTCTTCAACGAGCTTCTCGAGGAAATTCAAGGACAGACCCCGGCGGTGATGGAGGCGGCGCGACTCCTCGGCGAGTTTGACGCCCTCCTCTCGCTTGGGACGCTCGCCTCGGAACCTGGCTGGGTTTTTCCGCAGATCGATGACTCCCTTGATCTGGAAATAACAGCGGGCAGGCATCCGCTGGTTGATGTTGCGATGAGAGGGCAGTTCGTTCCCAATGATCTCAAGCTGACGCCGGCTTCGCGGCTGACGCTCATTATTACGGGCCCGAATATGGGCGGCAAATCGACGGTGATGCGGCAGGCGGCACTTATCGTGATCCTCGGGCAAATGGGCGCGCCGGTTCCCGCCATGTCGGCACGATGGGGAACGGTTTCCTCGCTCTACACCCGGATCGGGGCGCACGACGCGATCGCGCGAGGGCAGAGCACTTTCATGGTCGAGATGAGTGAGCTCGCGCACATTCTTCACCACGCCGACGAGCGAGCGCTCGTCGTGCTGGATGAGATCGGCCGTGGCACGAGTACCTATGACGGGATCAGCGTGGCGTGGGCCGCTTTGGAATGGATTTGCACGCGTGTCCGGTCGCGGACTCTGTTCGCGACTCATTACCATGAGTTGACCAGGCTGACCGACAAGCTTCCGCTCTGCGCGAACGCGCATCTGGCGGTCGAAGGTGCCCGGGGCGAAAAGGGCGCGAATCTCAGATTTCTTTATAAACTTGAAGAGGGCGCGACGAACGACAGCTTCGGTATTCACGTCGCGCAGATCGCCGGCTTGCCCTCTGTCGTGGTTCAACGCGCGTGGAGCATTCTTGAGGAGCTCGAGAAGCATTCGGGGCAGGTCGCGAACGAAGCGGGAGCTGATCTGGAATTTCCTGGAATTGAGCAGCTCTCTCTTTTTGGCGCTCCCGGGCCGCGGGTTTCCGCTGATCACGTTGAACGAGTCAAGGAGTCGATTGGAAAGGCTGGCGAAAGGGCAGGAACCGTTGCTCCCTCTGAACTGGTGCTTTCTGAGTTGGAAAAAATCAACGTGAACGAGCTTCGTCCGATTGAAGCGCTTAATCTAATCGCGAAACTTCAGGAAATTTCTCGCGGATCCGTTTGAGCGTGCGTTGGAGTGCCGCTCCGACCGCGACTTCGGGGGTGTGTATCGAGACCCAGCGGGAGGACTTCACTCCCAGGTGAATGGCCTTCTTCTCGGCTTTCCAGACATGGGTGGTTCGGAGAATCTTGTGCCGGGTCACGATATGGCGTGTCTGCACCGTTCCCATTGGCGTCAGCGCGGTTTTGGCTGACCGGGATTTATCGAGTGCTCCTGGTTCAATCAGGTCCCAGAGCCCTGCTCGCCACTCACCGGGTTCACGTTCGCGAAGAAGCACGCGACCGTCTTCGCCGAAAATGCAGTGGAGTTCTTCCTGAATGGCTACCCATTCCTTGCGCTTCTTCGATTCGGGGAATTGTTCCGCATCTCCTGCCGCACAGGCGTGGCAGATGTCGAAGAGGGGACATTTTCCGCAGTGCGGCTGGCGCGGGCTGCACACGGTAGCGCCCAGTTCCATCAAGGCCTGATTCGCGATACTCGGGCGAATACCGCGGCGGAACGATGTTTCGACAAAGGCACTGGAAAGGCGTCGCAACCGAGCTCTGTCAGAAGTTCTTCTTACTCGCGAGATCACGCGTTCGACGTTCCCATCCAGAATCGGCTCGGGCTGGTCGAGTGCGATCGAGAGGATCGCGCCGGCGGTGTAGTCGCCGATGCCGGGGACTTCGAGCCATTCCGCGCGGCTCTTCGGGAAGCCTTTTTCAACGAACATTTTCGCGGCCCGATAAAGGTTGCGGGCACGTGAATAATAGCCCAGACCAGCCCAGAGTTTCAGAACATCGGCTTCTGACGCGGCGGCCAGCGCCTCTAAAGTGGGATAGTGCGTCATAAACCGCTCAAAATACGGAACGACGGTCACGACTTGGGTTTGCTGAAGCATGATTTCAGAAACCCATACTCTATAGACACTTGGGTCATTGCGCCACGGCAGGATACGGCGCTGGTGTTCGAACCACCTGGCCAATCGGTGCACGGCTACAAAGAATTGCCCGCTCGTAAACTTGACAGACTTGCTCATTCCCCCACTCACCCTATAGATTTATTAGAGGGGCGGACCCAGGGATTCAAGAGGGATCTCAAGATATTTCTAATGAATAGGAAACTGACAAATATATTTAATGAAAGCACATTGATAGGGTGGCTTGCTTTTTCGCTGGTCGCCTTCCGCTTTCTCATTCCCGAGCTCGTTTGGGCAAGTTCGGTACCTCCGGGTGTTCTGAATCGCAATTTGAATGCTTTTCGTGTGGTGATCGATCCGGGGCACGGCGGTGCTGATTACGGCACGATTTACGACAACGGCAGAATCAAGATCGCTGAGAAGAATATCACTCTCGCTCTCGCGAGGCGGGTTGCCGAGAAGCTGCGAAAGCGCGGTTATACGGTCTTTTTGACCCGTAATGCGGACCGGGAGGTCGCGCTTCCCGCCCGAACTGCAATGGCGAACAAACTCCACGCGAATGTTTTCATTTCGATTCACATGAATTCGACGGCTTCACCACAGGGGCTCGCGACTGAAGGAATAGAAACTTATATTTTGAATAACGCGACCGACGAGTCTTCGCGACGGCTGGCTCATTTCGAAAATACGGTCCTCGGTGCCGGGTCACCCGATGGTGAACCTGAAAGTTTGCCGCCCGAGAATCTCGATGTTGCGTTGATTTTAAAGGACCTCCGGCTCGATGCGAATCTTTCGGAGAGTAAGCGCCTTGCCTGCGCCATTCAGGACGGCCTCGTTTCGGCAACATCACAGTTGAATGGGAGGCGCCCGATTCAGCATCGAAACCGTGGAGTAAAGCAAGCTCTCTTCTATGTGCTGCTGGGGGCGGATATGCCGAGCGCGCTTCTTGAGGCAGGCTTTCTGACTCATCCACGGGATCGCGCGATCGTGCTCTCGCCCGAGGGACAGAACGCCATGAGTGGCTCGATCGTGAAGGCAATCGAGCAGTTCAGACGGACTAAAGGGACCACGCACAGCATGTCAGCGCTGAGCAGGTGTAAAGTCAATTAACAGTATCCGTCATAAAACAGAACAGGCCATATATTGGTGGAATTCTGTTATTTCAATAACTTAGCTCAGAACGATAGCTCCGGGTCACCATTGACGCACCTGGCATTACGCTTGCTCTAGATCACTGGGAGAGAGCTGAATCGTGACTAACACGCAGCATGAGTAGAGGGTCACGAAGTTGAACGAGTGGAGGTTGATATGAGTCGCTTACGCGATAAACGCGTTGCCATTGGCCTGGCAATCGCGGCAGTTGCAATCCTTACGGGTTGCGGAAGAAGTTCGGATCCAGGAATTCCAGTTCCAGGGGTCGGCGTGATCCCAGGTGCGGGTTATTCTTATCCAGGTGGTTGCGCTCCGCTGAATGGACCCATCGGGTTCAGTGGAAACAATATTTATTTCGATCGGGTTGAGGTGACCGGCGGGGCGATCCCTCCGATGGCTCGACATCCTCAATTTTCGGGACAAACAGTCGGACAGCTGACCGTCTCGGTTGGCGGCGCCGGCGGCCCTTTTACCGGGTCGGGTGTTGACGGGACGATCAGCATGAACGTGACGTCGAATGGACTTCCGACTGGCTACTATCAGCCGGGGGCAAATTATTACCCTGGATATGTGGCTCCGGCTTACTCGCCATATTCGCCGCCGGCTCCGACGACGGCGAATGTGACCGGTTCGATTACTCTGAATCCGGCTACCGCGAATATGATCATGACCCAAATGGGTGGTTATACTTACGGGACCGGAACTGGGGTCTATCCTTACCCGGGTTATCCGAATACGGGCTATCCGAATATCGGGTACCCGTATAATTACGGAACTGCACCGACAGTTCAGCAAGTTTGCGTGAGTGGAATCGCGATTTGGGTGATCCACCGGGAAAACATTATCACCAGTGCGCTAGCCTTCATCTATATCAATGGAACGAACCATGGGTATGAGGTCAAGGTTGGGAGCTCGGGTCTGTAACTGACTATTGGCAATCCTCCACGGCGGGTTGTTGAAGCGGATGTGAAGCGCGGTAGCAGAACCGGAAGTGAAGCAGGGGCAAGTTGAGCAGAGTGAAGACGAAGCCCACGTCATAAAGTGCTGATGCAGAAGTAGAAGCAGAATCTGAAAACCCGCAGAAACCTTACGATCCCGGCCAAGGATCGTAAGTTAAGAAAGGGATTAACTGAAAAGTTAGTCCCTTTCTTAGTTTTAGCGGATTCCGCTCGAAGGAATCGGTTCAATCTCAAGCTCGGCGGCGAGACCGCGGGATTTTCGGTATCTACCTTCGATTTTCTGCCCGGTTTTTGAAAGGGTTTGTTTCGGAATTCGTCCGATCAGTTCGCCCAAAAGTTCATTGGGTCCTTCGGATGTGTGGTTCAGATCGCTGTAGAGTTCGACGCCGACGACCGGCGGTCTCAGACCAACCGCAATCGCGATCGGCGACTCCGGTCCATTCTGGAATTCGTAACTGAAGTATCCTCGATAGACGCCTTCTTCGGCAATGGGCTGGTTCGGAGATCCGCTTCTCAGTTCGTGCAGGTGGTTCAATGCGTGAAGCCGGAGATATTCCACGCGAGGTGGTGGAAGCGGGAAATTCGCTCTGATCTGGAAATCGTGGTTAATTGCGACAAAATCGCCGTTTCTGCCCTGCTCTTCCGAAGCGGCGATGACCATCAGGTGATCCGACGTGGCTTCGGTGATGGTGAATGCGTAATTTTGGGTGAGAGAATTTGAAAAGGTAAGTTGTAGCTTCGAGATCAGACGCGTGAAGTGGCCGAAGGTGTTTCTGTATTGTCGTTCCGCGATCACGATTTGATCCAGTGTTTCGATCAAGTCTTGCCGGATGAGCGCTTGCACCGAGAGTTCTTCGTTTTTTGATGTGATGTTTTCTTCAGCGGCAGGCGGGGTGTCCAGGTGGCCGGACCACCAAATGAGTCCGGTCAGTAAGCCGGAGAACACCAAAACTGCAGGTAAGCGCGCAAACATGCATCATCTAACGCGTGCAAGCATAAAGCCAACATTGTTAAATATTTTAACAAAATTGTCTTTGGGTTACGGGAATCTAGGTAGTACCTAACTGTTAAGATCGGGAAATGCTCACCATTGTCTAGACACTGTCAAATCTTTAAACGGCTGGATAGTACTCCGGCTTTTCAATTGAAGGCCGGCTTTCGGTGAAATCCCAATGCAATTTCCTGAGCTTATTGGGTTGTGGCGCTCGAAATCGAGGAGGGTTGCCGTTCAAAATAGCCCGCGCTTCGATCGCGGGCGGGTACGCGATCGAAGCCATGTGTGAGGTGAAACTCACTGTTTTGGCGTGGTTCAGGAAAACCGCTACCGAGGGGGATCACTCGGGCGAATGAATTGAAATTGCGCGTGCGGCGGAAAAGCCAAAATCACGCGCCTGATACTCTCGCTCAATCTCTCAGATATAGATTCATCAGCGAACTCTCGTACGTTTGAATCGCGGCATGGACATTGTGACATTGACATCGAAGCGTCAGGTTATCGAGCGTATGCTTGCCTCCCAAGGAAAAGTCTTTCAGATGATGAATTTGTAAAAGATGTTTGGAATCGCAGCGCACCCCGGTTTCCTTATTGATGAAAGTGCATTGCCCCTGGTCTCGCTTCCATACGGCGCTTCTCAGCTTTTGAGGAATATGCCGGGTCCGATTTTTAACTCTCTTTATTGACTCCGCCGGCGGAGTGGCGGCGCGCTTTTCCGCAGGGTTCTCTTCGGGGCCGATCGCAGTCTCGGCGTGATTTGCCGGTGACCTTCGCCACGAGTTCCTTCTTCGCGATATGGGAATACGTTTTGCCCCGATCCTTCTTCTCTCCTTTCAAAAAGTGCTGAAGCGCGCTTGCATTCGATAAGCTGAGTTCTCCGGTTTTCAATGCAGGCTCGATCTCCGGCAACTCCTTGAGCAAACGCATCGCCGAAATCCTCCGGCCCGCGCTGCCCTCAGCATAGCCAAGTCCCCGCGTGACATAGTCGAAAAGGGAGCTGTATCCTTGTTCGGCATAGAGACGCCGGTGCTCCACTTCCCTGAGGTGCCACAGAATTTCGGTCGTCACTTCTCTTTCTCGCGCGACAAGCAACCGGGTTTCGTTGAGCGGATCTGAATCAAAAAGGAATTTGAGGTGTTTCATCGGAAAGGTTTCTAACACGGGAAATTCGGGCCCCTAAAATTGCACGACGTTGCCCTGAGAGCGAGAAGTTTCGAAGGCGATGAAACAGCGGACGAGGAGCTGTAAACATTTCAAATGAAAGAAACAGCGGTTATTTCAGGGCCTTTATGGAAGAGATCCGATAGCAACTCGGTTGAAGAGCCGAAATGTCGTCAAGAATAATTTGAAAAAAAGTATCGTCGGAATTGATTTCGCACTTTTTTCCGACTCCGCCGGCGGAGTGGTGGCGGACTTCGCAGCGTTCTGTTCCGGGCTCGCGCCGCCCTTTTCAAACTTTTTTTCGCGAATTCATCCTCTAGACGCGAAAATGCGTGCGACCATGCCAACCGCACGCTTAGCCCGCAGCGTCACAAAGTTTTCGATTATTCTGCCGGAGTCCCCGGCTGTATTCCGTTTGTGTCGATTCTTTCCTATTTTCACGACCGGGTGCGACATAACGAGTAGTATTTACCCAAATTCTTACGCAGGGCTCCTATTCCGCAAGGAATGATAAGTAACTCCCTGAAATTATAACTAAAACGGAGTGGCTTGGTTATTGCTCTAGGTTGCTGGGCTGCGTCCAAAGATTGGACCGCGTTTGGGGGGGGGATGGCAACGATTTCGAAGGAACTTTGTTTGAAGCTGGCCTTGGGGGGGTTAGCGTTATCCGGAGTTTTGATTTCAGCTTCATCGCATGCCGCAACCGGGGCTCCGGGGTCGGCTTCTTTTCAGGCGCCCTTTTTCTCGGGAGTGGATTCGTTCCAAAGGTTGAAAGACGCCAGCGACGCAATTCATTCTGACGGTTTGGTCAAAAGGCTCTTGAAGAGTGATGTGGCACATTCGCTCGCGCTCAGTCAGCGTATTACCGCCCCCGAAGTCGAAACGACGAAATTCCAGCACTTTTTCAAAGGAATCGAAGTGGTCGGTTCCGTATCCTTTCATCACCTCGGAGCCGCGGGTACCCAGATAAGAAACCAGCTCGCTCTTTTCGACCTCAATTTGACGCCAGCCGTTTCTGTCGAGGATGCGGTCCAGCTTGCGCGAGGAATGGTTGGCGATCGCCTTGTTGATGCCGTTCCCGAGCTGAAAATCCTTCCTTCTCTCGGGCAGGCTCATGCGCGGCTGATTTACTGGATCGGACTGGAAGAAAACGAGCTGGAAGGCGGACGGGATATTCTCGTCGATGCCCATTCGGGGCAGGTGATCGCTGATATGCCTCGCGATCTGACGCTTGCGCCGATTCAGGTTTATTCAACACGAGGGACCGCGAATATCCGCATGTCGGGGCGGATCGGCGGAAAAGGCTTAGGCTACCAGATTCATGCCCAAGGGCTCTCACCTTCCCGGGGAAGTTCATTTGCGAGTGGAGCTTGTCAGGTGGTCGATGAAAAAAGCGGTGCACCGCTTTCCCTTAATCTTTCAGCCTGCGCTCATGTCGTGGTGAACAGCCGCAAGACGGCTCAGGCGGATGCTTCGGCCCTCAAGGCGGCTACGAATTCTCGAGCCGTGTTGGCTTATTTCAAGAACACGCATAATCGGGACAGCTACGACAATCGCGGTTCCGACGTCGTCAGTCTCGTGCACATCGGGGCCAAGTTCAGCAACGCATTCTGGTCGAGCGACAAGAAGATGATGGCCTACGGGGATGGGGACGGCGTGGAGTTCAGGGATTTCACGAGCGCCCTTGATGTCGCCGGTCATGAGATGACCCACGGGGTGACCAGCGAGACGGCAAAGTTGATCTATATGGATGAATCGGGCGCGTTGAGCGAGGCCTTCTCGGATATTTTCGGAAAGATGATCGCGAACGATGGCACCTGGGCCATGGGCAAGAAGCTTTTCATGGACCCGAACAGTAAGGGAATTCGCGATCTCGCAAATCCTGGCAATCTGACCCTTGATGCCGGTGACGGCTCCGAAAAGCCTTACCCGGCTCACATGAGGGATCGATTTCCGAGTTCCGGCTCCTGTGGCAGATCCAATGACAATTGCTGGGTCCATGTAAACGCAACCATTCCGGGTCACGCCGCCTATCTCGTCGCGAAAGCCATCGGGAACTGGAAGACTGAGAAGCTGTACTATCTGGTGCTGACTCAGTACCTTCATCAGCAGTCCAGTTTCGTGTCAGCGGCAACGGCGACTTTGGATGCCTGCAAACAGCTCTACGATTCTTCCACGTGTGAGAAGGTTGATGGGGCGTTCGCGCAGGTCGGGCTGTAAAAGCTTAATGCAGCTGTGAGGCGTCGAATTTCTGGATAACTTCGACGATCTGCTTTTCGAGGTCCTCGTCGGTCTCGTAAACATCGTCGATATGCGACGAGCGCATCACGTACTGAACGATCTGTTCGGCGATGAATTTGACGGGCTTTTGAAAGTAAAAGCCGCGCAGGACGTCGTCGCCGAAAGTCGCCCGGACCACGGCCTTGGCGCTTTTGTACTGGTCACTTTCGGTAAACTGAGAATCCTGGAGAAGTTCCGCTTTTGCGCCGATTTTGCTGAGAGTTCGTTCTCTCAGGTCCTCTTCCGTCAAAATATACGGACCGACCAGGCCGTATATTTCATCCTGTACGATCTGCCGAAGTCGAACAGGAAAGGTAATCGACTTCTGGTTCTCGAGCCGGGTAATAATGCTTTTGCAAAGGAGGCGGACTGTTTCTCTCTGTGTCATTGAATAAAGCTTAGCTCAAGTTCTTCCGGGTCTCAGCTTATTTTTAACATTTCGGATAAAAAGATCGACCGCCTCGGTTGTATCTTTCAGCCTCAGGATTCGAGCCAGGAGAATAACGACCAGTACTCCTTCGGAGACCAGGAATCCCACTTTGATTGCTCGGCTGACCGGGAGGGCGGAGCTGCCGAATTGGACCATGAAAAAATCGTCCGGCAGCAGTTTTTCCAAGCCGAGATACGATAGGAAACAGATTCCCCCCATCGCTAAAGCAACGGCGAAATGTTCCACAAAAGAGCGTATCAGGGGAAAAATCGGAAAATCACCACCGCCAGCCCGGATCAGGCGCTGGAGCGCCTTGAGCAGGAACGCCGCGTTCAAAATGGCCGCGATCGAGGTCCCGAGGGCCAGTCCCCAATACCCGAAGGGTTTAACCATCAGCACGTTCAGGATGATTGTTACGGCAACGGCTAGAACGCTCGAAATGACGGGGATCCGTGTGTTTCCGACGGCGTAGCATGCGGGTACCAGGACCTTGACCGCCGAATAGGCGGTCAGGCCGATGGCGTACATTGCGAGCGCTAACGCGGTGGCTTGGGTATCGTTCGTTGAAAACCTGCCATACTGGAAAATGAGCTGAATGATGGGGTAACCAAGAAATGCAAGCCCCGCGGAAGCCGGGAGATTGACCGCTAGAACGCGTCTCAGGCTCTGGCTGAGCGTGGCCTGAAGGGCCCCCAGATCGTGTTCCACCCATTGCCGCGATATACGCGGGAGGGTGGCTGACGCGAGCGATACGCCAAAAATCCCGATAGGGAATTGCATCAGCCTGAACGAGTAGCCCAGCCAGGAAACCGCTCCCGGGCCTTGAGAAGTCGCGAGGATGGTGTTCACGAGAATATTGATCTGCGTCGCCGCGAGGCCAAGGGTCCCGGGGACCATCATCCAGAGCATCTGTCGGAGCCGAGGGTCGCGGTGCCACGCCGGATCTTCGCCGGTTCGGGGCTGCCAACGGTATCCAGTGCCATAGAGCGTGGGAAGCTGGGAAAACGCCTGGGTAATGCCGCCGGCCAGCACGCCAATCGCCATTCCCTCGATCGGCTGGATGCCGATCCCGGGACCCCATCGAAACAGAACGAGCGCACAAGTCACTCCGACGGCGATCGAGGTGAGATTGAAGAGGGCGGACGAGAAAGCGGGGACGAAAAATTTTCCCCGCGCGTTCAGGATTCCCATGAACGCGGCCGCAAGGGCCACGAGCGGGAAAAACGGGAACATGAGTCGGGTCATCCGGACCGTCAGCTCGAATTTCCCGGGGACGGCATGAAAAGCCGAGGCATAAAGTTCCACGAGTTGTGAGGAGAAAATCATCCCGAGCACGGCGATGACGAGAGCGGTGAAAAACAAGACCCGAAATACCAGGCCCGCGACCCGCCATGCGCGGCGTTGTCCTTCTTCCGATTCAGTGCGCGTGAAAGTCGGAACAAGGGAGGCGCTCATCGCTCCTTCGGCGAACAGGTCTCGCAGAAGATTCGGGATCCGAAACGCCACGATGAAGGCATCGGTCGCATTTCCGGCGCCGAACAGAATGGCGAATGCCTGTTCCCTGACCAATCCGAGAATCCGGCTCAGAAAAGTCGCCGCCCCCATCGCTCCAGCTGCTTTGAGGACGTTCTCGGAGGAAGAGTTCGGTTTCGCGGGAGTCAGCGTTGTTTGAGTGTTTGACGGCATAAGCGCGGGTTCTAAGACCGTATTGAGATATTAAACGTTTTTTCAAGCCAGCGGTTGATCCCTTCGTCGATTTTCGCGCGAAAGGGGACGGCCATGAAGCTGAGTTGTCCGTCCAGACGTAAAACCCCTTCCTGGCAGAACAGAGTCGCCGAGAAGATCGAGGATTTGAGTGACACCTCCTTTTTCTCGGGATTGCGCGAGATATCGTAATTTCCGAGCGAATACTTCGAGATCAGGCGCCCGATCTCCGCCGAGACGGTGTCGTAGAGCTCCTGAGAAGTCTTGCCTGGAATATGAACGGTCCGTGAATAGCTTGGCATATTCTCTCCTAATTCTCGGGGACGCTGATTTTGGCGAGGTCCTGGCCGACAGAAACCGGGTCCTCGGCTCGAACTTTCCATTCGCTGACCTGGAAGTCGATCGGCGAAGCGTGGGGCACGAGAATTCCCAAGGATTCTACGATGAGGAACGTTTCATGAGCGGGAATGATAACGCCTTCCCGGTAGAGTACCGAGTGCACTTTGCCGGAGACGAGGGCCAGGGCACGTGGCTCGCGATTTTTCCTGGGAGTTGAAATTCGCCGGACCATGAGTACCCAATGTCCGATCCGGACCTGCCATTTTCCTTCCGGAATGGGTGCGATCGGGTATGCGCAAACCCGTTGTTCCTGGCCGTTGCTGAGCTTGATCGTTCCCGAAATGCCTGGCAGATCGGCCGTCCCCCAGAATTCGGGTCCTTTTACCCATTTTATCATCGAAGCGTCGGGTGAAACCCATTGATCGCCAACGGCCCAGCGTACCGCGGGACGGGAATCGGGACTGGAAATGACGTTTGCGAGGCGGGAGACGCGTGTGAGCTGGATCACTTTGGGATGAAGCGAACAGATCGAGCCCAGGATGCGCAAAATTTCCGCGGGCGGCCGGACGGCGGGAGTGAATTCCTCATCAACGAAGCCGGCACAGAAGATTCCTTCCCTGACCCACGGGTGCGAGAGGAGTTCGACGAGAAACCGCTCGTTCGTTTGCAGGGAACCGGCGATCCAGAACTCGTTCAGAATTCCCTGGGCGATTGTAACCGCTTGTTTGAAGTCGCGGCCGCCCACAAGGAGATTGCCGACGGTTTCGTTTCCCGAGGGCGAGATTTCGGAATTGGCGGTGACGTTCAGGTGAAGTTCGGCTTCAGAGCCAGTGAAGCGCCATTCGCGGTCATCCGAAAGTTCCTGGATTCGTCCTGGCTGAGGGAGTTGCAGAAGGGAGTCCTCGGCCAGCAATCGCAAAGAAATCCCGGTCGCCCACTCCGGGCGGGGGGTCCGTTCCGGCGGAGGGGTTAATGCCCCCGTTTCCATGGCGGCAAGTTGCCAGCTGACGGCCTTGGTTCCGGCGACCCGCTCCCAGAGCGGGAATGCCGTGTTGAGACGGGCCGAGCCGTCGACGAGAAAGGCACGCGGCCCCTCGATGAGGAATTCGAGCGTGCCGACACCGATATAACGACAATGTTCAACAAAGCTGAGTGTCCAATCCTGCGCCCGTTTGAGGGCGTTCGGGTCCACGGAGATGGCCGGACAAACCTCGACCACCTTGCGAAAGCGCGACTGAAGGGAAACATCGAGACTTGGAAACAGCTCGGTCCTTCCATCGGGAAAGCGGGCAAACGGAATGGTGACGTGACGGGCGCCTTCGAGATAGCGCTCCGAGAATATGATGACCTCGCCGGTTTTGCGGCGGAGTTGCTCGATCCAGAGTGCGAGCTTCTTCCCGAGTTCATCGAGTTCGTAAGCGATGCAGACCCCGAAACTTCCGCTGCCCCAGACGGATTTCAGAACAACGGGGAAGTGTTGCCTGCTCTGAACCATCATGCGCTCGATTTCGCGAACGCTGTGCATGGGGTCGAAGCTGAGTACAAGGTTCGGAATACCGGATCGTTCGGCCTCTCCAAGAAGATTCAGCTTGTTGCTGAAAAGAGCCAGGACCTGAGTGGGCGGGCAGATGACGTCCAGCCCGAACTCCTGCGCGATGATGGGAAGCTCCGGCCGCTCAGCCCAGGAACTCACGCCCGGGTGAATGCAATTGGCGAAGCCTCCGGGCTGAGGCGATTCGCGCGCGAATCGTTCAAGGACGGCTCGGAGTTTCGGTAAGGCGTCGGGATCACCGACCGATGGAAGGGGCGGGTTATCATGATCCTTTTGAAGCTCGGTTTCGAAACCCTCGTCTTGCAGTTCGCGCGCGATCAGGCCCGCCACGGAGCGGGAACCCAAAATAAGGGCCTTGCGCGGCGGATGAGCCGCCGGCGGATTTCGAGCACCTTTCGACATATCTTCAAAGGTTAACGCAGGCTCTGGACAAAAACCATTGTGTTTGCTCATGTGGGGGGATGAGGGTTCCCGAGGAGTTAGAAACCGCATTCAAAAACGGCTTTCAGGAAATCTTGGAAAGGTTTGCCGCTGAAAAGGGTCTTATTCCCGAAGCGGGCTCCTTGGCTTCCGAGCGTTTCCTGGCACGCTCGGTGATTCCGCACGTTCAAAAGCTTTCATCGCTGTTCAATCGCGAGGAAAACGAGGCTGGTCAGGGGTCGGGTCTGGAGCCGTATTGGAAGGAAAGTTCGAATCCGGCAAACCTGCGGCTCGCTTATTTTCTCTCGTTCATGCCCTGCAACCTGTTCAGGGTCGCTTCGATCTGGAGTGAGCTCGGGCGCCTGGGCTTTCGCTGGCCCGCCGACCGGCCGCTCAATGCCATTGAATTCGGCGCTGGCCCGGCCGCCGGTGCATGTGGAATCGCGGCGGGCGAGCGCTTTTCAGCGCTCGGTTTGAGCAAAGTCGGAACTTGGGCCTTGATCGAGCAGGAAAAAGCAGTCCTTCAAATCGGCGCTGATTGGGCCTCTCACTATTTCGCGGAGCTCGGCTTTCGGGACTGGGGAACCCGCAGCTTCCATCGCAAGATACAGCTGAATGAGGGACCTCAGAGCGGATTCCTTCCGCGTTCGGCTCCCCGGTTTAATCTCTGGGTTGCGAGTTACTTTTTAAATGAGTTTCCCGAGAACTCCGCTGAACTCGCCGAGTCCCTGGTCCGGTCATGGGATCGCCATCTGGACGACGAAGGTCTGGTCATAATTGTCGAGCCAGCGCTGCGGGCGCAGTCGCGGCGGCTGCTGGAAGTCAGGCGCGAGCTTCTCAAAATACGCGAGAAGCGCGGTATCGATTGGCTGCAGGTTCTGCTGCCGTGTCTTGGGCACCAGGCCTGTGGAGCCTTGGAATCGAAAGAAGACTGGTGCCACGAGGAGGTGAGTTGGTGGCGTCCTCCGTACATCAGGAAAATTGACGAAATGGCGAAACTCGACCGGAAGACGCTTCCGTTCAGCTACCTGGTGATAGCGAAAAGCCTGCGTCCTCGGGATCAGATCCTTCCCGCCCTAGCCGGTCTGGGGGAGCGTGCGCATCGGCTTGTCAGCCCCGCCCATCTCGAAGGGAGAGACTCAGAGTTCTTCATTTGTGGAAAAGAAGGTAAACGGCGGGCCCGCTACCGTGCCGAAGGTAATACTTTTGAAAGAGGCGATATCCTGCTCGGTGCCGAAATCCGGGGTGATTCCCAGGCGACGCGTATTGAAAAAATGAAAGGGCACCTCGGTAAATAACCAAGGCGCCCCTCATGCGCTTTGTCCATTATCAGTCGCGATATGACGAGGTGTGAAGTTCGGGAAAATCGTCTTTGCTCCCGAGCCCCGAATAGGCGGTCTCCTTTGAGCCGGTGCTTTCAACATTTACGTGAATGACCACTTTGTCGCCTTTGTTGAAGTCCGTAGCCAAGGAGAGAAAATTTTCTTGCGGGCTCAGCCGGTAACCTTTCGCTTTGAGCACGAGGATCGTATTAGCGTCTTGATTCAAGGATTTCAGGACGGAACGCGCCTTTTTGTGTTGGTTTTCCTGATTCTGAAGCGCCTCTCGGAATTTATGATTCGTTTTCACCGCGAGGGCGACTTCCTTGATTTTCTTCGCGTCCTTCGCGTCCACCCCATGAAGGTTGACGATAATGGGTGAGATCGTACGACTGGTGCTGCTGTCCGTAAACGGCTCTTGCCGGCAATTGACCTCGCAATATCTCGGAACCGATTCATAACCGCACGTCTCGTAGGTGCTGCACTGATCGACGCCGTGATCGTTTTTCACGCAACGTTCGTGTGTGTGACATCGATAGACCTCGTCGTAGCCGCAGATTTCAGTGTCGCAGACCGTTCGGTAATTGGTGAAGTACTCCGTATGCAGGAATACAAGTTTGCCATTCATCTCCAGAACGCCCGGAACTCCGGGTTGTGCCTTTGATGCTTCGATTTCGACGTATTTTTCGACGAAGGTATTCAGAAAGAGCATTTCTTTACAGCCTGTCAAAGTTGTCATCGCGGCTAATGAAGCGAGTAGGACCAGATAGCGTTTCATGTTTTTCTCCTTTGTGCTCTCTCATGGCCCTATTGTTAGGTGCCAAATTCTGGCTTGCGGCGCAGCAACTCTTGTGCCGGAGTCTTTTCCTAATATTTCAACAACTTATGGACGCAGGCCGAGTATCAAAGTGCTACTGGTTCAGTATGATTGGGGTGAGAGAGTCCCTGGTACGCTGTGTGCTGGGGAAAGCGGCATGAAATTTCGCGTATGCGCTGCTGTCTCTGTTTTTGTTCTGTCCTCGATCGGATCTGGGATTTGTCCTGTACTTACCAGGGCGGCTTTACCGGAGCTTTCCATCGAACAGAGGGCGGACCTTCGCTATCATTTGCAGAATCTGCTCAACGAATTTGAGCTTCTGATCATGAATCGGAAAGTAGATGAGGGCGACGTACGGCGTCAAGAACGTCAGTTCAAAGCGCTTAAGGTTTTTGATCGGATTCCCCTGGGAAGCGAGGACATCCAGGGGCTACGAGCGGAAATGAAAGAGGGCGGAAAGAAGAAAGGAATCAAAGTTTCGAAGTTAACTGTCCTGAGCCGTTCAAAGCCGGGGCCGCGTCTCCCGGGGCGGGTACCTTCCAACTGGCCGTTTCGGTTCCAAGAAAGTCAGCTCACAAAAGCGATCCGTTTTGAATTGCAGGTTGAAGGTGATGCGGGCGCGGTAAACGAATGGGTACGGTCATGGAAAGAGGCCCAGCTCAGGCTCGTCGAGCCGACCGATCGGCCGAAAGCTCTCGGAACAACCGGAAGGCAATGGAGAATTCGGGGTCGGGCGTTTTCTTTCAGGGAAGTCAGGCTTCCCGTGGTGATCCCTCGGAGAGCCAGGGATTTGCTCCCGGATTGGGTGCAGGCTAATCCGAGCGAATTCTCGCAAAAAGCTCCCGATCTTCGAAAGCTGGTGGACCAAATCGAGGAACTCCGGGGCCGCGCCGCTCCATTCTATCGTTTGCGTCAGGAATTTCTCCTGAACGGGGCGAGGATGTCCTTTTTCATGCGAAAGGCCTCGTGAGTCAATTTACGATTGATGGCTCTTTATACTCGCGTAGAATATAAATTCTATGCTTCTCGGAGATGTCAGTATCCTCGTCATTGAAGACGTAAATGCGATGAGAGCTCAAATCAAAATGCTCCTAAAGAACTTCGGCTTTCGCAAGGTCGCGGTTTGCGAAGATGCAGCCCAGGCCTCGGCCATTCTTGATACGGAATCGTTTCAACTGGTCTTATGCGACTGGCACCTTGGAACCGTCAGTGGACTTGAATTTCTGCAATATGTCCGGACGCACGCGAGCCATAAGGACCTTGGCTTCATCATGGTCACGGCCGAGTGTACGCGGGATCGGGTGCTTGATGCCATTAAAAGCGGCGTCGATGATTATCTCGTCAAACCGCTTACCCCAGGACAGATCCAGGACAAGGTTTACGGAGTACTGCTCAAGAGACAGGTGTTATGATGATTGCTCCAAATCACGAACAGAAAATTGAAGATTTCATTGCCGAGTTGGCGGGATTCGCCCAGATCGCGGAATCAACCCTGAGTCGTATCGAGAATGACATGGACGGCAACAAGGGGCTTTTCTCGATTTTTGAGGAGCGAATGATCGCGATTCGCGGAACCGCCCTCCAGCTCAGTTTACCGCACATCGCCCGGATCGCCGGCATAGGGGAGGAGATTGCGGCCAAGGGCGCCGTCGCTCCCGCGCGCTCGCAAATTCGGAAATGCGTCGGCAGTCTCTGGGACGCGCTTACAACGGTGAAATATCTCCTGGAACATTACTCCGAGCAGACCGGCGAAGAGCAGGAAATCCTGATGCATCGTCTCGAGGCCACGCTCAAGGCGATGGGTGGTGCAAGATCGGCCGTTTCAGCCGATGAGATCGAAGTTCTTCTGCGAAACCGTAATTAGCCGGCTCAGGGTTAAAGACCCTGCATGGACGGAAGTTCCCGCGGGATTTCGCGCTCACGGTCCGGAGCCGTTTCCCCCGTGGGGAGGAAGGTTACTCCCGCAAGGTTGAGAATCCCCTGTTGGATCTGGCGCTCCCGCTGGAGGGCATCCAAGTCAGCCTGTTCTGCGGTTTTGTCCGGCACCTCGGAAAATATCCGATCGTAAATGCGTTTTCGGAACCACCCCGCTGGTCTTCCGACCGCGACGCGAGACATTCGTCTTAATTTTTTCGAGAGTAGAAATGGTTGTCGCTGCCCCGGGCCCGTGAAATCGATCAGCAAGTCAAAATGCTCGGACGGCGACACTCCAAGCGGCGAACCATCCGTGTTCAGGAAAAAAACTGCGGCCTCGGGGTAAGACAACAGGATTTTCTGCCGCAAGCTTTCAACGTCGTAGACCAACCCCGCGGACGAGAGGACGACCAGCACGGTCCTTACGCCGGGAACGCGGTTGCTGCGCGCCAGCTCTTTTTCAGAAAGAGCGTTCACGAACTTCATGGATTCGGAATCAGCTGAGCCTCGCATGAGTTCATGATTTGTATCAAAATTCAGGCTGACAGCATAGACCGATTCGGGATATTGGCCTCTTGTTGAACAGAAATATGAGAGGGACTTCATGAAAAATATCGCCGTCGTACTTTGCGGGTCGGGTTACAAGGATGGCAGTGAAATCCGTGAATCAGTCGGGGTGCTCTGGGCATTGAGCCAGCATCCGGTTGCGGTTCAATGCTTTGCTCCGGACGCGCCTCAGCATGATGTCGTCAATTGCCTTTCCGGACGAGTCGCCGAGGGCGAAAAACGCAATATGCTCGTCGAGGCGGCGCGGATCGCACGGGGACAGGTCCTGCCGCTTGACCAGCTGGCGAAAACGACCGGTAATTATGACGGCATCTTTCTCCCCGGAGGCTTCGGGGTTGCCAAAAACCTGTGTTCCTTCGCGTTCAACGGACATAAAGGCACGGTGCGACCAGAGCTGCAGAAGATTCTCGACCTGATGTTTCAAGCCGGAAAACCCATCGGTGCGGTCTGTATCGCGCCGGCCTTGATCGCGCTCGCGTTTAAAGGAAAAGGTCTCGAGCTGACTTTGGGCTCAGCCGGGGATGCCGCGAAAGAACTAGAAAAGCTCGGCCACCGTCACATCGTCTGCAAGGCGAATGAGTATCATCTTGA
>DATDSK010000200.1:0-2315 GCA_035291325.1 Bdellovibrionota bacterium | reverse complement strand
TCAGAAAAGGAAACAGTATGATCCCTTCGTGGCAAAACATCTGGACTTCAGCGCGGCATTGCGGAGCTTCATGGGATATCTCGAAGGGACGCAAAAAGCCGATCACACCATCAGCAATTATCGGCTGGATGTGCTCTCGTTCCAGAAATTCCTGGCTTCAGAGCTGCCCTCCGGCACTTCCATTCGCCTGGAAACCCTGAATACGGCTGACGTGAATCGATTTCATGCGCATCTGAGGGGACTCGGACTGAAAACAAACACCCGTCGCCGCAAATTGCTGACGGTTCATCGATTTCTCGGTTTTCTCGCGCAACGAAACAAGCTCCCCCCCGAACTGGGCAAGAAAATTCCGACTCCTCATAAGATCGAACGGGTGCCTTTCGCGATTTCTTCGAACAGATTGATCGAGGCGATCCGAAGCCTTCCTGACGGGACGATACTCGAATCGCGCAATCGGGTTCTGCTGTGGGTGATGGCCGAAACGGGCTGTCTCGTCAGCGAAGTCACGCGGCTTCGTTACGACGGGTGGAAGCTCCTGTCCTCGGATGTTGCGGAGTTACAGATCGAAGGAAAAGCGCGCCGTACGGTCAAAGTTTCGCCCGAGCTGTTTGCGGCTGTTCAGGAGCTTCGGGAAAAGAAAGACTCGCGTCCGGCTTCGACGCGACGAGCTGATGAGGATTCCTGGCTCTTTTTGGGATTCAACAAATTCGGCTCGATGGGTAAGCCGATCACGGCTCGAGGGGTCGAATTGCTTGTTAAACAGCTCGGGCCCCGTCTCTGGCATAGCGGCTCCGAAGAGGATGATCAGGTGCTTACGCCGCGAACCTTCAGGCATTCGGCCGTGATTCGCTGGTTTCAGGAGGGGTTGACCCGCGACGAAATCCAGTCCCGGCTCGGCTTGAAGACGCCTTACGCTTTCAAGAGTTACGAGCCGCTGCTCAAGGGATTGGCTTACCGCTCAAATCCAGGACGGACGCCACATCCACTTTTGAAATGACTCCCCCGGGATCTTGAGGGCGCTCAAAATCGGGAAGAAGTAGATGAAAAGCCCGAACGAGACCGCCAAAAACAACAGACGGGGCCAATGCTTCCGAAGAAAAGGTCCCTCGACCTGTTCACCGTAATGAAATACATATGCCAGAGCGAGGCCAAGCGTCATTCCGGCGGGGTAGTAATAATAGTAAAAAGAAATCTTTCGCGGGATCACGGCCCAGGGAAAGTAAAACGCCGCGTAAAAGACGAAAACCAGGAACGCATCCCTTGCCCTGCATTCGAGCCAGCCCCAAAGGCATGCCACGAGCGCAAGCAGACCGGTCCACATGATCAGCGGATTGCCGAGGAGGAGAACGCCTCTCACCTGGTTTTCCGGCCCGATTTCGCGGTCGAAGGCGTACCAGATCGGTCGTTTGAGAATGGCCCAGCCGCTCCAGTGACTCATGTAGGGATGGTTCGTCACGACCCGGAGTTGTCCCTCGTACATTCGCACCTGCATCCTGATCAACTCAGGGATGATGTCGAAAAGCCCGTGCTTTGTGCCCGGAACGAAAAAGAGCGGCATGAAGGTGATGGCATAAGCGATGAGCGGAAAGACGCCCAGCCAGAGAACCCACTGGTGCCAGCGGATGCCCTTCCAAAGATCGGGATGGTACCAATCGTCGGACGACGTACTTTTGAAAGAGGTTCCCCAGCTTTGGAGCAGGCGAACGACGATCACGAGCCCGACGCAGACTGCCCATGGAACGATCGCGGCCCACTTGCAGGCGGTTGCGAGTCCGAACATCAAGCCAGAAAAGATCAGGAATTTGCTTGTCTGCTCCTGACGCAAATCAGCGCGCCAGGCCGCTGAAAAGCCGGCAAGCCCCCACACGAGAAAGGCGAACATGAACGTGTCGAGCATCCCGATCCGTGCTTGTACGTAAAGCAGCTGATTCGAAACGGTGATGAGCGCTATCCAGAGGGCGGTATTGTAGCTTCTGAATACGGCGAAGCCCCACAAGAACATCCCGACGAGCGTCAAGGAGCCGAATATCGTGCTCATGAAGCGCCAGCCGATCGGGCGGTCGCCCCAAAGCGCGATTCCGGCGGCCATGATTTCTTTTCCGAGCGGAGGATGCTCCCAGTTCTGATTCTGTTTCAGTTCAAGAAATTGTTTGGCCGAGGGCACATAATGGAATTCGTCGAAATTATGGCCCCTCGGAAATTGGATATTGACGAGAAAAAGAATCTGGCTCAGGAAGTAGAGGACGAGTGACGTGATGAATAGTTTTCGGGTCAAACGCACTCAGTGAAACTAAGACTCAAGCGACTTTGGGTCA
>DATDSK010000199.1:0-3560 GCA_035291325.1 Bdellovibrionota bacterium | reverse complement strand
GCTTCACGAAGGCATTTTGAAGACCGCTCAGGCGACTCGTACGGGCACGGTGCGCATTAAACGCTCCGACCTGAAGAACCTGATCGAAACGACTTTCATCGACGCGGCGAAAATCGCTGCGAAAGGTGAGCGCGTTCGTTTCCCGGTCATCGGCGCCCTCGTTCGCAAAGAAGTTGCGGCGAAGAAAGGTGGCGTGAAAACCACGAATCCTTTCACTGGTGAACCCATGGTGACGAAATCCCGCCCGGCGACTAAAAAGCCGCGCTGGTCGTTCCCGAAGTCCCTGAAAGAAACCTTCGCTAACAAGCGCAATTGGTAATCTGATCAGGTTGTCAGTTCAAAGGGGCGGCTCGCAAGAGCTTGCCCCTTTTTTTTTAAGCTGAGATCACGTTCAGGGCAGCTTCACGAAGCGAGGCGACGTTCCTTGGGTTTTGTCAGAAAACCGACCTGGCAGTCCTTGCTGCAAAAAAAGAAGGTGTCGTCACCCCTGAAAAGCATGTGTTTGGATTCGCGCCGCTCAATTTCCCTTTGACAAGTCGGACATTTCACTTTTTGGCCAGCTTCGTCCGGTTTGATGTCCGCGCCTACCTGGGTCACATTTACACGATGGGCCATTTTTTGTCTCCCCGCACTGAAAGCCTGAACGAGTTGCCCTGAACGATTGCAAAGAATGTGCTTCAAGGAGCCGGCAATCAGGCTTCTTCGAGAGCGCGAACCTCGATATCCGTCTGGCGCAACCGGATCGCCAACGTGAATGCGAGGCGTGAGAACACCATCCCGCCCAACGCGGGATCATCGGCCGCTAACCGGTCGAATTTCGCTCGGGAAAGGACGAAAAGTTTTAACTCCGTCAATGCCACGGCATTCGCCGAACGCGTTCCCTGGTCGAGAAAGGACATGTCCCCGAAGAAGTCCCCTTTCGCGAACGTCGCGAGATGGTGAGTTTTGCCGCCTCCGAGCGGAAGCTCGATTCGGGCGGTTCCATTCCGAATCAAAAAGAGTTCGTCTCCAGTATCGCCCTGCGAAAAGACTTTTTCCTGTGGTGGAACAGTGCGTTCAGGAACACTGGGGGCGAGTTTCGCGAGAGCTTCCGGCGGGAGCCCCCGGAAAAGATCGATCTCATGAAGCGCAAGCGGAAGATCGTCTCCTCCGGCAAGAAACAGCTCTCCTGAAAGAATCTGTTCTTCCGTCCACTCCAGCGCATGATCGAGAGTCGGGAAAATTTTTACTTTCCGGGTCGGACGAACAAGACCGACCTGGTCGAAATAGGCATGAAGATCCTTCCCCGTGGGCAGATTGGCCGGAAGTCCGGTGAAGATCAGAACGCCGTCACGCTCCGCGATTTGCGCTTCAATCTGTTCCAGCATGTGCGCGGCCGTGAAATCAACGGAATGTATCCGGCGCATATCGAGGACAATGTACCTGCTCTTCGCGAGATGCGGTTCGAGTTCATTGAAGAGCTGGTCCGTTGTTCCGAAGAAGAGCGAACCCTGCAGCTCGAAAATCGCGGTCTGAGCGCCCTTGACCTCCAAGACAGCCGCTTCGGTGGGCAGGCGACGCTTCTTCGAAAACACCTGGTTACCGAAAACACGGCGGCGGACCACCGAACCTCGAACCTGATCGCGAACGAAAAGGAAAATAGCCAGCGCGAGCCCGACTCCCGCAGCCGCGATCAGATTGAAAAGCACCGCCGTGAACACAACCGCGGCGACGACCAGGAAATCGAGAACGGTCGATTTCTGCCCGAGCAGCTTCAACGTGTTGCGATCGACCATCCGGAAGGCGACCACGATCAGAATGCCCGCGAGTGCGGAGACGGGAACCCAGGCGACGAGATTTCCGAGAAGCAAAAAGGCAAGTAAGGCGAATACTCCGGAAAAAATCCCGGATGCCCGGCCCTGCCCGCCACTGCTTAAGTTGACGAGGGTCGCTCCCATCGTCCCGGCGCCCGGCAAACCACCAACGAAAGCTGAACTGAGGTTCGCCAGGCCTTGTCCGATCAATTCGCGGTTGGAGTTGTGCCGGCTCCGGGTAAGCGCGTCGAGAACGACGCAGGTTTTTAAAGTGTCGATCGAAAGCAGCACCGCAAGCGTCAGACCAGGGACAAAAATCATCCGGAGATTCTCGGGACCGAAGAGAACGTTCAGATCCGGAATGGACGACCACCGCGCATAGATGGATTGAAGGACGCTCACGCCCCCCGCTCCGGTCAGAACGTCCTGTGTCGCGCCCTGGCCGCCAATCGGGCCGATCACGAGGGGGTTGCCGATGACCGTGCCGAGTTCGGGGTAGACAAACGAAAATCCGAAATAGGCCAAAATACCGCCGCCCAAAGCGATAATAGGCGCAGGAATCGCTCGGGTGAACTTAGGCGCCAGCACCATGACCAGAATCGTGCAGCAGCCGACCGACAGAGCCGGGATATTCCAAACCCCCGGATTCAAAATCGCCGAAAACTGATCCCCGACCTTGGGCAGGCCGAGGAGCTTGGGCACCTGCCCGATGAAGATGAGAACTCCGACGCCGCTGAGATAGCCGGCAACAACGGGGTACGGAATGTACTTGATCAGACGCCCCCCGCCCAAGGAGCCAAAAATGAACTGCAGCGTCCCCGATAGAAGTGCCACAAACGTGATCGTAAGAGCGATCAGCTCCGGGCGCGTTCCGAGCGGACCCTTGATCAGCTCCGTTCCCAGTGCCGCCAGAACAGCGGCGGCCGGGGCACACGGAGCCGAAATCAGGCGAGGCGTCCCGCCCAGTACCGGTGCGATGAGCCCCATGGCGACGGTCCCGAGAATCCCGGCAATCGCGCCGCTTGCGGCCAGGGTTCCCCCCAGAGGCGAAAAAACCAGCAGACCGAACGCGATCGCCGAGGGCAGCGCCACGAGCATTGCCGCGAGTCCGCCGAAAACGTCACCGATGTTTGCTCTGAGATAGGCTTTGACGAGGGCCGAAGACGAGGACGGCACATCCAAATTTTGCATAGAATAACAATTCTATCTTGACCTTCACGGAGTGGAAATCTTTTCGTGCTCGTGAGATAGCCTCTATGGCGGCACGGCGATGAACAAAGGGGTAAAACGATGGCCAAAACACTAGAGGATTTCAATCGGGAATATCTATCCGTCCATACCAAAAAAGAAAACCTATTCTGGACCACCTACATGGGAGTCGAAAAGGACGGCAGCCTTCTCGAAAAGGCCGAAACCGAGTTCAAGAGTTACATCTCCGACCCGAAACACCTCGCCGCAGTCCGTGAGGCCCAGCAGGCAAAAGATCTTTCGCCCGAAACCCGTGCCGCGCTCAAAGGCTGGCTCGCTTTTTTCGATTCACACGCGATTGAAAGCGAATCGGCACGAACCCTCCAGAAAGAACTGATCGAGCTTGAAAGCGCGATTTTCCAGAAACGGGCAAAGCTCCAGCTTTTTTACAAAAACAAAGACGGGCAGGATACCCAAGGCTCCACGAACGTACTCTCGACGAATCTCGCCGCTTCAGACAACGAAAACGTCCGCAAGACGTCTCACGAGGCCCTCCTCAGGCTCGAACAGTGGGTCCTT
>DATDSK010000198.1:0-7210 GCA_035291325.1 Bdellovibrionota bacterium | reverse complement strand
GAGATCCGTGCAAGTTCCATCTTCGCAGTAGACCTTGTGGTCAATCGTGGCGCTATGGGGTGCATCTACCCGAGTACCCCGAGGAGATCCGTCAATTTTTACAAAGTACGGGCAGGTCACCACCGCGCCGGTCTCAAAAGTCTTTACCCGTTCAGTTACCACCTCGGTATCCCGATCTGGGTAATTCACCAGCGCGGAGGCGCGCCCGACTTCTATTTCGAACCGATCTCCCCGTTTTACCTTTCCAACCATTGCTGGCGGAGGGTGATCCCCTTCGAATGTGCCGCTATAGACCAGTACTCCCGTTGAGGCCGAGGCGACCGCACTGTTTAAGATCGAGAGCAAACAGCCCGCAACGATTCCAGTCCTGTAGTTACCTATAAAACTCCACATCTCTCTTCCCCCCTCAGTAGAAGCGCTCAAGTGCATGAAATCCGGAATAGTGGCGCCAGGCGATTGAGCTGTGATCCAGAGGCATATGATGATCAAATCCATCGCCGGTCGGAGGTCGATCAGTAGGTTTCATGATCTCGGCGAAGTGGTCTTTAAAGCGCTGCCACAGGGATTTCTGTTTCGATTCGTTCACGGCTTCGTCATTCTTTTCGTCAGCTGGATTCGTCATAGATCCCCCGCTCACAGCAACACGACCAGAACAGTCACGGTGGAGTACCCAACGAACCCGCTCTTGTTCCAAAGCTCCAACACAGCTTCGAGTTCGAATCGATCCCCTCGAATAAACCGCTCCGTAATGAACGCGGTATTCTCCAGTGCGAACGTGAGTTCCAGATGAACCGGCTTGTCGGTCAGCGTGGCCTGTGAAGCGACTTCCTCAACGCGGAAAGATCGCGAGTACTCGCCCAACGCTTGCGCGTGAACGAAGACGTTTCTCACCTCGGTAGTGTCGGGTAAGCTATCCAGGTCCAGAAGAACCTGGATCTTGCTGGGTGCCGCCCCTCCCGCATAGCAGTCCTGAGCCCCCTTGAACTCCGTCTTGGGCAGACCGTCCTGGTCAGAAACAATATCGACCGCGCATTGATAAACTCGGTTTTGCGGATAGGTAAACAGCATCTGCATCATT
This sequence comes from Bdellovibrionota bacterium, assembly GCA_035291325.1. Classification (GTDB taxonomy): domain Bacteria; phylum Bdellovibrionota; class UBA1018; order UBA1018; family UBA1018; genus XYD1-FULL-55-31. Next base: position 6,132 of record DATDSK010000198.1, on the reverse strand, counting down.
GGGCCGTAGCCCGTATCTGCGTTCGCAGGAGCAGCAGCAAATCCACTCAAGCCTCCGAGCGAGGTCACGACCAGTGCGGCGAGCGCCGAGTGTTTCCGGACGATTTTTAGAGCGCAGTTCTTTCCATCAGTATTCTTAGTCTTCATAAAGTCTCCGTGTTAGTTGGTTGTTTAAACGAGCAAACGGCCGCAGAATCCGTTCCGAAAGAACGACTCTTCGATATACGGCGCGGGCCTTACGGTACTGGAGTCGCTCTCAAGGCTCGCGATCCAGTTCTTGATCTTCGCCCCAATTTTTCGCGCTTCGGCTTCAATCTGGCTTAGAACTCCCTCGTTCTTCTCAGTTTCGACTTTTATTTCGGCATCGGCAGTGGTGGTTAACGTAGACATGTTCGTTTTCCTTTCAGTGGTTAGTGTTTGCTTTCAATAGATCGTCTGGTTCGCTTACGCGAAGACCGGGTCTCCGCTCAGGAACGGGTTCTCTTCGAGAATCTTCTCAACAAAAGCTGCCAGTGATCCGGGCCGCGCAGGCTCGTTGTCTTCATTCTTTGGTATAGACACGCGCATCGGCGCGCTCGAAATCGGTGCGTCCAGATCCACACTGCACCAGTCGCAATAGGCGCAGATCACGTCATCATCGACTTTGATAATGTTCGGGCTCTCGCAACGGGGACACGTCTTGAAAACATCAGCTGCGCGACGGGCGCGGCCTTTATTACCTCGGGCCATACTCGCTACTCCTTTTCTAAGTGAGTGATTATCGACTCACGGTGACGGCATAGAGCAGCATCTGTGCCACGACTTCAGCGGAGCGTCGCGCACCCACAATTTGCGAATTAACCACACGTAATTTCGAATAATTTTTAATCGTGCGGATTCGAGATGAAGCAAGACCCGAGGAGAAAGATGGCTTATAAGCCATTTACACCCTGGCTTATATGCAATATCATGGCTTATAGGCCATGTCGTTCACACCATCCCGAAAGGATCGGAGTCGCAAATGGAAAGCACCCAAAATCAACAGTCCCGAGATTCATCGCAAGAGGACATCAACTCCGATGCTCCCCTGGTACTAATTGTGGATGACGACAAGGCGTCCCGAATGCGCCTATCGATGATGCTCAAGCACCTCCCCGAGAGCGAATCGGGTCCCGTCCGAGTCAAGGCCGTTACCAGCATTCCTGAGGCCTTAACAACCCTGGCTCAAATGCGAGCCCATGTACTGCTCTTGGACAAGGATCTCGGGACAGACAAAAAGAACCCCGATCATAACGGACTCAACGGCATTCCACGATTCCTCCACCTCCAGCCGCACCTTCAAATCATCATGATCACAGGAAGCAATAGCGTTGAGGACTCCGTTCAAGCGATGAAGCTCGGGGCTCAAGGTTACATATTGAAAGAAACAAAGGACGATCTCATCCTTTTACAGATCCAGCGTACAATCCAGTCATCCGAAACTGCCCTGGAGAATTACAAAGCCGACCGCCTGCAAAGTTCGGGTACTCCCCCGCGCACCCTTGGCGGGAAGTCGCACGTCTTTCGACAACTGTTAGCAAGCGCTGAATTGTTAGCTGAGAGCAATCGTCCCATTTTGATTCTTGGAGAAACGGGAACCGGCAAAACGGCACTCGCCGAGCACATTCACCAATATCGAGGTAAATATCTCAAGCAGGCATCTCGTCAGCTCATCTGCGTAAACGTGGGCGCCCTTCCGCCAGATATTGTTGACCGAGAACTTTTCGGCCACGAAAAGGGCGCTTACACCGATGCTGGCCAAGGGCGCCCCGGCTACTTCGAGTTAGCTGGAAATACTGGAACCCTTTTCCTCGACGAAATTGGCGAAGCAACTCTGGACCTACAGGTTAAGCTACTTACCGCGATCGAAAAGGGGGAGTTCTATCGGCTTGGCGGCACCACTCCGATTCAGGCTCGACCTAAACTCATTCTCGCGACCAATCGCAATCTCCCGGAGATGGTGAAGCAGAAAAAGTTCCGCGAAGACCTCTATATGAGGATCTCGTCATTTACTCTGCGGATGCCTTCCCTTTCAGAACGTAAAGAGGACATTCCAGACATTGTTCGCGCACTGCTCCCCAAGGCTTGCTTTGACAACAACATCCATGATGTGGAGTTCAAGGATCTTCCCCAGGATTTCCTGGAATACCTCATGGAAACAAAGATTGAGGGCAATATCCGGGGGATTCAGCATAAGCTCGAACACCTGATGGTCTACTCAATCCGCGACTCGCGCGGTAAGCGAAATCTCAAGAACTGGCGCGGAATACCCGGTCTTTACGTCAGAGATGGCGATCTACCAATGAATGGCCCCATCGGGTCGAAAAACTCGATTACATTTCGCGATTTCATCAGTAAGCCGTTCGACGTGCTCGGACCCCACTTCCCCGGCATGACGCCGTTCATAAAACTGATCCAAGAGAAACTTGTCGAAGAAGCCCGAGGTAAATACGAAACAAACGCGGAGATTGCGCGGGCACTTCAACTCGACGCCAGCTACACGTCGCGGCTGCGGCGCGGAGTCAGCACCCCAGCCAATGGAAAAAAGAAGAAACGGAGTACATCGAATGAGCGCAGATCAGGCAAGTAACCCGGTCGATCTCAAGAAACTGCGTCACGATCTTTCAGGAGCAGTTGCAACGCTTGAGACCGCCATTCGAAATATCAAGCAGAATGCTCCGGCTTCGAATGAAGCCTTTGAGTTGCACGAAATGGCTCTCGAACGCTTGAGAGAAATTCTCAAGACATTAGACTGGCCTAATCCGTGACTTCCCTTTTCCCGATGCCATTCGCGACAGTCTAAACGCCGGCGATGCTCAATAAGACAGAGCTTGCAATCAATCGCCTGAATTCGTCGTCATCGAATTGAGTAACGGTAGAGGCCTGCCTTCTACGACTAATAAACCCAATGATTGAATAATCCTGACAGACTCTTCCTGGCCACGCGCTCCATAGACAATTGAAAGATACGAGAATCAACTGACTTTCCAACATTTTCCTGCGTATAAGCCCGCAAGCCACTCCAAAACACCTCATCCCCAAGCTCGTTTCTCAGCGCCTCCACAAACAGCGCTCCTTTGCTGTAAACTATTGCCCGTTTGATCTGCACAGAGGGATAAGCACCATCAAACGTTAAGGGAACATCAAACCGGTTATCAACGGCAACCTGGTATCGCCTTCGGGCAAGATCTAATTCAGCAATATACGCTGCCCTACCCCAGCGCTGTTCCTTATATGCGGCCACCATAAAGACGGTGATGCCTTCATTGAGCCAAAAATCCTTCCACGTAGAACACGTCAAGAGGTTTCCCCACCACTGGTGAGCCAGTTCATGAGCGATTCCCCAATCATTCTTTGGATCTTTGAGTATCGGATCTACTACTTCTTTACCGAGAACCGAAAATGAACTTACTTCCTGAGCCTCATGGCCTGGAACGAGAACTTGGGTGTACACCCGATTTGGAAACGCAACCCCGGATACCTTTTCGAAGAATTTCATCATATTGGCGGTATCACTGAACTTACGAAAAAGTGACGAAGCATCATCGCTAACGCCAAGCAGCCTTAACCAATTCATTCCATGTGTGACCGATGCTTCGTTGAACTTCCCGGCAGCAAACCCAAATAAGTAGGATGAATAGGGAAAGTCCTGCCTCCACGCGTGCCGAATAATATTTCCGTTCTCCTGCCGCCTTGCGACCTCTTCTCCGCTTGCAACTACCGCATATCCTTTCGGAACCAGGACATCGATTGCAATCGTAGTCTTTATTGCAGGATCAGCATCACAGATCATCCAGTTGCAGGTGAAGTAGGCCGTGTACACATAGTTTGGGCCAAAAATAAGGCCTCTAGTCGGTCGGCCGCGATAAGAGATCGTAATCGACAGTTCGGAAGTTTGCTGTTCCGAAGAAACCGGAACAATAAGTGCGTCATCCACAACCCTAAAGTCTGCTTCGTACTGTCCGATTTTCACGTTTTCGGCGATTAACCCGTTCAGTGGCAACGTAAGAACCGAGGCAGCGGAACGCAAACGAAGTCTCAGCGTTGTACTGCCTGAGACCGTCTTGGAAACGATATCTGGCTTAACTTCGACCTTGTACGAAACAATTTCATAAGCCTTCGTAGAACAAAACGCTTCAGCACTAGCTAAAAGAACAAATAACACGCTCAGCCATCTGATCATAAGCCCAGCCTATCCATCGCGGGCTTTTCATAGCTGTCGTTTTCACCCGGATACCGGAGTTCGTTTTCGTGCTTTCCAGTAGCTTTTGCCATGGACCAAATAATACTTTCTCCAGCCGGCAACACGGTTGTTTGCACCGAAAGCACTGGATCATTCAACACCGACTCGAAATCAACAACGCTCCATCCTTTGGCTTTGAACATATTGATAAGATCGCCAAGAAAAAGCGCATTCAATAGGTTGTGATGAATTAGAAGCGTGTGCTTCACTTCCCTGCCGGTGACCTCTCTTGCCAGCTGATCGTAAAACTGGGCACGGTCCCAAATGTGCGCCAAATAATAGTCTCGATACCGCTTCAAATCCGCTTTGGGGTCCTTTTCAAGTTTTTGCCTAAGCCTGAGATCAATATACCAATCTGATGCATCAATAGTTACGGGAACGTTTCGATATCCGTGCTGCTCGAAGAATGCGCGCAATCGATCGCGCTTGTCGGCCGTGTCGCCCTCTTTCAACATGACAAATCGGAAATACTTTTTGAAATTCTTGAAGCCAGAAATAATAGGTTCGTTCTTTAAGATATCATTAGAATACCGTTCGAAACTCCACGAGGAGCTATTGTAACTCTTATGCGAGTAGGTGTGATTTCCGATTATGTGGCCATCCGCATCCCAGTTACCGAGCAGCAACTTCCCTTCCGTGCTGTCTACTTCGAATCCAGCTGCAAAAATTCCAATTTTTATCGAGGCTCTCTTGAGGGCTTGCCTGATTTCTTGATCTCTCTCATCGACGGAGTAAAGCGGCCAAGAGTAGGTGTTCGGATTATCCATTGTAATGGCCACCGTTGCTGCGAACAACCGGTACGGGCTAGCGCACGCAACCACAAAGATCGCCAGAATAAGGTATTTCACCCTGAAAACTTACATTCCCGGCTAACTGATTGCAATCATGTTGTGAGTGCCCGCGCCGGACAGGAAAGTCCCCGCCTATTTACTCAACGTATCAAGCGAAGCTTTCTCAATTACGTCTCTCTGTCGAAAGTTAAGACCGAGGAAAATCACAATTGCAGGCACCGCGGCTCCCGCGATAATCGCGCTCAGCACTTCGAGTGAAACAGCATCGTACAATGGCAGAAAAACCAACGGGCTCAGAACCGTCGCCGCGCGCCAGGTGGCCTGCCACGAAGCCAGGTAGGAGCCGCGCTGTTCCGCTGGTGCGTGCTCCGACGCAAATGCCATCAAGCGCCCGATCGTCGTCATCTCTCCAATGGTCCAAACCACCATCATCGCAAGAAACCAATACCAATTCAGATACAGCCCGTTTCCAGCCAACCCGAGCGCGGCAGCGATTGCCCCGACGGTCACAACCGCCATCGGCTTGAACCGGAGCAACGCCTGCGTAAGCGAAAGCTCAAATACGACCGCCATAAGGCTGCTGATCCCGAGGAGGACACCCAACTTACTATTCGACAGCCCCGCTGCGCGCGTGATCGTCAGCGGAATAACTGACAGATGACACATGAATACTGCCCCAAAGATCAGGCTTCCAAGCAGAAAGACTCCGAAGAACGGATCAGACCACGGGGCCAGTAGCGAGCGGACCAACGAGGATCCAGATTGAGCCCGAGGCGCTGACTTGGGCTCTTCAATCAACCTCATCACAATCAGCCCAAACAGAATCGTGGTGATTCCGTCGAACCAGAAGAGATAGCGCCAATTCCAATCGAGAAAAACGCCACCCATGAGCATTGAAACCGTGATCCCGATGTTGGTCGCCACGCGAACTACCGCTAGTGCCATCACGCGATCTTGACTCGGAACCAGATCCGTAAAGAGCGCGAAGCTTGCCGGACGATAAAGCTCGTTAATGAATCCGAAGAGGAACAGCGCCGCGAGGAAGAAGCCGATACTCGATAGGGTTCCCAACAAGAGCGCC
>DATDSK010000197.1:0-26792 GCA_035291325.1 Bdellovibrionota bacterium | reverse complement strand
GCGGCGCCCTCGATATCGATGCTCTTTTCGGCATGAGTCCCTTCGACGACACCGAGTCGATCGAACATCCAAACGACGCTCCCCATCGAGCCGAGCTGCGCCTTCCGGAAGAGAACCCGGATATCAGCCGCGGTTCGATTTTTGTTCTCGGTCAGGCACTCGACGATGAGCGGGACTTTATGAGGGGCAAATCCCTCATAGGTGACGAGCTCGTAAATGATCTGACCGTCAAGCTGGCCCGACCCTTTCTTGATGGCGCGTTCGATGTTGTCGCGAGGCACGGATGCCTTCTTTGCGGCTTCAACGGCGGCCCGAAGCCGCGCATTGTTATCCGGATTCGAATCGCCGGATTTCGCGGCGACCATGATTTCTTTTACCAACTTGCTGATTAACGCGCCCCGTTTGGAAGAGTTTTCCAGACGTCCCGCGTGTTTCCATTGCGCACCCATGATTATTGTTTATCCTTCCCTGGCCCGAGACTCAAGCCCAGACTCAACCAGACTCAAAACGATTCGCATGGCTCCGGATTTACCGGGTCTGCTATACTCAATTCGCTTATGACGAACATTTCGCGAACCGTTCTAGTACTCGGAATCGTCAGCCTCCTGACAGACTTATCCAGCGAAATGATCTATCCCTTGCTGCCGGTCTTCCTCTCCACCGTTCTCGGCGCCGGCGCCATTGCCCTGGGAACCATGGAAGGCGCAGCAGAAGCCCTCGCCTCCGTCTTGAAGATGTTTTCTGGCGCGTGGAGCGATCGCCTCGGCAAGCGTAAACCCCTGATCATGGCCGGATACGGACTGGCCGGGTTCGTGCGGCCTTTTATCGCGTTAGCCGGAAGCTGGCCTGTCGTTCTCATGATCAGACTCCTGGATCGGGTCGGTAAAGGCCTGCGCACGTCACCCAGGGATGCGTTGATCGCGGATGCGACGGTTCCCGCATCCCGGGGAACAGCATACGGATTCCATCGTGCGATGGACCATGCCGGAGCGGTTTTGGGTCCCCTTGTCGCGGGACTGCTCCTCTCGATCGGAATCGGCATCCGGGAAGTTTTCTGGTGGGCAGCCGTTCCCGCACTTCTGGCGTTTTTGGTTCTTCTCGCGGGGCTGAGGGAACCCCCACGTCAGCTTGGGCCGGCGTCGAGCGCTCGCCCGGAGAGCCGGTCAGCACTTAATTCGGGACTTCATTGGAGCGAGACCGGTCAGGATTTCAAAAAATTTCTTCTCGCAGTTCTGGTATTCACTCTCGGCAACTCCACCGATGCGTTCTTTTTAATGCGGCTTTCGAACGCCGGGATTTCCGCCGGTTCAATTGCAGTCCTCTGGTCTCTTCATCACGTTGTCAAAATGGTCAGTACTTATTTCGGAGGGCGCTATGCGGATCGCTGGGGACATCGCAAGTTGATCCTGGCGGGGTGGATTTACTACGGCGTGATCTATCTCGCGTTCGCCCTTGTGCAGTCAGAAGCTGCCCTGATCGCCGTCTTCCTGGCGTACGGGATTTATTTCGGCCTCACCGAACCGGCCGAAAAAGCCCTGGTCTCGCAACTCGTTTCAAAAAATATCAGGGGCTCGTCGTTCGGCTTCTATCATCTCGTAATCGGAATCGGAGCGCTTCCGGCAAGCTTTCTTTTCGGTTCGATCTGGCAGACTTGGAATTATCAGGCCGCCTTCATAACCGGAGCGGCACTCGCTTTTTGCGCCGGGCTTCTTCTGCTGCGAGTACCGGGAAAGGTGGTGAACCAATGACCTCGGGGCCGAGTCTTGCAGTTTTGTCGGCGGTTTTATTCGGCGCGTCCCCCTTGCTCGCGAAGGTGGTGATTCAGAGTTCAGCCGACATGACACCCATTTTATTGGCGGGACTGCTGTATTTGGGATCAGGAATTGGACTCGCCCTGGTGCTGGCTGCCCAGCGAATCAACCCCGTCCAGGAAATTCGAAAGCTCACGCCGGCCTCGCTCTCCCAGTTCTCGGGAAGCATCGTAGCCGGAGGAATTCTGGCGCCTCTGGCTTTCGCCTATTCCATCAGCTCGGCTTCGGCCTTTGAGGTCTCTTTGCTGCTCAACCTCGAAACCGTGACCACGACGGCGATCGCCTTCCTGCTCTTCCGGGAGCACGTCGGCCGTCATGTCCTGTTGAGCAAAGGCCTGATCCTGCTCGGCGCGGTTGCTCTATCCGTCGGCCCGACGCCGGAAGCACGGATTTCGTCAGCCGCGCTCTGGATGGTGGCCGCGTGCGTGCTCTGGGGACTGGATAACAACCTGACCCGCGATCTTGAGATGATTTCGCCAACCGTCCTTGCAGCGTTCAAAGGACTGGTTGCCGGGCTATTTAATCTCCTGATCGCAATCCCGTTCACCGAAAGAGCACCTCCCATGCCCGTCATTTTCGGGACACTCGTCATTGGAGCGTTCAGCTACGGCGCGAGCCTCGTACTTTTCATCCTCGCCCTAAGAAAACTCGGAGCGTCCCGGGTCGGAACGTATTTTGCCGCCGGGCCGTTTTTCGGGATGCTGCTTTCAATAGGGTTCCTGCGGGAACAACCGACGACTTTTCAGTGGGCGAGTTCCGCGATCATTGCTTTCGGCGTCTGGCTTTTGAGCCGGGAACGCCATGAACACCTGCATAGTCATGGTGACCTGATGCATTCACACCCGCACTGGCCCGACCTGGAACATCGTCACGAGCACTAGCCTGAACGGAAGACTCCTGGCAAGATGGAATGCATGTCCCCCGTTCAAGGCGCATCATTCGAACTTCAGGCCTTTGCAAGAGAGCCCGGTCTTGCTCTGACGGGAGAACTTCAGTTTAACGCCGGCCTGCTCCGGATTGACTATGAACTCAACGGCTCACTCGCTTCGCTTAAGATTCCCGCAGGTCCCGCCGGCGCGGGTCACCGAACGGATCGCCTTTGGGAGCACACCTGTTTTGAATTCTTTGTGGGGCTTGAAAGCCAGGAAAGCTATTGGGAATTCAATGCATCACCATCGGGAAATTGGGCCGCTTACCGGTTCGCCTCCTACCGGACGGGGATGCGTGAGGAAGCGGGCATTTCATCGCTTAGGGTTTCGCGGAAAGGGCAAGCCGGCGTTTTTGGAGTCGAGCTCGAGGCGCGGTTGCAGGACATACCGGAGATTCAAGAGCACCTGTTAAAACCTGAGTCCAAATTACTCGTGGGAATCACCGCCGTTCTCGAGAAGCGCGACGGAAAAATGAGCTACTGGGCACTCACCCACCCCCGGGCGAAACCGGATTTTCATGACCGGGCTGCTTTTTTGATCCGGCTCCGGAAGGAAGGTATTGTTCAATGACGGACAGGCAATTAGGACTCCTTGGTGTCGATCGGCTCATCGAAACCCCGGAGCTCCGGGCGAAGCTCAAAAATCGACGTTTGGCGCTACTCGCGCATCCTGCATCCCTGACTCGCGGCTTCGTCCATAGCGTGGATGCACTTGCTACCTGCACAGACCTGAATTTGGTCGCGGCTTTCGGCCCTCAGCACGGCATGAGAGGCGACAAACAGGACAACATGATCGAATCGGACGACTACGTCGACCCCGTTCACCGCATTCCGGTCTACAGTCTTTATGGAAGAGTGCGCCGCCCAACCGACGAAATGCTGAACACGTTCGACACGATCCTGGTCGATCTGCAGGATGTGGGCTGCCGGATATACACCTTTCTCACCACGCTTCTGTACGTCCTGGAGGGCTGTGCGAAGGCAGGTAAATCCGTTTGGATCCTGGACCGCCCGAACCCCGCGGGACGTCCGGTCGAAGGGCCCCTCCTGAAGAAAGGTTGGGAAAGTTTTGTCGGTGCCTCGACGCTCCCGATGCGGCACGGCCTTACATTGGGCGAAGCAGCCCGCTGGTTTGTCGCGAACCACCGACTCGATCTGGACCTCGAAGTCGTTCAGATGCTGGACTACCACCCGGAGCAGGGTCCCGGTTTCGGCTGGCCTCTCGGGGAACTTTCCTGGGTGAATCCGAGCCCCAACGCCTCAAGTCTCAGCATGGCGAGAGCTTATTCAGGCACTGTTTTGCTCGAAGGGACCCATTTATCCGAAGGCAGAGGGACAACCAAGCCTCTCGAAATGATCGGCGCGCCCCAACTCGACATGATTGAAATTCTCCGGACGATGAAAAAGCTCGCGCCTCACTGGTTGCGGGGCTGCAAACTTCGTAACGCGCACTTTGAGCCGACGTTCCACAAGCACGCCGGAAAGATGTGCAACGGACTTCAGATTCACGTTGACGGTCCCGATTACCGGCACGAGGAATTCCAGCCTTACCGCCTCGTCGCGCTCTGGCTCAGAGCCATCCGGCTCGTTCACCCGGATTACCGGATCTGGCGATCGTTCGAGTATGAATACGAAACGGAGCGCCTGGCCATCGATTTGATCGACGGCGGGCCCGGCCTGCGGAGCTGGGTTGACGACCCGACGGCCTCCGTGGAAGACTTCGAAAACATCCTTGCCGCCGATGAAGCGCGTTGGAAGGAGGATCGACGAGGGTTTCTGCTTTACTGACCTCACATGACCTGACATGACCTGACATGAAAGGAACATATGTTCTATACTCTTAAACGCTATCGCCATTACGATCCGGCCGCGAAAGGCTATCTTGAAGTCGCGCTCCTCTATCCCGGCATCAAGGCCGTCGCTTTTCACAGAGTCGCGCATTTTCTCTCGAAATTCGGCGTCCCGTTTTTCCCGCGAATGATTTCTGAATTGAGCCGCTTCATCACCGGCATCGACATTCATCCCGGAGCCACGATCGGGCGCGGTTTTATTATCGATCACGGGATGGGCACGGTGATCGGTGAAACCGCCATTATCGGCAATGACGTTATTCTTTATCAGGGCGTCACGCTTGGCGGTACCGAACTGAAGCACGCCAAGCGTCACCCCACGCTCGAAGACCGTGTGGTGGTCGGCGCCGGCGCAAAAGTCCTCGGCAATATCACCATCGGTGCCGGAACCCGGATCGGAGCCAATTCCGTCGTGATCGAAGACGTGCCCGCCAATTCCACCGTCGTCGGGATCCCGGCAAGACGCATCCGAGCCGGCGTCGCGGCCGGTGAAGAGCTGAGCCACCAGAAAATCAAGGAATCCTAGGATGCAGCGCCTGCTTTCGGAACTCTCGTGGGAACTTTCCGTATTAAGCAGGTCGGTAAGGTACCCGAACCTCTCCTCGGCCGCCGCTCACGTCGCTATTAGCCAGCCCCAGCTTTCCCGGATCATTTCGCGTCTTGAGCGTGAACTCGGCATTTCACTCCTGGACCGCGGCTCGCGCCGAAATTCCTCCTGGACTCCCCTGGCTTTTCGAATGGCCGAATGTTTCGTGAAATCGGCTCGTAATCTGGAAAGTGAAATTCAGCACCTGATCGGTAAAACACAGCTCTCGCACGTCAGAATCGGAAGCCTCGAAGGACTCGTGCCGCTCGCGATGAACTTCGTCCACCACCTCCTCTCGAGCACCACGATCAAGGTCGCGGAGCTCGATGTGCATGATCTCAATCATCTGGAAGAGCTGTTCCTGAAGGGGGAACTCAATCTCATCTTCACCTCACGGGAACCTGGAAAAAGGAAATTCAGGTTCAGCCGCGTTCTGGGAACCCAGTCCCTCGACAAGATCGAAAAACCGGGCAGTTTCGAAGTTCTCAGTTCCTTCGAGTTCGGCGCGGGAGCACTGGCCGAGGGCCCGAAGCAAGGAGCCAAAGCGCAGCGAATACTCGTCAGCAATTCCCTCGCCGTTCGAAAAAACTGGTTGAGCACCTATGGGGGAAAAGGCATGCTACCTAGCGAGGTCCGGAGATCGAGAAACGCCAGCTCGAGCAGCGAGAAGATCGTCTTTTTGGTCGCGGCGGATATCCTCCCCGAGAGCCTCTGGAAGGAACTCACCAGCTTCAGGTTTTAGCGTTGAAAACCAGGACACCCAACCTCATCTCCAAACTTTGCGTGCTCATGCTTTTTGGCGGAACGAGCTTTTTCGGTCACAACGCGGCGGCTGAACTGGATCTTCCCTATTCCACGCGGACCCGACTCTACAATGGAACGAGCACGACCGTTCACGGCGATATTCGCACGGTGGGCATGGCCGGGGCGACCGTCGGACTGGCTGACACCTTTATCGCGGCCTCCGATAATCCAGCGGGACTCGCGATGACGCTGAATAACGGCGACTTCAATTACACGAGCAACTGGGTTCACGACAACCGTCCGCAGACGTTCGAAAGCTCAGTCCAGACGAGTAATTTCGGCGCCGCGCTCAATCCATATCCCTGGGGCATCAGCCTCGGGTATCTGAATCCTTACCGTGAAAGTGAAAGCTACCGCCTCGCCGGTGACCCAAACCTCAGAGCAATCGATCTCAATACCGGGGTCCGGGAATTCAGAGCCTCGGTTGCGCGGGTATTCCTCAAAAACCGGCTTTCGCTCGGCGTCAGCCTCGCTCTCGGCCAATCGGAGACCGAATATGGCATACGCGGTACGGAACTCTATACGGCCCAGCACTCGTATGCGCTTGGCGCGACTTTCGGCGGCATAGTCCAACTCGAAAAACGGATTCTTCTCGGCCTCAGCTACTCCCTTCCCATGCGCTACGCGGGAGATCCTGAAAAGACGCTTCCCGGGATAACAAATTATTTTCAGCCCGTTTTAGTGCCGCCAAAACTCGCGGCGGGCGTGGGTTGGATTCCGAATCGATTTTTCAGGGCTGGTTTTTCGCTTTTTTTCACGGGTTCCACTCCGGATGCGGCACTGATGCGGGACCAGACGATCGCTGTCGGCAACCACTGGACCGTGCAGCCCCGGCTCGGTGCAGCCTACCAGTTCGCGGAATTCAAGGAATTCAGCGGAACCGTGTTTCTCGGGACCTACTATGAAGTGACGAGAATTTCGGGGGCGTCCAGTCGCGTACATGCAACGGGAGGAATCGAAACCAAGCCGTGGATCTTCACGATTGGTTGGGGGATTGACGCCTCGGCGGGTTACAAGAATTACCTGGTCACGGCCGGTCTGGATCTGTTCAAGGTGATGCAGAAGATTGACCTGATTCCAAAACCCTGGTCGCCATCACCCGCAGGAACCTTCCCGCAAATCGACGGCATCTCTGACGTGGGCCTGTCCCGTCCCCTCGTCAAGAATTGGAAACCACACGGACCCGAAATCGATCCGATCCGGATCGGACTCGGCCTTCCCAAAAAGATCCAGCAGAAAGTCATCAAAGCCGGAAAAGAAATAAAGAAGGAGATCCAGACGATCACCGATGAGTTTATCAAGACTGAGGAGGAGTAAGCCGTGCGGTACTTGGAACGACTCCCACCACCAGAGTGGTATCGTCATCAGGATTCTTCGCATTCGCTCCCAGAAATTGGACGAATTTATTGAAAAGATCCGTGCAAATTCTTTCGGCTGAATCCGACAGCTCTGAGGCGGCAAGCTGGGCCATGTGCGCCCGGAGTTCCGTCTTGTTCATGCAGGATCCCGCGGGGTTCACGCATTCCACGAGACCATCGGTATACCAGAAGATCACGTCACCGGCCTGAAGCTGGAACACTGCCGGCTCGGGCGTAGTCTCGACATTGTCCCCAAGGGGCGGCATTTCTCCGCCCGAGAGGACGACGAATGACTTTTGTCCGTCACTCTGCCCCTTCCTGAAAACATAAGGAAGACGGTGCCCGGCATTCACGACGTGCATCACCCCGGTCTCGATATGAATGACCGAAATCAACATGGTCATGTTCGTTTGCCCGCCGCCTGCCGCGCGGACCGCCCAGTCGAGATTCTTGATCAGGCCCGAAATGGATTCTAGCCCCGTGAAGGAACGGATCGAAATGGAAAACGCGCCATAGGCCGCGGCAGTCACCAACGCCGATGAAACGCCGTGCCCCGTAACATCTCCCACCGCCACGATGAGATACTTTCCCTGCTCGGCGTACTGCCACCAATCACCGGCACACTCGGATGCCGGAAGGGCCTTTCCTGAAATGGAGAGGTTACCGTGACTGAAGGAATTCACCGGAAAGAAGCGCTGCTGAACCGCCTGCGCCGTCTCGAGTTCCTTTTCCATTCGGGCTTTTTCGGCCGTTTGCGCCATCAATTCGTTGATCCGATCGGCCATCTTGTTGAAGGAAAGCGCCAGCCCGGTCACCTCGTCGCTTCCGCCGCCGACTTCAACACGCACCGAGAAATCACCCTCGGTCACCTTCTGAGTGGCATCCCATGTCCTTCGGAGCCGCTGGGTAAGGCTTTTCGCGAAAATCCAGGTAAATGCCAGCGCGAGAAAGAGGATACTGATCCCGAGTATCGTCGAGCGCTGGATCAGCCGCTCCGCGGCCAGGAATGACTCCTTTTTGGAAATCATCCCGACGACGGTCAGGGGAACGGAAGACAGTCTCTGGTAAGCCACGATGAAATCACCATTGCCGGAATTCCAGTCCCTGGCACCTGACGAGAATCCTGATTGGAGCAACGTCTTCTCGAAACTCTGAACCATCTCCGGATTCAAACCCTCGAAGAACTGAACCGAACCGACGAGATGCTTCGCGCCGGAATCGATGACATGCAATCTGAATTTTCCGCGGGACTGGAAGACATCCCTTGAAATCGCGAGAAACGCGACGGCCGCAAGGGGCTTTCCTTCCGCATCCTTGATCCGAATGCCCACCGGAATCTTGTCGGCAATGCTGGGTCCGGTCAGTATCTCGCTTTTTTCATAGTGAGCCGGAGTCCAGCCCAACTGTGCGAGGGCCGATTCCATCCGTTTGGGATCCTTCGAAAGATTGCGTTCTATCCGAAACTGCTGGCCATCCGGGGCTCGAGCCAGAATAAGGCCGTCGAGCGCAAGCCTCTGCTCGTGCTCGTTATAGAAGTCCCGGACCAAAGTGGCGGAATTCGGATCCCCGGCGCGGACGAGACTTCCGAGAGCGCGGACCATCGACTGAACGCGCTCAATCTGCCCGCCAATGATATCGGTCGCCGCCCGGACCTCCGCGACATTGTAATCATAGATGTAAGACGTCTTGTCCTCGATGATTAAAGACGTGCCGACAAAAATATAGCTCAACAGACTCGCTGTGAGAGCTGTTACGATGAGCGCGACGATCTTCAGCCGAATTGGAAAGCGCAATTTAAACACGCCGGACGAGTCTCCTTTGTGGCCTTTATGCTTGATCGGTAAATTTCAGTAAATTCCTGAGCTTCCGATAAGAATTTTGGAGAAAGCAGTTGAAACCTTCACGTCTCGGCCCAGAGCTTGGAATATGGGATTGGCTGATCGTGCTGGCCTGCCTTGCGGCGGGCTTGGCGGGTCTTAAGCTGATGAGCAATGCCCGCTATTGGAACGAAAAAATCTACGGTGAAAGCGCGTGGATCCAGATCGGAACCCTGGAACGTGATCAAGGCGCAGTACGCCACAAACCGAACGGCTCGATGGCGTGGCGCGATATCGAGACTGGCAAACAGCCAGTGGCGGCCGGCGATACCGTTTTTACGGGTGATGACGGAATCGCCAAAATCATGCTCGATGCGGGCGCTTCAGCGACGGTTCTACCGAATTCCCTCGTCATGATTGAACAATCACGAAAGGCAGCCGAACCCAGCACCGCGAAATGGGTTCAAGGCCTCGCGGGATCATTCACGCAAGAAGTTCCGCAACGCTTCATTGATGTTAAAAAAGGACAGATGAACGTCCGCCTGAAAACAGGTTCCGGGATCAAAGTCCGTTCGAATAAGAGCCAATACCAGATTGAGTCAGTTTCAAAAGAAAGCTCGATTGAGATCAGCGTGGACCCCTCAGACTCCGGAACTCTCAAAGTCGCGGCGGATTCCGCTTCGGAAGTCAAACTGACAGCCGGCTCTCAAAAAGCCCCCGTTCTGATCTCGAAAAGCCAGACCGCCGTCCTCCTGGCCGAAGATGCGATGATCCAAAGGACGTCGCTCAAAAGTGTGGCGCCCGGCGACGGCGCCGCCTTCTTTTCTTCAGACAAGGACGCCAAACACCCTGTTACGTTCACCTGGACCGCAACGGGCGATATCCCGCGCGATTCAAAATTCAGGATCGAATTCAGCGGTGCTCAGAACGGATCCGAGGATTTACCTGATCCGGAAGCGAAATCAGCAACATTCAACCTTTCTCCCGGAAGCTACGCCTGGCGTGCGGTACTCGCGCCAGCATCACGCGCGGGCGCGGCGAAGCAGCCGATCACGACCGGTTGGCGCACGTTCAGGATTGTCCCGCTCATGACACCCGAACTCATCGGACCGTCAAACGGTGCCAAGCTCACGGCGCTTCCAGAAAAACAGCGTCTCTCACTTACCTGGAACGAACTGCCCATGGGTCTGAAGGCAGAAGTTGAACTCACGAACGAGCAGGCTCCGGCGATCGTCCGCATTTCCGAAAGCCGATCGCAGGTTGATATGGAATTACCGGCCGGACAATACGGCTGGCGCGTACGCTCGATCGCGAAGCACGGGACTTCTGATGAAGAGCGCTCCGGTTGGAGCCGCCCTTACCGATTCACGATCGGCGAGCTGGATCCCGGTTTACCTCCGCTGAAACCACCCTCGCCTTCCCCCCTCCCTTCGTCGACACCGTCCGCGGCACCCTCGCCTTTGCCGCAAACCGTACCCAAGTCCCTGCCAAAACCGAAGAGCAAAACGTCGAACGCCCGGCAGCTGATCCCGACGGTAAAACTCTCAGCGGATCCCGCGCCCAGGTCACTGTCGGTAAAAAGCACCTCTGTTTCAACCCGGCTCGTCTCCGACAAGAACCTGGAAAAAATCCCCGTTCAGCTCGCCTGGCAAGGCTTCAATGACGCCGTCAACTACGAGGTGACTGTCAAAAAAGGAAACGAAACTATTTTCGAACGAACAGTTACTCAACCAATGACAAATCTGAATATCAACTCATTGGCCGAAAACGCCTATTCCTACCAGATCAGCGCGACGCTTCGGTCGGGCGAGGTTATCCGGAGCCGGCCGATGGAGCTGAACATCGAACATTCCGCCCCGCTCCTCAAGTCCCCCTCTGATCGTGAGCAATTCACCGACAAAGTCGACGTTCTACTGACCTGGGAAAAGACACTCCTCACCCGGAGCTACCAACTGCAAATCGCGAAGGACCCGGGTTTTTCGGACGTCTTTTTTGATCAAACGATTCCAGAGAATTTTTACTCGTTGGCGACGCGGACGCCCGGGACGTTCTCCTGGCGAGTGCGCGGCGTTTACCGGAATCGTGAAAGCCCATGGAGTTCGCCGAAATCGTTTACCATCCGGAGCACAATCCGGTAACGAAGGTCAAGAGCTCGTCTTCTGATCACGCTTACGGATGAATCGCGCCGGAATACCCGCCCAGATCTCGTCCTCTCCGATACGAGTGTGTTTCGGGACGACCGAGCCGATTCCGATCACCGAACGAGCCCCGATCGTCACTCCCGGTAAAATGATCGCGCGTCCTCCGATCGTCACCTCATCCCCGATGCGGATGCGATAATGAGCCAGAGTCTCCCCTTCTTGAACATGGGGAACCAGCATGGCATGGGCCCCGACGAGAACCCCGACACCCGCTTCCACCAGGGAAGGATCATAGACCATTCCCCCGGAGTAACTGCCGACCGGCCATTTTGAGCCGAGCCTGCGGAGAACCCAACCCGACATCGGAATCGGAATCCAGTGCGGCATTAAAATGGCATAAAAGAGCATGAGGTAAAAACAAACATAGACCATCCAGGTCGTCTCCTGAAACGATCCGGCCGGGATCTCGCCTTCCTTGAGGGGAAAAAAGAAAATCCAAGCGCGGTGCGCGATCCACATGAAAACGAGATAAAAAACCGCCGCCACGCTGACGCTCAGAATCGCTCTAAATTCGGGAAACGGGAATGCCCGATAGCTGAGAACTGCCACCCAAAGCGCCAAAAAAGCGCAGATGCCCATGATTGCATAAAAAATCATCATCGGAAAGAATCGGATTTTTCTCATTTTATAAAAATGAAGGAGATCCACGTCCAATTCAAGCGCATTCAGGCATTCTGACTCGGTGCTTGGCGCTCAAGGCAACTTTGCTTATAATAGTCAACATATGCCACTTCCGCGCGTTCTCGTCCTCTCTGAAGCGGTTACCTTGGCCCATCTGGGTCGTTCTTTCTCCCTGGCTCAGCGACTCCGCCGATCCCATCAATTCGAAATCGGCTTCGCATCTGCGACAGTTTGGAACCAGCTCCTCGGACCCCACGATCTCTGGTCCAGAACCATTCATTCGATTTCTCCGAGCACCTTCATGCACAGGCTCGATCAGGGTGAGCCGGTTTACTCGGCTGACGAACTCGAAGCTTATGTTCGTGAAGATGAAGCGTTGATCGCTGAATTTCGTCCGGATGTGGTGATCGGCGATTTCAGGATCTCTCTCGCCGCGAGCGCGCGGCGCTGCAAAGTACCGTACGTGGCCATGACAAATGCCTATTGGAGCCCTGCAGCGGAACCGAAGTTCATTGTTCCTGATATTCCAGCGACACGGCTTTTGGGCGTGAAAATGGCTCAAACCATCATACCGCTCATGGTGCCTTCCATTTTCGCGGTTCACAGCTTGAAGATGAACCAATTCAAAAAGCGCCTCGGCCTGCCGTGGTGGGAACTTGATCTCAGGAAAGTCTACGGTGATGCCGATTACCTCTGGTATACGGACTTGCCGAATTTTGTTCCGATCCGGTCCCTTCCCAAGAATCACGATTTTATCGGTTGGGTACCCTGGTCACCAGAGATTCCGCTTCCTTCCTGGTGGAACACACTCCCGCAGGATCGACCGGTGGTTTATGTCAGTCTCGGAAGTTCGGGACCCGCTCGGCTTCTTCCTGAAATCCTCGAAAGTCTCGGGGCTCTTCCGGTCACGGTGATTGCGTCGGGACAACCCACCGGCACAGCGAAAAACGGCCGCCTCTTTACTTCTGAAATGATTCCAGGCGATGCGGTGCTCGATCGCTGCGCGCTCGTCATCTGTAACGGTGGAAGCCCATCCGTACAGCAGGCACTCGCCCACGGCATCCCTGCGCTCGGAATCCCGCGAAACCTGGACCAATACCTGAGCATGCACTACACGGAGAAAGCCGGCGCGGGTCTTATGATCCGCTCGGATCAAGTCACTCCGGCGCTCGTTGTTAAGACCGTCACGAAACTGCTCGAAGCCCCGGAATATCGGGCAGCCGCCCGGAAATTGCAAACCGATTCACGGGAGCTTTCAGCGGTTCAGAGCGTCGAATCTTTGTTGTCGAAGATCGTGTCCTGAATACGCTCTTGCAGCCGGCTCAGGCGATCTTTTTTCTTCTCGCGTCACGGACGGCGTCGAGCGATATCACCTCGGCCTGCTGAGCTTCGCGCAGCTCACCCTGCTCTCCGATGACGAGAAAATTCACCAGCTCTGGCCTCGACTCCAAAAACCGCATTCCATAGCCGCGCGGGTAATGAAGCTTCGAGAGACCATTCGCCCAGGCGATCTGGCATGGTATCCGAAACAAGCGTGATCCCATGTTGAAAACGAGTTCGCCTTTTTTCGCGGCAGTAACGTTCTCCTCGGTCGAAAAAAATGCTCCACCGCCGGTCAGATCATAAATCGTCCCGAGGACCACCCGGGATTCCGTCATCCACACGGCCGGGATCCGGGCCATGTAGCGAAAGGCCTTGTTGGGCAAAGCCCGATCGAGAAATGGAACCCGGCTCAGATCAAAAAAGGGCGAATAAGCCGCATGAACCGAACCGAGTTCATCCGGTGCTGCCGTTTTGAAGACGTCCGTCTGTTCGACAAAAAAGTAACGGAGCAGCTCTGGAGTCATCACGAAGTCCAGCGTGGTCTCCTTGGGACGATCGGGGAAATTCAGGACGGGATCGTCGAACTCAAAAATGTATCGATGAAAATTGGAACTGAACGGAAGGTCCCGATAGGTCTTTTCCATCCAGGCTTCGACACTCCGGGTATCCATCGTCAGATGAGTGGCCAGAGCACCCTTCGCGAAAGTGTATTTCACGATTTCGCCATTCTGATGAAAATTGAGCAAACCGCCATAAAAGTCGCGCGACCTCGGATGGACGGTCGCGATGAGCATCGTGACATCCATGTGGCGTATGGCATAGAGAAGGAGATATTTCATCAGCGGGAGACTGACTTGATGTCCATAACCCCGAAAATCTTTATGCACGGCGAGCGCTGATGCTTCGGCCATTCGGTAATTTTTCTGGCGATAGAAATCATTTTCCTTCTTAAAGCTCTTGTCCGACGGGAAGCCGAGCGGCGAATCCTTGATCAAGGCGAGCGTACCAATGACACGGCCCCGGTATTTGGCGACCACAGTCGTGGTATACGGAAGCGCCTGATAAAGATTACAGCGCAAGCCTGATGGGTGCGGATCCATGATGCCTTGCCCAACATAGGAATCATGCAAAACCGCAAATGCAGCCTGAAGGTCCTCTTGAGTTCGGGCGATGCCTATCCAGTAATCGTCCTTAGAAACCGGTGTGATCTTCAACGTCCGCCGCATTCCCGCCTCACGGATAGGAATGGGAATTTCTTTCCGAACAAACGGTGCTTCGCTCATGTGATGGCTCCCTGTAACCCAATGATAGCATACTTAACAATAAGATGTATTATTAACTTTTTGCACAAAAGCCGTGCTTTTCCCGTGGCTTACACCAGAATAAAGCAGAGACACTCGAAACGCGCCACTTCCCGCGTCATTTCAATAGGATTTTTCGATTACTCGGTTACTCGGTCGCAGAGAACTTACGAACCAGCATTCTTTTAACAATCCATCGCCTGAACTTCTGAAGGGGATGCCGGTTTCCGAAGATTAGATATCGCTTCTTCACCCTGAGTCTGACCGGGTCGAATTGAAAATACCGGGGCGCCAGAAATGCCGGACGCCGCTTCAGAACAATCTGAACCGCTTCCGTACAGGCCACACCGGCGCAAAGCTGAATCGCCGTCCCGAAAGAGGGAGCCTTTTTGGCAGCAAAGTCGACCCGCTTTGAATCGATCTGCCCCAGATGAAGCCCCGCCGGCCCGACTCCAACAAGAAAAGCTACGAGTTCCTCTTCGGGGGAGCGGCACGAGGCGAAATCGAAATACTCCTCGAAAAGCATCCCCCCGGGGCCAAAGACATGAAGCGTGGTCGTCATCCCGAGCGGGCCCGAAGTGACGACATGAATTCCGCGGCGCTCGCTCGCCGGAAACAGAATCCGCCGCGCCGGAAGCGCGTAGAAATCCAGACCATCCATGACAATGTCGACTCCTTCGAGAAACCGCGCGACGTTATCCGAAGTAACCCCTTCATGAAACGTTTCTATTTGTGCCGCTGGGTTGATCGAGAGAATCAGCTCCTTCATGACCTCTGTCTTGGGTCGTCCCACACTGGCGAGAGTCGCCCCGTACTGACGATTGAAATTACCGACCTCAAACTTATCGAAATCAGCCAGGTGGAATTTCCCGATCCCCGCCCGGGCGAGTGTAACGGCATAGGCACCGCCCACCCCTCCCATTCCGGCGATCGCGGCACGCGACTGCTTGAGAATGTTTTGTTCCTCTTCATTCACCAAACCGATGTTTCTGGAAAACGCCAAGGAATAATGAGCCTCAGTCATTTGAATCACTCCACCACAGGGTCCATCCGCAAAGCGCGGGCAGTCGGCGGACTGCAATACCCCGTGCGAAAAACCGCAAGAAGAACTTCGGATTCTCCGATCCCGCACGCCTCCCGGACCTGACGGTCGGCTGACTTCAATTCAGCCAGATGACGCTCTGATATTTTGTGTCCGCTCCCCTCGTGCGTCTGCTGCATCAGGAGCGCGCTCCCCGCCATCAAATGAAAGCTGAGACCGTGGCGCGTTGCCTCGAGCCAAACCCTCTGGATCAAACGACCGCCTCTCACGTAATCCGCAGGACGATTCCCAGGCATCGTGATCAATCCAAGTGCCGAAGCCGAAAGGACTTGCTTGTAAGTCTGTTTCGCGATCATTCGCGAAACGCCGAGAAGATTCATGAAGCGAACCGCGTTCCAGTGCCGGAGCAGCAGCGTGAAAGCCATGCGATCGGGTGAGGCGAGTTCCAGAGTTTTGACATCCATTCCGTCACGAGTTTTTCGAGCCTCTTCATCCGACCAGCGGATGTGCTCAAAAAGAAAGGTATGGAGCCACTTATTTTCAAAAACGATCCGATCGTTTAGCTGGGCAGCGTGAGCAAGAGCGGCATGCGCCGGCCCAGCTTCGAAAATGATCGCGCGACCCAGCTCGGAAGGAACGCCCACGGCGCGTAAAGCCTCTCCATGGGCAGGCTCGAGCTTGCGCTTCTGATAGTGCTTTCGATTTGTCGTCCTGAGCGGGATCGCTCCAAAGCGAGGCTGCTCAACGGGCTGAGTAGCCGAGAAAAGAACTGTGGCAACGTGATCAGGCCTGGAAGTATCGGGAAAATACGAAATTTCGGCAGCGTAGCCGTTCTGCGCGGCCGCGATGCTCAAGGTTTCGAGCAAAGCTCCGTGAGCCGCATAGGACGCGATCTGATTCTGGTTGTAAACCGAAGTATCCCGGTTCGGGAGATTGAAAATTCTGACTTCGTTTTCTTTTGTTTCAAAACGCCAGGGTTGGCAATTATCACCGGACGGCGCGAGCACCGCCGTTTGAAGAAGCCCTCGGATATCCATATCCACCACCTTTATGAATAGGTTGAAGCATGCCGGCGAAAACTGAAAACAAAAAAGAAACGGAATCTATCAGCAGTGTAAACCATTGATAGAATTCTGATTTGCCGGCGTTTATCAAGCGATAAATTTTCCATTACTCAACCGGCCGCACAAGATGCTGGCCTTTCGGCGTTTGGACGTTGAGCTGGTTCCAGCGAAATGGCTCGCCCCTGAGCTCAGCAGTGATGCCTTTGTTGGCTGCCTTCTGTTGAGGGAAACCCTGATGACGGTAAATTGATCAGGCAATATGCCTTGAATTTTCTCGACGTTCGCCGATTAGAATACGAGGGAATCCACATGATGAATCTCAATTTACGGGCACTGTTCATTCTGATGGCTTTGGTCTTTTCGTCGGCGGAAGCATTGGCAAGTGGATCAGGAACCATTTTGGGCCGTATTCAACCAACGGCTGGCTGCAACACGGGAGCTGCCCATCTCTGGTATTCTCAAGCACGCACTCTTCTCTACGACGCCGAAGTTCCTCCCAACGGAACTTTCGAAATTCATTCTGTTCCCGGAACGTTCTCCATTGTGGTCACGAGTTCGAGCGGCTGCTTCGTTGAGCAAAGGATAGACGTTAAGCCTTCTGAAACAAATACGATTACAATTGCGCTGAACAGATCGCCTCAGCAAACAGCGTCACGGAATCGAAAAGAAATCCCGGATGTCGTGCTGTCATTTCTCACTCCCGGCTCACTCGCGCTCGCCGACCAATACTGTCCAACCTGCGGAGTCCCTTATAATAATTTTTCCACTTTACCGTTTTATAACTCCACCGGCTTTTATGCGACGCCAAGCTTTTTCCCGACCGCATTTCCATGGTGGGCGGGATACGGCGCGATGAGTTATTCGAATTTCTATTCGCCTGCCGCATGGTCTGGAGGCGGCTTTAATCCAGCCATGTACCCGATAGCATCAGGTGCGACCATACATGGAGGTGGCGTCGGAATCGGGAAGCCGAATATCTATGTAACAGCCCCAAGCGGCTTCGAAGGAAGCATTAACGTTGATATGGCAACTAGCTCAACATGGTGGATGGCCGTTCCGTCCCATGGCGACCCGGGATGGCGTTTTAAAATAGGCTCGGATGGCGCCATTCTTTCGCAAGATGCGCGCTACGATTATCTCTTTTTTGATTATCGGGCCGAACAGTCGGAGCTGCAGGACAAGAAGGGGTTCTGTGCAGATTCTCAAAAAATCGTACCCTTAATGGCAGAAGCTCTATCTAAGCTCAGATTTCGTGAACGTGAAATAAAGGATTTCAACGATCATTGGTCGATAAAACTTCCAAGCTCCAACTATTATTGCGTTTATCCGCAGCTTAAATCCGATTTAGACCGGGTATCGAAAATTCGGGCTACCCCTGCTCCAACCTCCGTCACGCGTGTTGTTTTTGTTGTTGTTACAAAGGAGAGATTAACAGGCAAAAAGGGGAAGTTCACAAGGGAGCCAGTGATGAAGTGGACTCCTCCATCTGCCGCTCAACGCGCAACCGCATCGGCGGGGTTTGAGATTCGTGAATGGGGTGTCGGTTTTCTACAAGGGCGTTGAGGAACCGGGGTCTTTCTGCACAGTAAATGGTGCGAGCGACAGGGATTGAACCTGTGACCCCGCCCGTGTGAAGGGCGTGCTCTGCCGCTGAGCTACGCTCGCATCCAAGATAGGTCGAGAACTTCGTATACCCGGCCCAAAAAGGGTTTGCAAGGCCCCAGATCTAAGTACCCCAAAACAAATCGTTTCTGTGCTAGGCTACCGATATGCTTCACGAATGGATGCGCATTTGGTTCAGTTGGGTTGAAAACTGGGGTTATACCGGCGTCTTCGTCCTTATGGCGATGGAGAGCTCGATCATTCCGGTTCCCTCCGAAGTCGTCATGCCCCCGGCCGCGTTCTGGGCAGCGCAGGGCAAAATGAGTTTTTCAGGCGTCGTCCTCGCGGGCACCCTGGGAAGTTATTTCGGCTCGGCGATCAGCTATTGGATATCTCAATGGCTCGGCTTGCCGCTCCTGAAACGTTATGGAAAATACGTCCTGCTTCCAGAAGACAAACTGGAACTCGCGCAGGATTGGGTCCTGAAATTCGGAATGCCCGGGATCTTTGTTGCACGCCTTCTCCCGGTCGTTCGCCACCTCATTTCGATTCCCGCGGGCATTCTTCGAATGCCGTTTGGAAAGTTCAGTCTCGTCACGATCGTGGGAGCCGGCCTCTGGTGCTGGGTACTCGCCTGGTTCGGCCAGGAAGTCATCGGCAATCGCCCTGAACTTATTCAGTCGCCCGAAGCCATGGTTGCGGTCATGAAAGAGAAACTCCACTGGTTCGTCGCAGCCGTGCTAGCAATGGCAGTCCTGTACGGGGTCGTGCTTTGGTTCAAGACAAGCGCACGTCGCAAGAAAGTCGCCGCATGACGCTGGTAAAAAAAGGCGTCGGTCTTTTTTTCCTGACCTGCTTTTTCGCGGCATGCAGCACGACTTCAACTCAGGTGCAGCCGCGGGAAGCAGCGCCCAGAAAGGTCGTCGTCATTTCCGTCGACGGGCTCCTTCCCGAATTCTACCTCGACGGCTCTTTCAACGCCCCGACCTTGAAGTCACTGGTCAAGGGGGGAGCGTACGCCTCAGCCGCGATTCCGGTTTATCCGTCGATGACGTTCCCGAATCACGCCTCGATCGTAACCGGGGTGCACCCGGCAAAACACGGAATTCTGTCCAATACGATTTTCGTCCCGAAAAAAGGACCGACTCGCGAATGGTATTGGGATTCAAAGCACCTCAAAGTTCCTGCCATCTGGGACGCTGCACGAGCGGCTGGAAAAAAGGTCGCCGTGTTTGCCTGGCCCGTGAGCGTCGGAGCGAACGTCGATTGGCTGGTTCCCGAGATTTTTTCGGCAAAAGGCATCGATCACGGTGAAAACTGGAAGCTCATGCTGCGCCACACGGATCCAAAGCTCATGGCGGAGCTGATCAGCGCTTCGCGGGTCAAAACAATCCGGAGTAATCTCGATTACGATCGCTGGACCACCGATGCAAGCCTGCATGTCTTGAAAACATACCGACCGGACCTTCTCCTCCTTCATTTTCGAACCCTCGATGATGAACAGCACCATACCGGACGCGCCTCAAAGAACGCGAAAGCCGCGCTCACACGTATTGATGCCTTGATCGGCGAATTAGTGGCGGCAATCGACTTCAAAGACACGGTCCTTATCGTTACCGGTGACCACGGTTTTGAAAACGCCGAAAGAACGATCGACATTCATGCCGTGCTCGCGAAAGGCGGCTGGCTGAAGCAAGCAGTCGCCCATGGAAATTCCGGACAAGCAGCCATCTACGGCGATCCGAAACTGGCGAACGCGATCGTAGCCCATCTCCAAGAGCACGCCGAAGGTCATTACCGGGTCATCACTGCCGCTCAACTGAGGGAACTCGGCGCCTTCCCGGACGCGCTCTGCGCGATCGATCCGGCCAAAGGGTATTCACTCGGGTTCGCTGGCCTGAGCGCCAAGCCGAGACCTCAGCCGCTCCGAGGACAGCACGGCGCCCTGGCTAACCCCATGCTCTCAACCGGGCTGGTCGTCTATGGCGCGGGAATCGTGCCAGAAAAGAACCTGGGTCAGGTTCATACCCTTGACGTAGCCCCCACCGTTGCCGAGCAAATGCGGCTTTCTTTTCCCGCTACGGATGGTCATTCCCTTCCCATCTCAGTTCGATAGGAATAGAGTTGGCTTGTAAGAAGCGGCTTCACGAATTAAACTTGCCAGTGGAGGATTCGACATGTCCATTTTTACAGATCTTCGTTTTCTGGTAGTTGACGACATGCTGACCATGCGAAAGATCATCGGCCAACAACTGAAAGCTCTCGGCGCCACCACCAATATCGTCGAGGCGAACGATGGCACCACTGCCTGGGAGATTCTTGAGAGAGAATCAGCCTCCAAGCCCATTCAATTTGTAATCAGCGACTGGAACATGCCCCAGATGAAGGGCATTGATCTCCTGAAGAAATGCCGGGCCCACGCCACCTACAAGGATATCGCGTTCCTGATGGTCACAGCCGAGGCTGAGGCGAATCAGGTGAAAGAAGCACTCGTCGCCGGCGTCGATAACTATGTCGTAAAACCGTTCACGCCAGCGGCATTTGAGGAAAAAATAAAGTCCGTGGCGGCCAAAAGGTTTCCGGGTAAATGAGCCTCTTTTCGGTTAGTGAAAAAGACAACGTCACAACCATCCAATGCCCCTCCGAACTCAACAGCGCCGCGGCAGCCGAATTCACGACTCTTTCTCAGGGCTGGACGCAAACACCTTCGAAGCTCTATGTAGTCGACTTCATGGGCGTGAAGAAGCTGGATCGACCGATTTTCCGT
Organism: Bdellovibrionota bacterium; assembly: GCA_035291325.1. Classification (GTDB taxonomy): domain Bacteria; phylum Bdellovibrionota; class UBA1018; order UBA1018; family UBA1018; genus XYD1-FULL-55-31. The sequence goes on along the minus strand of DATDSK010000197.1, from coordinate 5,717 downwards.
GCGTTCATGCTGTTCCATCAGGCACTCAAGAATGCCGGCTGCTTTCTCGCTTCGATCCATGCCGCTCCCGAAGTTCTCGCCGTGCTCCAGGCGAACGGCCTTGATTCCGCTTTGTCTCCCAAGAAAAACCTTCAAGAAGCCATGAGCCACGCGGGCATTCAAGTCTCGCGACAAAAAATCGATGTGGAGTTCATCAATCCCTTTGTCAGAGCCACGCAAGTGACTCTCGAAACCCAGGCGAATACCCGAGTGAAGATCGGGAAACCCTATCTTAAAAAAGAAGAGAAGATTTCGTTCGATATCGCCGGCGTCATCAGCCTCACCAGCAACGCCTTCAAAGGCTCAATTGCCCTGTGTTTCCCAGCAAAAGTTTTTCTCGCCATCTACTCGAACCTGCTCGGGGAAAAACACGACGTCATCACGAAGGAAATCGAAGATGCGGCCGGGGAAATCCTGAATATCATCTTCGGGCAGGCTAAGGCTGAATTGAATGAAAGAGCGGACTACCAGATTCAGAAGGCTATTCCGACGATTGTCCGCGGCACAAACCTCGAAGTCCATCACCTGACCCGCAACCTCGCCGTCGTGCTGCCGTTCGAGACCGACAGCGGTGTTTTTCACCTGGAAATCAGCACTGAAGCGTCTTGAAAATCCTTTCAAGGTCCTTGCGCGCGATCACCTTGAAAACACCGCCCTTGCGCCACCACGCTGAGGGGTGCGGGAGTTTCCCGGCGATCCGCTCCCGTGCGCCATCCTTCCCGAGCGCCTCGGAAACGAACCAAAGCGCGTCATTACCGAGACAGTAGACCGGGGCCTTTTCCAGAGCCGGACCCGAGAGGCGGGCGCGCAAACTCGAAAGAGCGCTCTGCAGTTCGGGTGTTTTTTTCTTTTTTTTGAACGACAGCTCGCCGGGCCCTTTATGAAAGCCGAGATTCAGGGCAGGGTCCGCGGCCGCATAAGCTGCTGCGATCTTCGGATCAAGCGGATATTGAACCGCATTCATCACGACCACGCCATGACGACGACACAGATCGAGCAGGCGGGACAGCGAAACATCTTCGGACGGATTGGCATCCAGAACATCGCCGAGCACGCTCCACCAGCGCCGTCCGGCCGAACCGCAGAGCGGCCGCCTGGCGGCGAGCTCCTCTGGTTCCACCTCACTCGTGTGAGGCGATTCAGCGACGAAAATAACTTTTACCTTGAGATCACGGAGTTCGTGCCTGGCCTCTGGGGAGAGGTCAGGCACGAAAAATCTCTTCTCCACTCGCAAACCGCGCTCAGTGGAGTTCGGAGTAGCTGTTCAAGAGCCCGTCGCCGCGGATGTAAAAGTCATCCGTGCTTTCCATGTGTTTGATTGGAGTCACGACGCTCCAATGGAGCTGGAGCTGCATCGCTGCCAGGGGATTCTGAACTGTTCCCGCGTTGCTCGTCGATACGACGTTTGCATTGGCATTGAAGGTGAAACCCCAAGCGACACTCACGTTGGCGGGCACGATCGTGGCATTCATGATGTACCGGCCTTTCCCCTTGTAAGCTCCGCCGTAAAGAAAGATCACGCGAAAGGAGAATTCAACGACCTTCGCCCCGAAACCGTTTTCATACACCACGGTATAGGTCTTCGACATGGGCGCCTGCCAGCTGCTGAGCGCCTGGGTGGAAATACCGACCGGAATCGCGTTGGCGTGGTCAGTCGCGATATTAACAACCGGTCGATTCGCATCAATGACGGCCCAGATCTGTTTCGCCGTATTGATGACCGTATCCCACTGAACCACTGTCCCAAGACCCTCGATGGCTAGCGGGGAACTCGAAGCTCCTGAAAAGGCATTCATCGAGAACGGCGAAGAGAAATCTCCAAGACCGTCTGAGTCAGACGGAGTCTCTTCAATTCTCATCGAAGTGATCTGAAAATACCTGGGATCAAGCTGATCACCCGAGGCAAAAGCCGAAGTGCCACCAGCAAGAACGGTTAAACCGAAAATTACCAAAAACACCTGAAACGTAGTTTTCGAAGACATCAAGAACCCCCTTTTTATGCGGCATGTATAAACTAAGGTGGTCCGCTTTTCAAATTTATTTGCTGCGGCGCACATCCTTTGCAAGTGGTGGAAATATTGTATTTATTTAATTGCGCAACTCTAGTGAAACTTCAACCACGCATTAACTCTGCGCATTATCTCCGATATTAGGCTTTCTGAACCTGGCTGAAGGTGATCGCCTGGCATGATGATTCTTTCCGGAACAGCGGGAGATTTCTGGATGGCCTCCCACAGGGCCTCGCCAGCATCTTTCGGAATGAACGAATCGGCCTCGGCACTGATCATCAGAACGCGCTGTGAAGAACGCAACCGAAGCGCATCGCGTTCCGGAGACGGACTACCAAGGTACCACCATCCGAAATGAGCCAATCCCCAGGCCAGCGGCTCGGCAACCCAGCCGAACTTCGGTCGCCACGACCGGACCAATTGGTGCTTCGCCGTTGCGGGAATATCGCCGAATCCGTGCACCACGACGAGGTTGCTGAATTCGACGTTACGAGCCGCGGCCGAAACCGCGAAGGGCGCGCCAAGACTCGCGCCGACAATCGTCAACTGAGTAGGGTCTACGTAATCCCGGTCCTTCAGTTTCAAAATAAGCTCGTCGATTCCGGAAGCCGTATCAGAAATCATCCGCTTTACGTCGGGAGCGAAGCGGAGACTGCCCGGGAAGGCGAACTTTCTCGGAGGATCGAACGGATAATCGAAGCTCGCGAGCACGACTGGACGGTCGGGTGCGACAAGTTCCAGCACGCGCGCTGCGTTCTGGAATCCACCGAAAACCAGAAGAACAGGAAGCGGTTCACCGGAAAGGGCCGAAGGACGCTTTATTCGGGCCAGGACGGGTTTGCCGGGACTGTATTCAATTGCAAGGGGGATCTCTTCGTTTTGCCACGTCAGTGGCAGGTCCGCCCCCGGCGTAGGCTTTGAAACTTCCGCGCGAGCCACACTGAAGGAAAAAACTGCGGCTATAAAAATGCACCACTTCACTACTCGGCAAATATACTCAAAAAACGAAACCCGGTGCGAAAATGTTTGTAACTGTCCGTACGCGGAAAGAACAGCATCGCTCGCGTGCACTTGTTCGGCTCCGTCGCCATCACCAGACTCAGGCCGCCTGCCATGATTTTATGAAAACCCAAACCGGCCGTCAGATGCAGCTGCGTCGTTTTCTTCTCGTCATATTGCCGCCGAAGCGCGCTGATGAGATGGCCGCTGCGAAATGAGCCAAAGAGATCACCAACCGAGAAACCCAGGTAGTGCTCTGATTCCGCGAGCTCGACTTCCACTTGCTCGCGGGTATCGAGTTCGAAATCCGCCACTCGATTGATCACACGCGGTGACCCATCCGGATTGACGGGCGCGTGAAAGACGGCATTCATGATCAGCTCATCCACGCCTTCGGCAACGAGAGCCGCGATTCGCCCGCGCACCCCCTGCTTCGTCAACGAATTTTGAATCGCTTCGATAGCGGCCGCCCGATGCGCCGAACGGGTAATGAAAATCCGTTTCAGAACCGTGGTTTTCGGGAAAAACCGCTCGATTCTCACCGGGTCACGCGTAAGCGCGCACCGTACCAACGCCGGGCAGATCTTCACGACGGAATCGAGATCACGGCGAAACACCTGATGTCGAAACGTCGGGTTTCGGTAGAGATGGGGATAGTGAACGAGTTCCCTCTCGGTCAGCGCGAAGATCCGGTTCGTCGCCGCGTATTTGGGCAAAATATCGATCACCGGCTCGTATAAACCGGAGGAATCCGCATTCCAGAAAACGACGGCATCCGGGTGATCGATCAGCCAGTTCCGCACGTGATTTCGATCGGCGCATTGCTTGAATGAAAACCCAAGCTTCTCCGAAAGAGCTTCCCCCAATTCAAAGTCCTCTTTGCGGAGAGAAATGACGAGCAATCTGCCGGCTGACATGGTTTTGATGGTAGCTGCGGGCGATAGTCAGGTCAACTGCCGAGAACTCGCCGGCCGAGGCTAAGGGTTAATCGTGATACCCGTAGGGTTCGCCACGATCGCGCCGGCGGTCGCGCTCAGCGTGGCCGATCCTGGCACACCGGGGGTGATCGCCTGCACATAGAAGGATTGCGAGGTCGTCGTCATGCCTGCAAAAATTGTCAGCGCTGAAGAAAGCACGGTCGTACACGACGGATCCATGTAGAGATTCGCGTTTCCAGAAATACCGACATTAACCGACAGGTCGACGGAGGTTACCACGGGAGCATTACCCGAATCCTGTGCGGTGATTGAAAACGACGAACAGAGAGTACTGGCGAACGACGTCGCACCGTTAAATGAGAGATGATCCACCGTGATCGGAGCATTCGTCGGAATAGTAATCGAAGTCACCGGATAAGCCGAACTCCCATTAAAAGTAGCTGAACCGTTTGCTGTCGCCTTGACATAATACGTCGTCGTGGAAGTCGCCATCAAGACCGGAATCGAGAGAGAGGCGCTGCTCATCGCGGTATCAGTGCAGTCAGACGATAAATGAATCGAAGCTGAACCGGAAACGTCGATATCCACTGTCGTCGCGGCGACCGTCGGAGCCGGATTGTTGAACGAATCAACGGAGGTCACCTGAATGGGCGAGCAAGCACTGAGCGGATTGGGAAGTCCGGTGAAGTTAATATGATGAATCGCGGGAGCCGTAACAGTAACGGACACATCCTTAGTGTTTCCCAGCGAATCGGTCACGCGAACGACATCCGTCGCGTCAACAGTCGCTCCAGCCCTGTAATTCTGCCCGAACATCGAACCTGTGACGATCGAGGCCCCGGAATTGTTGACGGGAATCGAATACGTATACGGCCCAACGCCGCCATGCGCGGAGAGGTACCGATACGCCCCAGAAGGGACATCCTGGCCTTCACCCTCGAAATACAAACTCAAAGCTTCAGGCGTAGTGAGAAGCTTGAGCTGCGCGCCCGCGAGCGCGACCGTGCTGTCGCAAGTGGAACTGGAACTCGCGACGTAATTCGAAGCAACGTTCGCGATGATGTATTTGCGTCCGTCCGCTTTGGTTACGGCAAAGTCCTCAGCTCGATAATGGAATGAAGTGCCGTCCAGGTGATCCCAGGACGCGGTCGAACCCATCACCCAATCACCCGCGTTCGGATCATAAAGAGCGCTCGCTACGAAAGCCCCCGTGGCCCCGGCACAAACCGCCGTTGAGCCACGCATCGTCGCCCCGCCGGCCATTTGAATCTGAAGATCCATGTACGGCGACTGAGCGATCTGATCGGTCACGTCCCATTGAAGCTGAATGATCGAGCGATATCCGTGCGAAGCCGAATCACCGTAGACTGAATGGATCACCGAGTTCGCGCTGCTTGGCGCTATCGAAATCCCGGTCTCGATATTATCGCCTTCTTGAATCAGCGGAATTTCGGTTACCTCATTCATCCTGATCGGGCTCGGTTCGGCAAAGTCGGGCGTATAGTTCGCGAAATCCTTGAACGCCGACGGCATCGGAGAAGTGACCGGAGTCGGAAACGGGATCGGCATCACCTGCTGCACTCCCTTGTACGCGACAACCGGCACCTCCAGACCATCACCGCAGCCTCTGAAGATCCGCTTCGGATTTGCCGGATCAAAGAAAGCCTCCATCGAGATCGTCACGTCCTCAAAAACGTCTACCGTGATTTCGGCAATCTGATAGGGATCTCCG
>DATDSK010000196.1:0-11475 GCA_035291325.1 Bdellovibrionota bacterium | reverse complement strand
AGAATTTCCGAGGGCGATGAAACTGCGGACGAGGAGCTGTAAACATTTCAAACGAAAGAAACAGCGCTAATTTCAGGGCCTTTATAGAAGGGATCCGATAGCAACTCGGCTGAAGAGCCGAAATGTCGTCAAGAATAATTTGCAAAAAAAACGTCCGAATTGGTTCGCGCTTTTCCGACTTCGCCGGCGGAAGTGGTGGCGGATTCCGCAGCGTTCTGTTCCGGGCTCGCCCCGCTCTTTTCAAAACTCTTCTTCTCGCGAATTGCGCCTCAAAACCCAGCCGCCACCCCAACGCACGATCGCCACCCCAACGTACCCCAACCACGCTCTGACCTCGCCAGCAGTTTTCTTGTGCGATGTCCGACCAGCGAATTTCACCCACTACACGCCGGTTTCATCGCCAACCCGCGACGAGATCTTCACCCTTCCCACGCGCACGGAGTTCAATCGATTTGGCCCACACATCACGAATTTTTCGACTATTCTGTCTCAGTCCCGAACTTTCAGTCCCAGAAACCGAATAACAAGCTGAATCCCAGGGTGACCACGTCGCCACTGGCCGACCTCGAAAGCGCGACAGGATCGCCCGCCGCGGAAATCGTTTCGGTGTACCAGAGATAGCGGTAATCCAATCGGAAGGCGCCGTACTTTCCAAGATAAAGTTCCTGCCCGATTCCGACGGTGGGCGCAACGTACTGCCCGGAATTCGTGGACATCCGTCCGGCGCCGCCGAGAAAATGCACATCGTAGTGAATAATCGCAAGCCCGAAGAGACTCATTTTCCCGTAAATGGGGCTAACCTGAAGTTCTCCGCCAAAGAAGCTTTGCGGAGGATTCGTCACCGCGCTTTTATGCGTGGTCTCTTCAAGAAACGTCAGAGCGCTCGATGGTTTTGTGGAACTTTTCCAGGCGAGGACCCCGAGGCCGACATATTCCGAAAAATGAAAGGCGAATGAGCCACCCACCTGGCTGATGCTCAGGAACGGGTCACTCGACGTCTTGCCCGCGAACGCGCCAAGCTCGAAGCGAAGCGCCTTTTTATAGAGCCGGTTTTGGATCACCCGGACATCTCCCGTATCACCCCGCTCCCAGTACCTTTCCCGAAGTTCCTTCACGTTGACCCGATCGAAGACCGCGCCTTTATCGCCCGCCGAAGCCGGCCCAGCCGCATTGGGCTCCGCGAAAGCGAACTGAGAAAATCCCGCGAAACCCAGGACAGTGACCGCAATCAAGTAACGTAGTCTCATCCGGGTGCCTTTTCTGGCGGGGGAATGGAAGCATCCTTCAACGAATCTTCCGCCTTGCGGATCGATGTTTTCAGGCTCTCAATCAGATTGCGCTCGCGAACCACGGCTTGGGTGAACTCAGTCAGCGCCACGGCGGGTTTCTTGTTCAATTTTCCGCTCACGAATGCTGAATCCTGAGCTGCGCGAAATTTTTCAACCGAGCGCCAGATCTCCCGCGCTTCGAGCAGGATAGCGGGATAAAGATAACGCTTTTTCATGGCCTCCGCGGTCCAAGGCCCATGCTTCTCGCCGAAACGTTCCGTAAAGATTTTTGCGCGCGTTTGCCATCTCGGCTCGGATTTTTTCCAGAAGACGACCTTCTTTTTGGCGATCGGAATCGAAACAGCCTCCTTGAAGGCCCGTTCGCATTCCGAAATCGTTTCGGAAAGGCTTCGCCCCAAAGCGCTCCAGTCGTTCAGTTCAGCCATGGCCTGGGCGACAAGACGATCCCGGATTTCCTTTCGCTTCGCCTCATAAGCATCCTGCGAGAGAAGCCCGAGAAGAGAAAGCTCCCGCTCCAATAGCGGCCGGCGATCCTTGGACGTGTCCGCGGCCGAATAGATTTCAATTTTATACCGGCCAGCCGGGAATATTTCGCCCGATCGCAGCCGCAGGGGTGCTGAAACAGCCAGATGGTCTTTCAACGTCATTCTGAAGGTCACCGAGGCGTTCGACGCGTTCAGGAGCGTGGTGGGAATCGCGTTGACGCGAACCTCGAAACCGGTTTCATCCGGCTGGTTCGATGCCAAATACATGATCGGGCTTTCGGTCTGTCCCGCCGTGAGGGCCATCGCGAGACTCACGGTCGTGAGAGGCTGCACGGCGACCGTGCTCTTCAGATGTTCATAATCCCCGGGCGCGATGTCAGCGATCTTTGGAAACCGCATCAGAAGGATCTTCTGCTCGAAACCACCGTACTCGTAAGCTCCCCAAAGACCCGCGAGAAAGCCGACAAACATGACCATTTTCACGATCGAGCGAAACGCCGATTTTGGGGCGGCGCCGCGAATGCCCGCTTCAAACCTTGCTCTTGCGGCAACTGTTTCGGCCTTTTTAGCCTCGACTTCAGCCTGCTTGAGGGACTTGACATCAATATTGACGGTGCTATCCCCTCCGCGCTCCGCGAAAGCTCTGCGGCTGACGTCGAGAACCGCAGTGACTTCACCTTTCGGAGCGCCTCCCTGGACGGTTTGGGCGGCCGTGCCGGAACGGAGTTCATCGATTTCGGCAACAGGCTTCCAGCCCTGCATCCCCTCACACCAGGCAAGGATCGAAGCCCTGTCCTTTTCGGCGGCTAAACGGCCTTCGATCTGTTCGCGCGAAAAGGGCCCCTCTTGCTTCCCGTTATGATGAATAAACCAGCTTTTATTTTGAGTCGTTTCCATAGTCCGCACCTATAGGTTAAAAGGCGAAGACCACATTCGTCCAGATTAAAGCATATCTATTTTTTGATGCAGATCGTGGACACTTCAGACCTGAGATAACCCAACTCGTCTTCCCAGATCTCGGAATCCTCTTCAGGAGAAAACTTTCCCCAATCCAGCGTGGCGCCCTGGTCTGTCCCGGACTGACCTTCCGCTACTTTCTTGACCGGCGCGCGGGAGTTCTCGCGGATAATATCATCCCCGGCTGCATTCAATACCTCAACGTCGACGAACTGGATATTTTCTCCGGTTTCAGTGAGTTGCGCGAGCATCGCCCGATTCAAATCGGTCAGGGCTTTTTCGACTGCCTGAACCCGCGCCGCCTGAATCGACGGGATTTCCCGTGAAAACGAGTTCAGCAGGTCGCGGAGGGCGAGATAAGCCGGCTTGTAACCCGAACCAGCCCGCTTGTGCTGCGCCTGGACCTGCAAGAGCAACTTCTTCAGTGCGGCCTGCTCATCGATCACCAGATTTAATTCAAGCTGATGAGTGAGGAGAATGCTCGAATTGACCCATTCGAAGACCAGTTTTTCAGGTACCGCCGGTTTGCCCGCCTGCTTAGGGCGGCCGCTCTGCTTCAACTCGTTGATGGTGAGAGAGTACAGATAAGGTTTTCCGTCCGGACCGGCACTCGGGACGGACTTGTTCCAATGAATCAACCACTGATAAATCGGTCCGAATTTCTTTTTGAAGTGACGGATCGTCCGTGAAGCTTCGGGATAATGGCAGGTCTCAAAATAGGCGATTGCTGTTATCAGCATGGCCTCCGGCATGAAACTTCTCGCGAGCCCCCCCACGATGAGGTTATATGCCGTGCTGACCGCTTCATTGTACTTTCGCAGTCGGAGATAGGCCCAGGCGAGGTCCGAATAGGACTGAGCAAAGTAAATGGAATTCCTCGAAACCTTCTTGAATGCCTCGATCGCGGCATCCAGCTTTCCGAGGTGATAATAGGCACGCGCGACAAGAATTTCGGCGGAATCACGATCTGCCTTGGCGGGTTCCTTGCCACTCACGGGCTCGAGGAACTTCGTCCCGGCCGCGATCACCACTGCATCATCGTCCTGAGCGGCCGCGAGCAACATTCGCGCGTAGGAGTGGTACGACGATCCCGGAATGAAGTTGCCGAGGCCCTCAATCGTCGGTTCACGCTTGAAGTGCCAGATCAGGGCGCGGTCGACCAACTCGGACTCGCGAACGTTAAGTTTTCCCTTTCGCATGGCTTTCAATCCGATGACTCCGACACCGGAAATACCGAGCGAAGGTACCTTGTCTCGAATTTTTTCGAGACATTCGAGTGCGGCGATTCGAAGGTCGTGAGCCAAAGGCGCGGTTGATTCCCCGATCAGCTGATCGAACCTGCGCTGTGCGAGGTGCACCATTCCGGCCTGATAAAGCGCTCTCCCCATGACGTAATCGCCGAAAGTCCCAAGTTCCTGGACTTTTGCCGATCGTTTCAGCGTGGCACCGAGGGCATAACTGGTGACGGCAAATCCCGGCGAGGCAGGAGGTGCCTTGAGCAGCTTTCGCCATCCTTGCGGCACCTTTTTCGAAAATCGCCAATGCTCCTCGGGGGTGCAGGCTTTATCGACCGCAAGAAAAGGCGGCGGCACCTCGGGATCGGCTTTCGCCACTGTCGCCCATCCAGCGGAAAATCCGCCAACCAAAAACAGAAGCGCTAATGGAATCAGCCTGCCGCTCACCTCAATCCCTCCCGAGGGTTTTGAAAACAAACGGATAAGACACATTGACCGTTACTCCACCCTTCGGACGGGGGAACTTCCAGGTCTTCAGTTTCGAAAGGATACACTCGGCGAGTTGATCCTCGTTCAACGTCGAAGAGACCACCGATGCAGCTTTCACGAAACCAGTCGGCGCGATCGTGAATCCCGCGATCACTTTTCCCTCGATTTTCGGTTGATGAATGATCGCGCTGTCATAACAATACCGGATCTCACGCATATGTGCGTGAATGACGGCACCGACTTCGTCTTTTCGCAATCCTTCCTCGACCATGCTGGCGCGGGTATCCATTGCCACAAAGCTGCCGGCCTGCCGTGTCCCCGCTTCCCGATCTCCAGCCGAGTAACCGACTCCTTTGGCATTGGGATCACCCACCCCGCCCCCGAGTCCGCCCACTTTGGCGCTCGACCCGACGACGCCCGGACGAACTTCGGTCGGAGCCAACGCGATACCTTTTGACCCAAAGAACTCAGCCGGAGCCTTGGCCAGGCCGGCATCGCGCCTGACCGGGCTTTTTTCCATGAGCGCCATGGCGCCCCCGAGTGCCTCACGAACCCGCGTCGCCGCCGATCGCGCCTCGCCCACCTGCTTACCGGCTGCCAGAGCTTGCGCCCCTTGGCCCGAACGGGATCTCGGGGCAACCCCGGGTTTAGCCGTTCGAACCGGCGGAAGTTGCTTCGCGCGTTTCCGAAACTTTACGGACTGAACAAATTCAGGCGACTTGCTTTTTTCGATCTCGCTCGGCGTGAGCCAGACCAAACCCGCGAGCAACAAAAGGCCCGCCAGGAAAGCGGCCATGAAACGGCTGAACCATTTCCCTTCGGCATTTGCCTCGCTCCGTCTCGGACGGGCGGAACTCGTCAGGGATTTCAGGGTGGCCACGTCGACGGCGTTGAAACGCCACCAGTACCAGCCGCGCGCAACCGTCACATGAACGATCTCGCTATAGCGGATCGGCACAGACTGCCCGACGTGGCACTTCGTGGGTTCGGCACCTTTGAATTTAATAAAGACACCGTTAATCAGCGGTTTGATCTTGATGCCTTCATTATCATGGTAAATCGTGAAACTCGGCTTTTGCCGGGCATAGCCGACGTATGCGGAATGAATGCGTTCACATTTCAGGGTCGAACGACGAACACCCGAGTACGCGAAGAGAGCAGGGAGTTTCTGTTTTGATCCGGAAAGCCAGTTCTCTACACTCTTCTCATCAAAGTAGGCCGCCACGATGGGCGAAAGTTTTTTCAATTCGACCGTGTAACCCTCGAGATCGAGACGAGCGCCGGACGCAAGCGATGAATTATCGAGCTGAAGCTTCGGTTCCTTACAAAGCTCACCCGGCGGTCGGCCGATGTTCACGGCGACGACGCCTTCAGGCGTTTTCTCGAGCACCCAGCGATATGGGTAACCGATCCCGTGCGGGTGATCCGTCCTCCAGAGTTCCGTTCGTTTCCTGCCCCTCGACGAAGTGGTGACTAAAATGGATTCAGTCTTCATGGTGAAACCTTCAAATCCTCAACTACGCGCCTGTTTTCTTTTTTGAAGTTGAGTTTCTTTTTATAGAGTCGCGAACCGGCATCGGGATCCGCCGTCCCGACGTGCTGCGCGGACTCAAATGGGTTTTTGTTCAGCCCCTCGACGACTTCTTCTTCGAACGAAAGGGATTTGGCGCGTTCGCCGCCGACCGGAGCACCTTTCGTCGGCTGCTTAACCGGTCCGGCTGCCCCGGCACCCGCATTCAGAAACAACAAAAGGAGAACGATCCGGATCATCATTTTGAATCCTCCTTTGCCGGAGAGGGTTGCGAAGCCGGCGTTTTTGTCGCCATTTTTGGATTAGACCAGCGAATCACGTCGCCCAGACCCGAGAGGAGGTCTTCGGCGTTATCGAGATCGGAAAGTTCCTCAAGTGTCTTTTGGGCCTTTTCTCGAGAATACGAGCCATAATACGCGGTGACGAGGGCCCCGAGCACCGACTTGCGATGGGCCTCATCGAGCTTCGTCTTGAGCTCCTCGATTCCCAGAACACCTTCAGCCTGGGCGCCGGCACCGGCCAGTGAAATCGACCGGGCCAACGCGATCTGCACGGCGCTGAGCAGCGGCGACTCGCCCTGCCCGGCCAACTCGAGAAGAAAGGCGACCTTTCCCCAGTTCTTTTCTTTAAGAGCCCTGCTCCACTCCCGTTTCAGAAGAAATGCCTGTTCTTCGGCGGGCGAACGGGTCACAGGGACGGCGCCCTGTGCCCCCGATGCCTGAGTGGGCGTACTCTGTCCCCAGCCTCCCGCAATGTCGGCCTGATCCAGCAAGTCTGGCGCGATCGCCGCCGCGACTGTTTTCTTATGGTTGACCGTGAGCGCTCTCGCGAGGTCCGGGAATTCTTCAGCGTAATCAGAAATCAGGAATTGGAGAGTACTCGCCTCGACTCCCGATCCGGACGCAAGTTCAAAGGCTCTTTTACGCAGATCCTTGGCCTTGCCACGGAGGGTATTTCGCATTTCCGAAAGAGTCGAATCGAAAGCATCGCGTTCTTCGGCAGAAATCCCCTTTGTCTTGGACAGGGCGGCAAGGTCCTTTGAAAAATCAGAATAGAATTGGGCATTTTCATTCAGAATAACACTTCGGAGCCGGATGGACGGAAGTTCCGAAAGCGCTTCGAAAGCGGTCTCGAGGCTTTCAATCAGCTTTGTCCTTTTTTTAATGGTTGCCGCATCCAGCTTGAGGGGCGACATCGATCGCAACCTCTCCCGCGCGTCGCGCACGGCATTCGATACCGAATCAGACAAATAGGGCAACAAGGCAAAGCGATAAAGCGGTTCCGTCTTTTTCCAGGCAGCCGCGAATTCCGAAAACAACTCCGCGCGGTCTTTAGTGGGCAAGGACTTCGAATGATTCACGCCGATCATGGCCCAATAGATTTTATTTGAGGAATCCACTTCCTTCATGCCTTCAAAGGAGACCTTCGCCCAGCCGGAGCTCTCGGAATTCGACATTTTGGCCGCCGATCTCTCCGTGAGTTCGGTCCAGAGATTCAGGCGCTCGCAGTCGACCGCCAAGGCTTGTTGGCCGCAATACTTTGGGTTTTCGAGAGCACTTTTCAAGGCTTTCGAATCTTTGGATAACCAGACGAAAAGCAGGATTTTTCGAATCAGGGCTGTACGGTCGTCGCCTGAAAGCGCACTGGCCGGAGCCTTTGAAAGGTATTCCCGGTACGCCGACGCCGCGGCCGCGAAGTCATAGCGTTCTTCCGCAAGGGAGGCACTCGTCAAAAGGGCGAGCGAAACGACCTCGGGCGGGGCATCCTTATCCGCCGCAAGCGAGAGATATTGCATCGCCCGCTTTTTGTCCTTGAGCGCGAGCGCCGCGTTGGCCGCGATCGAAAGACAGTTTTTGGTGTAGCGTCCGCCTCGATTGAGCTTCAGGAAGGCGTCCGCCTTTTCGAGCGCGATCGCATATTCCCCGCTGCGGTAGTGACCCTCAATCATCTTGAAAGAGGTGTCCGAGGCGATTGAGCCGAGCTTCTTTTCGAAACCCGTGCCCTTCCAATTCGGATACTGACCGAACTCAAGCGCGAGGGCGTTCGCGGTAGCCCAGTCACCGCTCGCGACATAAGTGTCGATCGCCAAAGCCGCCGAGCCGCTCGCGTAGGATGACTTCGGAGACGCCTTCGTGAACGCGATCAACTCCGAAACGGCTTCGCTGACGTGACCCAGGGAATACAGGATCCGGTTCGCCTCGAAGACGAACACCTCGGCGGACAAACGCCGCCGCTCGTCCTTCTGCTGGGCGGCTGCCCTAACCCAGCCGATCCAGTCCTGGACGGGTTTCGAAACATCCTTCCTCTGCGCGTTCTGGAACGACATCGCCGTCAATTGGCCGGGAACGATCTTGTCTTCACGCATTTTCTCATAATAGGAGGCGATCGCCCGCATTCCCGATTCCACCGCCAACTCGGATTCCGGAGGGGCATTCTCCGCGATCCAGCGATAATAATTGGTGGCGTTCTGGAATTCGCGTATGTGAAAACTGACTTCACCAAGATTGAAATAGATCCTCTGGCGAAGAGTCGTGAAAGCGGATGTTCCGGACTCAGCCGAAAGCAGGTTGAGAGTGGCCCTGTAAAGATTGATTACCGCGTGCCCGATGGGGATCAGGGTAGCCGGTTGAACGGCGTCACCTTGCTGTTTGCGTGCCGCCGCAAATGCGGCCAGAACTCCTTCGGACGACTCAGCTAAAATTTTGACGGTTTTTTCCTTCAGCTTCGGAACGGAAGCGATCTCGCTGTTCTTTGACCAAAGGGTGGCGATCTGGGACGCCGTATTCTGCATTTCGGCGTACCGGCGCCGGTTTGATTGATTGCCCAAAGTGATCAACAGAAGTTCCAATTGATCAGCGGGCAGCAGTTCCGCAGCCAGCGCCTGCGTGCGAAACAGCTCGAGTTCGTGATCGAAACCTTTGGAGCGAAGAAGGTACGCGAACGCGATCACGATTTTCGAGAATTCCGGACCGGGTTCAAAGGATTTGAAATACGCGAGTGCTTTTCCGGCTTCAAAGCCCTGAAGCTTGGCCTCGATTCCGGTACCGTAAAACAGCGCGACATTCGAAAACAGGGTTTCACGATCCGCCGAACGAGGCTGGCCCTTCCGGGCGGCCAGGCCGGCCTTTACCCTGAAAAGGTACTCCAGCCCTTGAGAGACTTCATTCAGGTAATAATGCGCCCAGGCGAACTTTTCCATCACGAGCGCGTAGTTGCCATCGGTCGGACGCGCATTCAGACGTTTTAAGTAGAAAATCGCGGTGCGGTAATCCTTGATATCGAAAAGCAAATCGCAAAGAGTGAGATAGGCGGTCGTCAGATCGAGTTTGCCCGGGTAACGGTCGATGACGAGCTTCAAATCCTGAATAGCTTCGTTTTTGCGTCCAAGCTCCTTCAACGACTTCGCCCGCCGGTTGTAGGCGATCGCGATTTCCGAATGATTTGGATAAACCTGAATCATGCGATTCAGCGGGACAAGTGAATGCTGAAGCAATTTTTCGTAGTTGCGGAGGTTAACCATGCCTCCGCGCGCATGTGCAACCCGGAACTCGACACCCGCGGCTTTTTGATAAGTCTCGGCGAGACGCAAAAGAAGTCCGGGTTCCCGCGTACCGTTCCTGTTTTGCTTGAGCAACTTGGAAATTCCCACGACCGCCTGGTAGTAAGTACCGAGCGCAACGCTGTCAACCGAGCGGTCTTTCGACTCGGAAGCGAAGCCCGGACCCTTGTCGCGCCCCGAGGCAGCCGAACTGGCGATCAGACTGATGATCAGCATCAGCATGATGGAAGCCGACTGTCTGAAAAGGGGCCGACGTAAACTCATTTGTCATCCACGACGGCGAGTTTGAAATCTCCGAACCCAACGTTCGATGCGGCCATCAGTACGGCCTTGAGAGTTCCGTAAGGAGTGTTCTGGTCCGCCATGATCATGAGCTTCGGAGCGCCTTCTTCAAGACCCTGGGTGGAATTCGCCTTTTCCACCCGGTCCTTGTGCTCCACAAGCACGGCATTCAGCGAACGGGGGGTACCATCCGCTTCAGCATCGGTCGCAACCACCTCGAAGTGCTCGAGGCGGGTAACCGGCCGGTCATCGACGAGAATTAACTCACGACCGATCTCAACCTTCAGCATTTCAGTAATTTCGTCCGAGGTCGTCGCCAGGGGAAGCGTGATATCCTTTGGCGCGAAATTCGTGATCCCCGTCGAGAAACTCTTCAGGAGAAAGACTAGAATAATGGTGAAAATGTCCGCCATTGACGTGATCTGAAGCGCCATATCCTCTTTTTGAGGATTTCGCCTCAGGAATCGATTTTTCCTTCGCCCCATCATACCTGCTCCCGGTCCCCCAGCGCGACGCCTGGGACTACTTTCCGGATCGCGTCGATCATCCGAATGATCTCGGTGTAAATGACAGTCCGTTCAGCCGAGAGCACGACGCCCGACATGCTCGGCCAGCGCCCCTTGAGTTCCTGCAGATATCCCTGAAGGGCTTCGAAATCCCAGGTCTCGTTCTTCGCGGCGAAAACCACTTTATCATTCGCGGCTCCAGTCACCCGGATGTGAACGTTCTTGGCCGCATCAAGATCGATCTGGACGTCAATACTCTCCTCGGGCGTCCTCTCCTCGAAGGCGACCAGGGTCGGAACATTGACATCGAAAACCCCGAGCGAAATGTAGGAGGCCGAGAGAAGCAGATAGAGAATCAGCACGACAAAACAATCGATGATCGACGCGATGTTGATCTCGAAGTCCTGAGATTTTCCGTTCTCGTTCGCCGACTCGATCCTCATGTAGTCTCACCGCTCCGATTAGCCTTCGCACCGGCACTGAGTCCTCCGGTATCGGCGGCATAGTAACGTTGACGAATGATATCCATGATGCGGACGGCTGACTGATCGATCTGAACGCTCAGCCAGTTTGTCCGGTTCATCAGGAAACTGAACGCAACCATGCACGGGATGGCAACGCCAAGACCCATCATGGTGGCATTCATCGCGGTCGAAATACCCGAGGCGAGAAGTGCTGATTTTTGCTGTGCGCTCGCCGTCCCGACCGCCTGAAACGAATAGATCAAACCTGCGATCGTTCCGAACAATCCAAGCAGCGTCGCGACGTTCGCGATTGTCGCGAGAAACTGGGTTCGTTTCTGGATTTGCTGCCCAGCCTCGCTCACCGCGAGCGAAAGTCCATCCTCGATGATAATCTCCGGCTGATGAGCCCGGAGCAACGCCGCGCGAACGACCTTCGGAATCGGCTCCGAACGATATTGATCGCAGAACGCGATCGCTTCGGATAACCGATCAGCCATGATGAGATCGTGAATGCGCTCGAAAAACTGCGATTCATTACGGAGCGGGTAGACCCAATAGAGGGCTCGCGTCCTCTCCAGAATGATCGCGATCGCGAACGCTCCCGCGAGAAGTATCGGTGCGATGTGAAAGAAATTATTTTTCAAAAAGTCCAGCATGCCGTCCATAGAGTAGGTCCTC
>DATDSK010000195.1:0-2895 GCA_035291325.1 Bdellovibrionota bacterium | reverse complement strand
AAAAGGCGCGAACCCTGGAATTCAGATACAAAGAGGGGCGCTCGCCTGCTTTCGCCACGAAGGGCATTCTGCTCGTTCAGTGTGACTGAGACCAGGGATTGCATGCTCTTCTTCCTTCGGGAGAGAAGCCGCGATGCCTATTCAGAGCGTTAATCCAGCAACTGGAGAGAAGATTCGCGAATTTGGCGAATTGACCGGACTCGAACGTCCTCAGATCGAGGAAAAGCTCCAAAAAGCCTCTCAGGCCTTCAAAACCTACCGTAGGAGTTCATTCGACCAGCGAAGAGTCGCGCTGAAGCGCGCGGCGGAGGCACTCAGTGGTGAGCGTGCACATTGGGCCCGGCTGATGACGCTCGAGATGGGAAAGCCGATTCAAGCCGCTGAAGATGAAGTCGAAAAGTGCGCGCTCACGTGCCGTTACTATGCCGAGCACGCCGAAAAATTCCTGGAAAGTGAAACCATTCCGACCGAAGCGGACCAAAGTTACGTCAAATTTCAGCCTCTCGGAATCATTCTCGCGGTGATGCCGTGGAATTTTCCGTTCTGGCAGGTTTTCCGATTTGCCGCTCCCGCCCTCATGGCGGGGAATGTTTGCCTTCTGAAGCACGCCTCGAATGTTCCGCAATGCGCGCTCGCAATCGAGGAAATTTTCAGGCGGGCAGGTGTTCCGGACGGAGTGTTTCAGACGCTCCTTATCACCGGGCACCAGGCTGACGAGCTTCTGGATGATCCTCGCGTCGCCGCGGCGACGCTCACGGGGAGCGACGAAACCGGGGCGATTTTCGGTTCCCGGGCCGCGGCAAAGCTCAAGAAAACGGTTTTGGAGCTCGGAGGGAGCGACCCTTTTATCGTGATGCCGAGCGCGAATCTTGAGCGTGCGGTTGAGGTGGCCGTTAAGGCGCGCATGATCAATAACGGCCAATCCTGCATTGCCGCGAAGCGCTTCATCGTCGCGGAGTCACTCGCGGATTCGTTTGAAAACCGGTTTGTTCGCGCGATCGGGGAGCTTAAAGTCGGGGATCCGCTCGACCGTAATGTCCATGTCGGGCCACTTGCGATGCGGCAGGTCTTGGAAACGATTGAACGCCAGGTCGCGGATTCGGTCCGGATGGGCGCGCGACTTCTCACGGGCGGCAAAAGGCTCGATCGAAGTGGTTACTTTTATGAACCGACCGTTCTCGCCGATCTTCGCCCGGGAATGCCGGCCTATGATGAGGAAGTATTCGGACCCGTCGCACTGCTTTTTCGGGCACGGGATCTCGATGATGCGCTTCGGATAGCCAATTCGACGCAGTACGGTCTTGGCGCGAGTCTTTGGAGCGGGGATCCGGCGGAACAGGACCGATTCATTGACGAGATCGAGGCGGGGCTTTGTTTTGTGAATGGAATGGTCGCCTCTGACCCGCGACTCCCATTCGGCGGCATTAAAAAATCGGGCCATGGCCGCGAATTGAGCCATTTTGGAATTCGAGAATTCGTGAACATCAAAACAGTGAGGATAAGTCGATGAAAATCGGAGTCCTGCTGTTCCGCCTTTTTGTCCTATCCGGTGCCGGAATCCTGGCGACTGCCAGCTTCGCGAACGCAAGTTGCGTCATCAATGCCTTCGGGAAGATTGTCCCTGATTCCAGCTTCGGGATCCGCATCACTAACGGCAAGATCGTCGGTGTGAATGGCGATTCTGTGGTGGTCGCCTTCGATATGGACGAAACCTTTGCACGGGCCATCAGGAGTTCCGAGGAAGCGCGATATCTCAGGAGGAGCGGTCGCCAAGTCGTCACGATCCGGGAAGACGGAAAGGTCCAGAATTACGAAATCCTTCCGGGCATGGTCGAAAGCTTGATGTATTTGGAAAAAAAGGGAATCCAGATCCACTTCTTTAGCGCGGGGAACAATGATCGAAATCGGGCCATCCTGAAAGCGATTCGGGTTCCTGGAAAAAATGAGCCGCTATTTCAGCGCATTCAAGGCAGGCTGATTCCGAGCGGAGAAATTCGATTCAATTTGGACCCGTTCAGCAGCCGAAGCGATGTGATCAAACCCGTGCGTCCGCTTGGTGAGCGGGCGGCGAATGTTCAAGTGGACCGCACTGCGAGGAACGGCAGAGGGCAGGAAGCTGCAAAGCTCAAGAAAGCGCATGTGAACAGTCACAACGCCCTGGTTGTCGATAATGTTCGCGGCACGAGTATCCACCAGATCTGGATTCCAAGTCCGTTCGAAGGTGGTCCGCCCTTCGATTGGCCGTTCAGGGACGAATACATCGTCGGAGCTTTCTCGGAAGCCGTACGTCTGGCGTTAAAGAAGCCAGGCACTTCCTTGGGAGCCGCGCTCAAGCAGGTTCAGACGGTTGATCTTCTCAACCAGAAAGCGTGGGTTTCTAATCCGCTCATTGAGCGCGGAAGAGAAGTGTTGAAGGCGAAATCGTTCACCCGTTAATGCTGAGATGCACCCGGGTGAGGGGATTGAACGCTACCTTGAAATTGACGCTGGTTTATGCTCAACTACAAAGCACCCGCCGGGGTGGCGAAATTGGTAGACGCACAGGACTTAAAATCCTGGGGGTCGAAAGACCCGTGCCGGTTCGATTCCGGCCCTCGGCACCAAAAACAAAAGGGATTGGCGATAGCCCAGGTCCCTTTTGTTTTGCCGGGAGGACAGAATCGAAGTGAGCATTTCTCGAAGAGAAATGCGTCTTGCATTTCCGGCCCTCGGCACCAGAATTTCCAGGCTCAGCACTAGTGACCGCACGACATCCAGGAGAGATCATGAAGATTCAAGATTTGGAGATGCCCGATCAACAGGGTTATTTTGGCGAGTATGGAGGCCAGCTCATCCCTCCGCAGCTCAAGTCCGTCATGGATGAAATCAATGCCGCTTATGACCAGATTTGTAAAA
>DATDSK010000194.1:0-5685 GCA_035291325.1 Bdellovibrionota bacterium | reverse complement strand
CGGCGGAAAACCGATTTCAGAACTCCTGGAACTTCCGGTCACGGACCTTCTCGGATGGTTCAGAAACATCGAACTCACGCCTCGTGAGCGCAAAATAGGTCAGGAGGCCTTTTCACAAGTCGAACGAAGACTCGCCTTTCTCGACGAAGTCGGCGTCGGCTATCTGACGCTTTCCCGGCTCACCAAAACACTCTCGGGCGGCGAATTCCAACGCATTAACCTCGCCACCCAGCTCGGCAACGGCCTCTGCGGGACTCTTTACGTTCTTGATGAACCATCCATAGGACTTCATGCGTCCGACACTGAACGCCTGATCCGGATTTTAAAACGACTTCGGGACCAGGGCAACAGCGTTGTCGTCGTGGAACACGATCTCGAAGTCATGAAATCCGCCGACTGGCTCATCGAACTCGGCCCGGGAGCCGGACGCCGCGGCGGCGAACGCATAGCACAGGGGAACGCGGAACAACTGATCGCGACGCCCGGATCGGTAACGGGAAAATATCTCTCGGGAGCCTTCCGTCTGGAACGCACCCGCGCCCAGCGGGCGCCGGCCCGGAAGAGCCTTCGAATCGTGGGCTGCCGCGAACACAATTTGAAGAACATCACCGCCGAATTCCCTCTCGACCGTTTTGTCGTCGTCACCGGAGTTTCGGGCTCAGGCAAAAGCACCCTCGTTCACAAGACCCTCTATAACGGTCTTTCACGACTGTTTAACAGGACGCAAGATCCCGCAGGACGCTTCGATCGGCTGTACGGGGCGGAACAGCTTGGCGGAGTTGTCCTCCTTGATCAGAGCCCGATCGGCAAGAGTTCCCGATCCAACCCGGCCACCTATCTGAAAGCCTGGGATGAGGTACGCCGGATCTATGCAAATCAGGTGATCTCGCTCCGTCGCGGCTACACTCCCCAGCATTTTTCGTTTAACGTGGAAGGCGGCAGGTGTCCTGTTTGCAAAGGCGAGGGGGAAATCACTCTCGATATGCATTTCATGGCCGAAGTGAAACTCCCGTGCGAGGAATGCGACGGGAAGAGGTTCAAACGAACCGTTCTCGATGTGAGTTACCGCGGAAAAAACATCTATCAGCTTCTTCAAACAACCATCGATGATGCTTACGAACTCTTCCGGGACAATTCGATTCTCATGCGGAAATTGGGAGTCCTCCGCGACGTGGGTCTCGGGTATCTGCATCTCGGACAGTCCGCTACCACGCTCTCCGGAGGTGAATCGCAACGCCTCAAAATCGCCTCCTCGCTTGAAGATCGTAATTCCGAAAACCTGCTTTATGTTTTCGACGAACCGACAACAGGCTTACACCTGGATGACATCAAGAAGCTTCTCGGCGTGATTCAAGATCTGGTCGACGCCCGCAACAGCGTGATCATGATCGAACACCACTTGGACGTGATCGCTCAAGCAGACTGGGTCATCGATCTCGGGCCGGGCGGGGGCGCCACGGGGGGAGAAATCGTCGCAAGCGGGCCACCGGCGAAGCTGATCCAGGATACACGTTCACTCACCGGACGAATGCTGGATCAGCAGGGCTATCGGGATCGGCTCCCAGAGATTTAGAGCGGTTGACGCCCTTCCAGCGTGATCACATGCTGTAGCTCATCGTTCACCCTGAAAATGCGGCTGTGCGCGCGACACGCCAGTTTCACGGTGTGCCCGTCGTAATCTTTCCAGTCGCTCGCGCTGCCTTCGAGCGGATAAAGCGGGTTGAGGCGGCGCTTGGCATTGGCAAGCCAGGGATGCTGGCGGAGATCGACCTCAAAGTAGACTCGGACCTGATTCGGTCCCGCTTTACGCGAATAAACAATGACCTTTCCGACGAGCAGGTAGGATTCTCCGTCCGCAAGTTCAGCTCTTTCGTTCAGCCCGAACGGAACAGGAACTTCGCCCCCCCCGCCTTTCGGCCACTCATAGCATCCACCAACTCGCTGAGATACGATGCCGTTAACGCCGATACAGTCCTCAGCTCTGATTTGATTCCCGCCGCTGCCACCGACAGCAGCAAGCACAAGCACGAGCAAACTCATCGTTTTCCAATTCATTCAGATTCCCCCCTCTGATTCCCTTGGTTAACTGCTGCGAGCGAACTACGCCCCCCGAGAAATTGAACTCGCAGCCCTGGCGCGAGGCGATAGCCCTCTTTCCAGTTCAGGAGATACTGTGGTTTTTTTACGTCTGGCTCGATCAGCTTTCTGAGACGATTGATATTGTAATAAAGCTTGTTGTCGTGGGCTTCGGGCCGATAGGACTCATTCCAGACACACTCGATGATCTCGGCTTTCGACAAGCCTCGCTCCATATCATCTCCCGGCCGGCTGTGCGCGTTCGACAGGGCTTCGAGGATATGCAGCAATATGTATTGCTTGCGAAGCGAAACGGTCCCGGAGTCCCGAATTTTAACGACGCCCTTGCGACTATCGATGAGCAGATCCACGGCATCCTGCTCGAGGCGCGATCGTTCAATCGCGATCTCGCGCCTGAACTGGTTGAAGTGCTGCCCCCAAGCAGCCTTCTCGAGCATGTCGAGATACCAATACGCCTGCGCGTAATTCTGCTGGCGACGCGCGATCCGGGCATAACCATAGAGAACGTACAGATGGTAGTACCAGTTATGTTCAGCCAGGAACCGGGCGTGCGCTTTTTTGTACCATTCCAAAGCGGTTTCAGTATCGAGTTCCTGCTCAGCGATATGTCCCAAAACAAGGTAAAGAATCCCGACGGTGCCCTTCAAGTCCTTGGAAGACTCACGGTTCAGGACAGCCATGGAGAGTTGCCTCGCACGCTTTGGCTTTGTCTCTCTCCAGAAGAGCGCGAGAGACGCGTAAGCTTTGGCGAGCAGTTCCTCTTTTGAAGATAATTTCGTATCGGCCCGAAGTGCACGAAGATAGCGATGCCAGCAACGCTGGGCGACTTTCACGTCCTGTTTGAACCAGGCCACGGTCCCCTTGCAATGCCAGACCAGAGGCGGCACTTCATCCGGATAGGCCGCAATCATGGAGTCCAGTTCAGCATCCAGGCGACTGATCGCAGCCTCATCAACCGCGTGACCCGCGAGGCGAAGGAGCCCCGCAAGTGCCTCCATCTGCCCTCGGAGATCTCCCATATTTTTGGCATGTTGCAGTGCCATGCCGTAGGCGGTTTCGGCTTCCTGAAGCTCGCATTTCTCCGCGCGCAGTTGAGCCAACTGTAGCCAGTTCTCGAGAACTTCCCGATTCTGATCCTGCGCTTTCGAATTCAATGAATTCGGTTTTTTTTCGGCCTTTGGATTTTGTTTCATTTCCCGTGTATTGATGTGGATCTTAGGGGCATTGTTTGTAACTCAGGACATGGGAGAGTCAAGCATGAAACTTCATTTTAAATGCTGGGACCCAAAAGATCCCCAAGCTGCGAAAATTGTTCTGCTACACGGTTTGGGCGGAACCGGTGCACTTTGGCATCCGATCTCGACAACATTGCAGGAATATTTTTCGGTCATGGCTCCAGATCAGCGCGGCCATGGTCTGAGCCGCGTTCCCGCAGATGATCTTTCAGGATTTACCCCGCTCGACTTCGGAAAAGACGTGATCGAAACGCTCGAAACTCTGAAATTTTTCCCAAGCTGGATCGTTGGACATTCGATGGGAGTTCGCTCAGCCTGCGCGGCCGCGCACCTCCGGCCCGAGTGGGTTCGGGGCCTGATCCTGGTTGACCTCGGTCTCGCCGGTCCCGCTGGAGGCGGTCTCAATGATCGCCTGGCAACATTTCTCGGCCAGCTTCCGGATACCTTCTCCTCCCGTCTTGAAGCCCGGGCTTTCATGGAAGCTCACGCACCGGACCGCGCCATGGCCCAATACTTGATGGCGGTTTCGGTCACTTCCCCTCATGGTGACGTAAGTTTTCCGTTTGACCGCGCGTCATTAATTCAAACGCTGCAGGACGCGCGAAGTACCGATCTGCACGCCTGGATCAGGGATCTGGGCGCCCGCGGAATGCCCATTTTGTTTCTTCGTGGCGGCAACAGCTCCGTCTGGTCTCGACAGGAATTTGAACAAGAAAGAAGGCGCTACTCCGATCTGCCAAACCTCAGGTTCGAGGAAATCGCGGGCGCGGGGCACGGGCTTCCCTTCGAGAAAAAGAAGGAGTTCACCGAAAAGCTGGTGAAATTCACGATAGAACTGGATGTCTAGGGCACAATAAACCTGGACAGCCCCGTTCAGGCACTATCCTCCGACAACCGCCTCGTTCGGCTCGATCTTGGCTTTGTCGGAAAGCTGCTTCATCCAGCCCTCAAAGAATTCCCGTTCCTTGCGGCTTGCGACCTGCCGTATGACGGTCGAGCGCTCGGCTTCGAGTTTACCCGTATCTGGTTTCTGCGAATCAATCACGATAGCGACGATGACCCGAGGTCCATAAACATATTTCTTGGCCTTGCCGCCTTCGGACGGATCCAACGGCGATTTCTTCTGAAAAGCATCGCTGAGGATGTCCTTGCTGTCACCCACGCCCATGCCGGGAATGGAGGGATTCGATTCCGAAACCCACCCGGAAGTTTTGACTTCAACTTTTAGCGGTTTCAGCATGGCATTGATCTTGGCATCGTTTGCTTTTCCGGCTCCGAGAAGCGCGACGAGCTTATCAGCCATCCGCTCGTTTTCGACCCGGACCTCATCGAGCTTCGAATTCGACAAAAGATTCCGAACGACTTCGTCTTTTGCGACGTCGAACGACCGACCTTTGAAATCGGTGTCCTTGCGGCTCTCGAAGTATGATTTCGCGAGATTCAGCTTGGCCGGGTCTTTCAGGTAATCCTCGATTTCCTTTGGGCTGACGGCCACTCCCCGCCGACCGGCCTCGGCACTGAGAACGACATATTTGATATTGCGTTTGTTCCCGTTCATAAGGAACTGCTGTCGGATCTCCTCGTCCGAGACATGAACTCGGGATTTAAAATAGTCTTCCCAGCGCTGCACAGCGAGGTCATCACGGACGAGCCGCTCGAAGCCGCTCGGGGTATACTGATTCGCCTCGAGCGCCTGCTGGTATGACGCCAGATCGAACTTGCCATCCTTCTGGAAGGCCGGAATCTCGCGAATACGGTCCCTGACTTCCTCGTCACTCGGAAGAAGCCCCTGCCGGCGCGCTTCCTGGATGAGAAGCTTGCGGCGGACGAGCCCCTGGAAAACGCCTTCGCGAATCCGAAAAGCCTTGATCTGCTCTTCCGAGAACTTGAGATCACCGCCCATGCTCTTGAACATTTCAAGCCGCTGGTTAAAGGCGCGATTGAATTCACTGAGGGAGATGGAATCGCCGTTCACTTTCCCCGCGACGGCGCCGTCATGTAAGCCGCGCGTCGATTTGGGGCTGAAAACCCCGAAAAATATGAAAACCACAGCAATCAGCCCGATGATCGTGCTGATGATAAATGTCCCAAATTTCTCTCGAATCCAAGTCAGCATGCTGTTTCCCTTCTCATGTCCCTACAAGGTACCGACCCCACTCATGTTTTCAACTATGCATTAGCTTGCATTAGCTTGCATTAGCTTGCATTAGCGCCGTGGGGTCGCTAGGATGTTACCAATAACTCCGATGGTAATATCGCATGATTAAGTACCTGAAAGAATATCGATTTTATATCATTCTTTTTTTATTTATTCTAATCCCGATCATCGCCATCGATACTTCGACCCGCGCCC
>DATDSK010000193.1:0-2462 GCA_035291325.1 Bdellovibrionota bacterium | reverse complement strand
TTTCGTCCGGTGAGGATGCTCGGGCGATGAGAATCGCGGCCTCGGTATCCCTGATTCGATCTCGCAGACTGTTTTCGGCCAGCCCGAGCGCTGTTTTCGCGGCGAAATGATAAATCACGAGGCTGGACGCGAGCACCGCGAGAAGGGATGTGATGCTTGCGGCGAGGGTGAGTTTGGATCTGAAGCTTAGTTTTTTTATCATAGAGAGTGTTTCGGCCGGCCTTAACGAGTTCTTTAAGGATTTAATAATATTCGTTTAAGTAGCGGTATATAGGACATATTTATGTTTATTGACAAGAAGTCCGATACTACTTTTAGATGAGCATCGATTCGATTCGGTATATCTTTCTGCTATTCCTCGTTTTTGCTTGCGCGGCTTGCGGGAAGGTTCAACTCGTGAACCAGCAAAAACGCGCCGTGAGCGCCGTTGAGCCGGTCGGGGTTCATCCCTCGGACACGCCGGCTGTGCCGAATGTCCGGAGTGTGACGATGCCTGCATCTGTGCCTGTCACGATTCTTTCCGGGGGAGGGATTTCGACGGGCCCTGGTGTTCAGCTTCGGTCCACGGTGGGGGATGTCACGGCTGATCCGAGCGTCAGGTCCGCGTCTGGCGTGAGCGTTGTTACCGGAGCGGAGGGATCGAAAGATGTTCCCTAGTTCATGAGAATTGATCTTGGTTTCATGATCTCAGATCTTTGCTCATCCCCGTTTTCTTCTTTTTGAGTTCAGGCTCGGCTTTCGGAGCATCGGGTAGGCTTCTGGCGGGAGCGGAAAGGCCCATCGTGGATTTGGTGTTCGAGGAGCCTGGTTCGGTAGAGATTATCGCAACAGCGCCCTTCGGCATACGAAGCCATAATAAAAGGGCGCTATAGCCGCAAGAATTCGGCGCTGCTTTTAAATAAGTTCAAACTCAAATTGACCAAGGCCGGTGATTTTCGTGTTCGCGTTCGACTGAGTGGAATGAGGACCCGCCTGCACTTTCAAGCCGTGGATCCTTTCGGGGTGATCGAAAATCAGCAAGTGCTTCTTGAGTTCAGTGAATGGGCGCGGGCGACGTTCACGGGAGTCGTGGCTCTGACGGATGGTTCAAATGCCGACGCTTACCACGCACACGCCACTTATGCCGAGAGTGGGGCTGCTGCCTCGTTTACTCAGGTCACATTGTCGGAGAACCCAACGACAAATCTTCAGGCCTGTACGAAGCAGTACGCTGATACGACGATCGGCGGAAAAACAGCTTTGGACCTGAGTGGAATCAGCAACGGACAGTCTTTGCGCTGGAATTCGGCGGCAAACGGCGGCCTCGGTGCCTGGGAGGCGTTCACTCCGCCGGCGGCGCTTTCTCTCGGGACCTCCGCGGGAACAGCGATGAACGCGGGGGCGGTGCCGAACTGTACCGGCGGACAGAAGTTGCAGATGAGCGTGGGGCCGGTGTTTGCCTGGTCTTGTGTCGCGGATCAGGGGCTGACGAGTGTCGCGACGGCTAATATTCAGGATGGAGCGGTGTCAGCCGCAAAGCTTGGTGCCGATGTCGGAGCTTGGGCTGCTGATGGTAGCAATATTTATCGTAACGCCGGGAACGTCGGGATTGGGACGACTGCACCTGGGTATAAATTAGAAGTGAACGGCAACGCTCGTGTCAGCGGACAATCCTATATTGGCAGTGACGTTTTCGTATCCGGCAAGATTTTCTTGGGCTGGGGTGGGGCATCTACCATTTCGACTGACTTCAATTGTTCGACTCCCTTTACTTTAACCAGCATCAGAGACGGCGGTACCTATACTCTTGTCGTGACTGATCCTGGGACCACCCAATGCGACTTCCTGACCGACACCGCGGGAACGGAGTCCGCGACCGTCACTTATCGATTCAAGCCAGCGAATGCGGCTCGTACTGCCTTGAGCCACACGATCTACTCTCTGATGCGGGTCGGTAGCATCATTTACGTCTCATGGGGATCGGGGTTCTGATGTTTACGTTGTTGGCTTTCTGCGCGGCACTGATTCATCCTGCCTTGGCCGGCGGCCATCCGGAGCCGTCACGGTACCGAACGCTTTGGGGGACTTGAACCAGTATCCAATCTATAATTATTACTACGATCTAAGTAGCCAGTTGCCCTCTGGTCGACTCGAACCGGGACAGGTGCTCAGTTTTGACGTTGTGATCGCGCGACCGACCGGCGCGAGCTACAGCGCGACTTCTATCGTTCCATATGGAATTGTTGAATAGAATCTTTCCCATGGTGGCCCGTTTCGACCCATTCCGTCCTATTCCGTTCTACGGATTAACCGAGGTCCCCATCGCGTCCTGGATTTCAGCCTGGCTGAAAGCGCGGTTGTAAATCTGGAGCTCATCGATCACGCCGGGGAAGAAACGATTTCTCGTACCGCGACCCTGGCCGCCGACTCGCAAGCTGTTTATGCCGTTTCGGAAAGCGTTCTCGTCGATCACGGTTCCGCTC
>DATDSK010000192.1:0-2401 GCA_035291325.1 Bdellovibrionota bacterium | reverse complement strand
TAGGGCCAAAAGCCGGCAGCTTTTTCTTCGGGTACTCATAACGATCTCCTCTCAACACAACCGCACTCCGACGGTTTTCTCTCAAGGCTTACTTTGCAACGCTGGGGCCAAATTGCCGGTTTTATGAAATTGCAAATTCTCCCGTCTTTTAGCGGCGTTAACAGTCTTTTTGTCAGACCCTCGAATGAGGGATCCGGGGCGCGACAGACACATGTCAAAGCATTCGACAGGTTAGAAGTACTCCGGCATTTCAGTTGAAGGCCGGGTTTCGGTGAAATCCCCTGGTAATTTCCGGGGCTTTTTAGGTTGTGGCGCTCTAAATCCAGGAGGGTTGCCGTTCAAAATAGCCCGCGCTTCGGAAGAAAATGATGAAGGAGATCGCGGGCGGGTACGCGGTGAAAGCCATGTATGGAGGTGAAACTCGCTGTTTTGGCGTAGTTCGGGAAAACCGCTAGCGAGGGGGATCACTCGGGGGAATGAGTTGAAATTCAACGCGTGTGGCGGACGAGCCGAAATCACGCGCCTGATACTCTCGCTCAATCTTTTAGATATCGATTCATCAGCGAGCTCCCGTACGTTTGAATCGCGGCATGGAGGTTATGATTTCGGCACCTCAGGGTGAGGTTATCGAGTGTATGCTTGCCTCCCAAGGAAAAGTCTCTCAGATGATGAATTTCTAAAAGATGGTTGGAGCCGCAGCGCACTCCCGTTTCCCTATTGATAAAAGCACATTGTCCCTGGTCTCGCTTCCATACGGACCTTCTCAGCTTTTGAGGAATATGCCGGGTCTGTTTTGGTATTCTCTTTATCGACTCCGCCGGCGGAGTGGCGGCGCGTTTTTCCGCAGGATTCTCTTCGGGCCTCGGTTCGAGCGTCGCATCCGCCTTCTGTTCGGGATCCAAGCGCTTCAGCGCCATATCCGCGAGCATCTCAATCAATTCGGCGTAGGAAGGGTTCGGATTGCGATGAGAAAGGAGAGATTTCAGCTTCTCGATCTTGGCCAGGAGTGTCTCTTCAGCAGTGAAGCGAATTTCGGTTTGGGTGGCCGAAATCGGCCGGGCATTTTCCGGTCTGGGTGTCTCGGGCGCAAGCTCCGCGAGAAGCCGATCGCAGTCTCGGCGTGATTTGCCGGTGACCTTCGCCACGAGTTCTTTCTTTGCAACCGGGGAATAGGTTTTTCCACGATCTTTCTGCTCACCTTTGAAAAAGTGCTGAAGCGCGCTTGCATTCGATAAGCTGAGTTCTCCGGTTTTCAATGCAGGCTCGATCTCAGGCAACTCCTTCAGCAAACGCATCGCCGAAATCCTCCGGTCCGCGCTGCCCTCAGCATAACCGAGCCCCCGCGTGACATAGTCGAAAAGGGAACTATATCCTTCTTCAGCATAGAGACGCCGGTGCTCGACCTCCCTGAGGTGCCACAGAAGTTCGGTCGTCAACTCTCTTTCTCGCGCGACAAGCAACCGGGTTTGATTGAGCAGATCTGAATCAGAAAGGGATTTGAGTTGTTTCATATGAAATGCTTAGTATCACGGGAAATTCGGGTCTCTAAAACGCACGACGTTGCCCTGAGAGCGAGAAGTTTCGAGGGCGATGAAACAGCGGACGATGAGCTGTAAACATTTCAAATGAAAGAAACAACGCTTATTTCAGGACCTTTATAGAGGGAATCCAATAACAGCTCGGATGAAGAGCCGAAATGCCGTCAAGAATAATCTTTGTTACCAGGGAATCCGGTTGCACAATCTTCGCAAAAAATATCGTCCGAATTGATTCGCACTTTTTTCCGACTCCGCCCGCGGAGTGGTGGCGGACTCCGCAGCGTTCTGTTCCGGGCTCGCCCCGCTCCTTTCAAACTCATTTCCTCGCGAATTGCGCCTCAAAACCCAGCCGCCACCCCAACGCACCCCAACGCACCCCAACCGCACGCTCTCACCTCGCCAGCAGTTTTCTTGTGCGATGCCCGACCAGTGAATTTCACCATTACACGCCGGTTTCATCGCCAACCCGCGACGAGATCTTCACCATTCCTAACGTTCGAAGTGTGATTCCGGGCTGAACAAGCAATTCCCACCGCGTACCGAGTACAAACGATTTAGCTCGCCAGGTCACGAATTCTTCAACTATTCTGCCGAAATCCCCAGGTTAGATGGCGTCGGTATCATCGGTTTGAATGGTCAAAGTGCCGTGCCAGGGGTGTCCATCGGGAACATGGGACCAAGGGCAGTTTGCATACGCGTTCAGGCACCAGAAATCATTGTTTGGCTGATCGATCGTGATTGTGACGTTCTGTCTGCAATCCTCATCTCCTCCACAGGTACGCGAGAAGCTCGTTGAAAGATCGATGATTCGGCTGGTTTCGGGCTTCTGATCGAAAAGACCGTTGCTGAGCATCTCGGTGGCT
>DATDSK010000191.1:0-21894 GCA_035291325.1 Bdellovibrionota bacterium | reverse complement strand
GTGAATAAGGCAGGACAGGCTGGCTGATTAATTCTTTCCCCGTGAGCCGTTGAGCTCTCGGATCAATGCTCGAAGCTTCTGGCGCTCGGAAGGCGGGATTTCGTCCCCCTCCGAAGCGCTGGAAGCGTTTTTCATTTCAATGTTTTTCAAATTTTTCCGGATCCCGTTTTCGGAATCGCGAAGAACCTTGCCCGACCAGGTTTTTACCTCGCCGAGCAGCGGCGAGCGCTCCGCGTGCGACATGTGGGTTTTGACCTGATCGGAGATTGTTTTTCCGCGCCACTGGATGAGATTTCCCAGAACGAGAATGATCAAGGCGAGAATTCCGAATCGCAGGATGATGCCGATGATTCTAAACATGTTTGAGGTTCTCCGGTGGTGCTCCAAAAATCGAGGTTTGTATCTGAAATTGTATCACGCCGTCGCGGTTACGATGGAGATAGGTGCGCCTCGCGATCATTTTCGAATGGACCATGATTTGCTCGAGACGGCCGCCCGTTATCCTTTGCGGCGGCGAGACCATGAAGCCCAAAGTGTCGCCGTTCGCCCGGTTCAGTTGATCGGCCATTCGGCTTGCGAGGACATTGCCCATCTCCGCGCACGCCGAAAGCTGCGAGGGATCGGGCTCGGGTTGAAAAGACACGAAAAGACTGAAACTCAAGTCGCCTTGCAGGCGAAACAGAAACCCGCTTTCGCGGGACGAAAGGTCAACTGGAGAATCTTCGGTAAGCGGCTCGACGGTGCCGAGATGATAAAACTCAAACTGATCCGGGAATGCCTGGTTCAGAGCATTCATCCTGTCCTCTTACAGTGCTTTTGAGTCGCGGAACGGGCGATTCGTTCCGGACGTGTCGTCCAAGAGCGCCCTTTCAACTGTTCGGAGCACGTCCGTCGCGCTGAACGGTTTGATGATGTAATCGCGCGCGCCGACGTTGATGGCTTCCATAACAAGATTTTCCTGGCCCATGGCTGAAATGATGACGATCTTGGCGTTCTTGTCATTCCTGATGATTTGACGGATTGCGTCGATTCCGCTCAGCTTCGGCATCACGATGTCCATGGTCACGAGATCCGGTTGTAGTCTTTTGTGCATTTCGACGGCTTCGATGCCGTCCGCGGCTTCGCCCACCACGTGATAGCGCGCCTCGGTGAGAATGTCGGCCAGGGTTTTACGCACGAACTCGATATCGTCGACAATAAGAACGGATTTTGCCATCGATCCCTCTCTCGATTCAATTCTACCGGGTTCCATTCTAAAGGCGACAATATTTCCGAATGCGCAGAGGGGGGGGAGGGGGATTACCTGACTAGAGTGTTTTTTCTTTCGGCGGTTCCAACATTTCGATCAGAACGCTTTCGATGTGCCGCTCCGTCGCTTTTCGAACTGTGAATTTGAATGAGCCGCTCGGCGTGTTGAAGAACAGTTCATCCTTCGGTTCCGGGATCCGGCCAAACTGCTGCAGCAAGAACCCGCTGAGGGTCTCGTAATCTCCGTGAGGGAGTTCGATGCGCAGAATCTCGTTCATCTGATGAATTTCCATCCGGGCTTGAACGAGCCAGCTCGTATTCGAAAGTTCCTTGTAGAGGGCGGCTTCCGTGTCGTACTCGTCCCGGATTTCGCCGACGATCTCCTCGACGATGTCTTCGAAGGTGAGAATGCCGACGGCGCCTCCGTGCTCATCGACCACGACTACCATTTCGATGTCCTCGTCCCGCATTTCCTGGAGGAGATCATCGAGTGCCTGGGTTTCGGCGACATAATGAGCCGAGCTGATGTAGTGCCGGATGGGTTGTTCGAGATCCATCGCGCTCATGAGGTCGGAGGTTTCGAGCACGCCCACGATGTTATCCACGCGTTCCGAGTAAACGGGCATTCGGGAATGCCGATGTTCCTCGAATCGCTCGAGGGCTTCACGAATCGTCGTCACGTCCTCGATGGCTTCAACCCGGACGAGCGGAATGAGGGCGTGTTTTGCCTCGGAGTCCTTGAAGTCGAAGATGCGCTTGATCATGCGCTTTTCACTGGGTTTGATCTCGGATTCCCGCTTGCTGTACGTCAGGAGCGCGCGAAGGTCCTCGCGCGTGGTACGGCGCCTGCCCGTCAGCAGTTCCTCAATCGGACCGACGATGCGTGAGAGGCGGGCCGTGTAGATCGAAAGAAGGCGCGTGATCGGGAAAAAAATCCAGTACGTCCAGTGAATCGGATAAGCCACCCAGGGGGCAAACGAAGTCGCGCGCCGCTGATAGACGGTCTTCGGAATCAATTCTCCCAGCAGTACGACGAGCGGGGAGGTAATCAGGACGGCGTACAGCTCGCCGTGGCTTGTGTGTTCCAGGAAATAGAGCGCTATCAATGCCGAAATCGTGATCACGCAGAGGCTCGTCATGAGTAGTGTCGTCGATAGAATCCGCTCCGGATGCATCGCGAGTTCTAATGCGAGCTTCGCCCCGGACAACCCGCGTTTTGCCTGCTTTTTCAGCAAAAGCTTGTCGGCCGATAGGAGCGCGATCTCCGATCCTGAAAAGAAGCCTTCGAGCAGCAGAAGTGGCGGGACCATCGTGACGAGTACCCAGATCGAGAGATTCATCGGATGACTCTCCCCAATCCTGAGTGATCTTCGGGAGCGGCCCCTTTGACCGGCTTTTCGTCCTCTTCATCGACTTCCGGAGAATCAGGGAACAGATCTTCAAAGAGCTCATCGAAGATGTCTTTCATCGTAATCACGCCGAGTGAAGGCCCGTTGCCTTCCTGAACAACGGCCATGTGCGTTTTCTGCTGTTTGAGCCTGCGAAAAACCGTATTCAGCCGGATACCGGGGCTGACGAACAGGGGCTTTCTCATGATCGCCTCGACGGTGAGTGCCATCAGTCCGGGGTTCAGTTTGGCTTTGAGAAGGTCTTTGGAATAGAAAACACCGACGATTTGCTTGCGGTCGGTGCTGATAATCGGAATTCGGGAGTAGTGGAGCCCGCGCATCGCGTCCAGCGCGGCTTTGAGCGTGGTGTTGACGGGCAGGGTGCGGGTCTGGTTGAGGGGCGTGAAAACGTCAGCGACGGTGGTGTCGTCGAGGTCGAAGACATTTTTTATCAGTTCGAGTTCGCTTTGGTGAACCGCTCCTTCGCGATGTCCTTCCTCGACCATCAGGAGAAAATCAGATTCTTTGAGAATGGATTCGGAGTGCGCCCCCGCGGACTCCGGGATTTCGTGTCCGTTGCCTGACCAGCGGCCGATCAGCGAGACGACTCCTTTGACCAGGAAGCGGATGGGTTTGAAAGCGTCGTAGATCACCGTGAGCGGCCCGATCGCGAGGGTCGCGATGAGCTGGTTCGCGCGCGCGGCGACGACTTTAGGCGTGACCTCGCAAAGAAAAAGAATGATGGGCGCAGTCGCGAGAAGTCCGAACAGCGTGTCGACCGCCCAGGGCGGGATATTTCCGGTCGAGCCGAATTCCGCTTTTCTGAAGTTCGAAACCGAATTCGCGACGATGCTCGAAAGAGAGATATTCACGATCTCGTTCATGACGAGAATCGTGATGAGCAGCCCTCCGGGATCACCTAATAGCCGTTTTATCTTGCGATGTCCCGTGCGCAGGCGCTCCTTCATCGACCGGAGCTGAAAACGGGAGAGGCTGAACAAGGCTATTTCAGATGCTGACAGGTACGCTGATACCGAAACCAGCAGGATGCAGATCAGGAGCTCAAGCGAAGTCACAGAACTGAGATGTCTCCAAAACCGCCCGGAAAGTCAATGCTCAGGCGACCTTGTCGTAATCGGGCGCCTTTTTCCGTGCCGGTCTCTGAGGAGCGGAGGAGGTACGCTTGTTCAGGGTTCCTCCCACGATCTTCTGCGTGAGAACGACACTCAGGACGTCATCGATTGTCTTCACCGGAACAAAGGTCAGGTTCGCCCGGTATTCCTCTGGGATATCCTCGAGGTCCTTCTTGTTCTTCTCCGGAATGATGATCGTCTTGATCCCGTGGCGCATCGCCGCGAGCGCTTTTTCCTTCAAGCCGCCGATCGGCAGAACGCGTCCGGTGAGCGTGATCTCCCCGGTCATTGCCACGTCCTTGCGGATCGGAATCCCCGTCAGCCGTGAAATCATGGCTGCCGCCATCGTGATGCCCGCTGACGGGCCATCTTTAGGCACGCCACCGGACGGGAAGTGGATGTGGATGTCGGTTTCGGCGAAGACGTTTTCGTCGATTCCGAAATCCCTGGCTCGCCATCGGATCAGACCAAGGGCCGCCTGACCGGATTCCTTCATGACGTCACCGAGATGCCCGGTGAGGATCATGCTGCCTTTGCCTTTCATGGTCGTCGTTTCGACATACAGAATCTCGCCGCCGACCGATGTCCAGGCCAGGCCGGTGGCTATGCCGATCTCATCATGCTCCTGCTCGTCTTCACGGGTGAAGACGGCGGGGCCGAGAAATTTGTGGACCAGCTCCTGCGTGATGGAGGTCTTTTCGCTTTTGCCTTCCGCCACGAGGCGCGCCGTTTTACGGCAAACATTCGCGATATTGCGCTCCAGATTGCGGAGCCCCGCTTCACGTGTGTACTGGGAGACGATCGCGCCGATCGATTCGTCGGTGAATTCGATGTGCGAGTCCTTGATCCCGTTTTCCGCCTGCTGTTTCGGAATCAGATATTTTCTAGCGATGAAGAATTTTTCTTCTTCCGTATATCCCGCGAGTTGAATGACTTCCATTCGGTCACGCAGGGCGGACGGAATCGTGTCCAGCATGTTGCAGGTCGTGATGAACATAACGTTCGAGAGGTCGAACGGGACATTCAGGTAGTGATCACGGAAAGAATTGTTCTGTTCGGGATCGAGCACTTCGAGCAACGCCGCCGAGGGATCGCCCCTGAAGTCGCTGCCGAGTTTATCGATTTCGTCGAGAACGAAAACCGGGTTGTTCGTTCCGACCTGTTTCAGGCCCTGAACGATGCGTCCGGGGAGCGCGCCGACATAGGTGCGGCGATGCCCGCGGATTTCGGCTTCGTCTTTGACGCCGCCGAGCGAGATTCTGACGAATTCCCGGCCGAGTGCCCGCGCAATCGAACGTCCGAGAGACGTTTTGCCGACGCCCGGGGGGCCTGAGAAGCAGAGGATGGGGCCCTTCATCTTGTCTTTGAGTTTGCGGACGGCAAGATATTCAAGGATGCGTTCCTTGATCTTTTGAAGGTTGTAGTGATCCTCATCGAGGATCTGCTTCGCGCGAGCAAGGTCGAGATTGTCGACCGTATGCTTGCTCCAGGGGGTCTCGATCAGCCAGTCGATATAGGTTCGAAGCATCGAGGCTTCCGAAGCATCCGGGTGCATGCGTTCGAGCCTGCCGAGTTGTTTCAGCGCTTCCTGCTCGACGTCCTGAGGCATTTTGCAGGCCGCGATCTTGTCCTTCAGCTCGGTGATCTCCTCGCCTTTGGTATCCGTATCGCCGAGCTCGTTCTTGATCGCCCGGATTTGTTCTCGAAGGAAGTACTCTTTCTGAGTCTTCGTCATTTCGTCCTTGGCTTGCGAACGGATCTTCGCCTGGATGGCCAGGACTTCGATTTCCTTTCCGAGGATCTCGTGAATTTTCTTCAGACGTTCGGCCGCATCATGAGTTTCCAGGATGCCCTGCGCTTCGGAGACCTTGAGCCCGAGATTTGAGGCGACAAGATCAGCAAGTCGGCCCGGATCGGTGATGTCGTCGAGTACCATGATGATGTCGGGAGAAAGAGGCTTTCCGAGGGCGATCACTTTTTCGAGCTGATCGCGGACATTCCTCATCATCGCTTCGGCTTCGGATCCGATTTCGGATTGCGGTTCGGCGATTCGATCGATTTTGACTTCGAAATGCGATTGGGTTTGCGTGAATTCCCTGATCGTGGCTTTTGCGAGCCCCTGCGTGAGGATTTTGATGCGGCCATCAGGGAGCTTGCGCATCCGCATGATCATCGCCACCGTTCCGGTTTTGTAAATCCCTTCCGGTGACGGGTGTTCATCACTGATGTCTTTTTGCGAGGCCAGGAGAATCAGCCTGTCGGAGCGGGAGAGTGCTTCTTCGACGCTCTTGATCGAAGTATCGCGTCCGACGAACAACGGGATGATCATGTATGGAAATACAACGATGTCTCTAACGGGCAACATGGGAAGTGTCTCTGGAATCTCCACTTGCTCGCCGTCGTAGTTAGTTACCATTCCCAGCCTCCTAAGGCATGATTGGGTACATTTATGTGAATCACTGCTTCCATGTAATGGTTCGGCCGGACAATGGAGTGGCTTTAGAATTTTGTTTCGGAAAGCCAACTATTCATGAATTAACCAGAATCTGTTAATAGTAGCGGAGTTTTTTCGTATATTTTTTTCCATGATTTTCTTCAGAAAAGTGGCCGGAGGGGGGCTGAAAAGCACGAAGGCGCTGACAAGCATGGGCTGCCTGCCAGCGCCTTCTGGAAAGCTGGTAAAAGCCTAAGGATTAGGCGTAAATTTTTTCGCGGTGCTCCTGCTTCTCTTTGCAAGCGATGCAAAGAGTGGAAACGGGGCGTGCCTCGAGCCGACGCGGCTCGATGGGTTCCTCGCATTCCTCACAGGTGCCGAACGTGCCGTCATCCATCCGTTCCAAGGCTTCGTCGATCTTTGCGAGGAGTTGACGCTCGCGGTCGCGGAGCTTGAAGACGAGGTTCTGATTGATTTCGCTGGCGGCGAGATCGGTCTCATCGGGCAGATCGTCCGTCGAGAGCGAAATCTCGTTCTGGAGCGCGTTTTTCGAATTATTCAGGATCCGCTGCTTATCCTCTAATAGCAACTTACGAAACTTGCTTAGAGTTTTTGCATCCATGGCTCTTCTCCCCCCTTGGTCCCCTTTTTGGGGTCCCAGTTGGCCCTTGTGGCCACCAGAAGCTCCAGTTCAGGTGCTTCTGGCTTTGGGCCTCTCTCCGGCGTTTCCTACCCATCACTCTCGGAAACGTCATTTGGATCACTTGCCACCTGACTCTTTATCTTAACGCTATCCTATGCGTTGACAACGAGTTTTATAAGGTTTTCTAAGGAAGATCAATTTAAAAGATCTTCATACCTATATTTCATTCTTTAAGGACTACGATCGATGGACTTCCTAGGCGGCACTTCCTTAACCAAACTTATCGGGAACCGATGACTAAAACTTGAGGAGGAAGATCAGTCACTCGCGTTGATAAAACTTTAGTCACTCCTTCGTCTAAAGTTTCGACAATCAGTGCGGGAATGCCAGCGGATTGACTTGACGGCAAAACTCCAATTCCCGTAAACCGAGAGAGACATGAAAAAATCGGAGGCTCCGGTCGGAGTCATTATTTTGGCGGCAGGCCTGGGCAAGCGCATGCATTCACCCTTGCCCAAGGTTTTACACGAAATCGGCGGGCAACCGCTCTTGTGTCACTTGCTGGATCGCGTCAATGAGGTTTTGCCGAAGTCGTCGATCGCAATCGTCGTTGGACATCAACGCGAAACTGTTGAGGCTTCGATTCGGTCACGTCCTGAATATGCGGCGCTGGACCTTACGTTCGTTCACCAGCAGGAGCAGAAGGGAACGGGCCACGCCGCCCGCTGCGCGATGGATTCTTCCTGGGGCGAACAGATCCTTCGCAGGAAGGGCGCCGTTCTCATTCTCCCGGGAGATCTTCCGCTCGTTCCAGGGTCGTTGATTCAGCAGATCGCGGCGCCCCTGAGAAGAGCCGAAGTCCTCAGGCTTCTCACCAGTGAGCTTCCCGATCCGACCGGCTATGGGAGAGTCGTCAGACGGGGGAAGAAAGGCGGTGTTCTTCGAATCGTCGAGGAAAAGGACGCGACTCCACGCGAGAAGACGATTTCTGAAGTGGCCGTTTCGATTTATCTGTTTCAGGCGGCTTTTCTCAAATTCGCGCTTCAGCGGCTGTCGAATCAGAATGCCCAGGGTGAATACTACCTGACGGATCTTATTGCACAGGCCTCTCGCACTCACAAAAAACTCGATATTCTGGTTTGGAATCATCCGGAAGATCTGCGAGGCGTGAATGACCCTTGGGAATTGGCCATGGCGGGAAGAATTCTCAATGAGAGGATCGTTCGTGGGTGGGCGCGTAAGGGCGTGAAATTCGTCGATCCGTTGACCACCTGGATTGACGTTGGCGTGATCCTCGCGGACGAAGCGGTTATCAGTCCGGGCGTGATCCTCTCCGGCGAGACGCGGATCGGGGCCCGCGCGACTCTCGGCCCGAATGTCGTTCTGAAGAGCGTCACGGTGGGTGAAGGCGCGAACGTCAAAACCGGCACGACGGCGGAATCCTCGGAAATCGGAGAGCGCGCCCAGATCGGACCGTAC
Organism: Bdellovibrionota bacterium; assembly: GCA_035291325.1. GTDB lineage: Bacteria > Bdellovibrionota > UBA1018 > UBA1018 > UBA1018 > XYD1-FULL-55-31. Next base: position 13,569 of record DATDSK010000191.1, on the reverse strand, counting down.
GCGCACCTCCGGCCTGAATCGGTCGTGGGCGCCGCCGCGAAGATCGGCAATTTCGTCGAGCTGAAGAAGACCAGCATCGGGGATAACTCAAGTGTGGCTCATCTTTCTTATCTCGGAGACGCCCAGGTCGGGCGGAACGTGAACATCGGCTGCGGCTTTGTCACCTGTAATTATGACGGCCGGATCATTGACGGTCAGCGAAAGCACAGGACGGTGATTGAAGACGACGTGTTCCTGGGTTCTGATTGTCAAACCGTGGCTCCGGTTCGGATCGGACGGGGCGCTTACGTCGCTTCGGGGTCCACGATTACCGAGGACGTCGAGGCAGAATCGCTTGCGATCGCACGGACCCGGCAGGTCAACAAGCCGGGATACGCGCGCAAGCTGAAGGAGAAGTGAGCTGATGTGCGGAATCGTGGGATACGTCGGGAAACGCCCGGCCGTGGAAATTTTGCTTGCCGGGCTGAAACGCCTGGAATACCGCGGATACGACTCCGCCGGGGTTGCGTTCTTTCGCGAAGAGAAGATCGAGATACACAAGTCCGAAGGAAAACTCGAGAACGTGGAAAAGCTCCTGAACGGCCGCGCACCGGCTTATCAGGACGTCTGTTGCGGGATCGGGCATACCCGTTGGGCCACGCACGGGAAGCCGACCACCCAGAATGCCCATCCGCATCGTACCGGGCACGTCGTTCTCGTTCATAACGGGATCATTGAAAATTATCAGGAAATAAAACGCGAGATCATCGCCAAGGGTTATCGGCCGGAGTCGGAAACCGATAGCGAACTGTTCGGGTTTCTCGTCCTTGAACAAATGGATCGCGGCGCTTCGCTCATGGAAGCGGTCCGACAGAGCTTTGCCAGGTTGCAGGGGGCTTGTAGCGTCGTCATCATGTCCGAACGCGAGCCGAACGTGGTGATCGGAGTCAGGAACGGTTCCCCCCTGGTTGCTGCGGCAGACCCCGCGGGCGGCACCATTCTCGCGAGCGATGCGCAACCTCTTCTGCAATTCACCCGTGACGTTGTGTTCCTCGAGCACGGGGATATCGTGCTCGGGACTGAAAGAGGGCTGCAATTTTTTGAGCTGGAAACCGGCAAACCGGTCTCACGCGCTTCCTCCCGGCTGGACTGGTCTGTTGAAAAACTCGATAAGCAGGGTTTTCCGCATTACATGTTGAAAGAAATTTATGAACAACCGACAGCGCTCATGGACACGCTGAACGGTTTTCTCGATAGGGCAAGAACCGATGCATTCCCGCTCGCGGCGTCACAGCCCGGCGTCGCTTTACTCGAGAAAGCCCGGGAAATCACTTTGGTGGCCTGCGGGAGTTCCTGGCATGCCGCAAGCCTCGGCAAGTACTGGCTTGAAAAATGGGCGCGGGTGCCGGTGACCGTGGAACTCGCCAGCGAATACCGTTATCGCGATCCGGTCCTGGGCGCCCATGCCCTCCTGATCGGTATCTCTCAATCAGGCGAAACGGCTGACACTTTGGCCGTGATTCGAGAGGCTCGCAAACAGGGCATCCCGACGATCGGGATCACGAACGTCCGGGGCAGCACTCTTTCGAGAGAGGCTGATGCAACTTTCTTCACGTTCGCCGGTCCCGAAATCGGCGTGGCGGCGACGAAGACCTTTCTTTCCCAGATGCTCGGACTCTTGATCTTTTCGGGCTTCCTTAGTCTCAAACGCGACGGTTGGCACGCGGGTTCGCTCGTCAGCTTGGATTCCGTTTCGAGGCTCTTCGAGGATATGATCCGGCTTCCGCATCTCCTTTCCGATTTTTTGGGAAACGGTTCTTCGGACACGGGGCTTGCCGGAGTGATACGCAAGATCGCGGCCAAGCTCGCTTCCTCGAAAGGTTTTTTCTTTATCGGCAGGGGGTATTCCTTTCCGGTGGCGCTCGAAGGGGCGCTCAAACTCAAGGAGATCGCCTACGTGCATGCCGAGGGGTATGCCGCGGGAGAACTCAAGCACGGGCCGATCGCCATGATCGATCGGGAGATGGTTGTCGTCGTTCTCGCTCCCCGCGATCAGTGGCGTGACAAGACGGTTTCGAACCTTCAGGAGGTCAAGGCGCGCGGCGCGAAGATTCTCGGGATCGGAAGCGCTTCGGACGAAGAACTGATCGGGCTCTGTGATCACTGGATCGAATTGCCTTCAGCAAAGGTGGATGAAAGCCTCGTTCCGTTCTTTCTCACTCCCGTCATTCAGTTGCTCAGCTATGAACTTGCGCTTCTGCACGGGACCGATGTCGACAAGCCCCGTAATCTGGCCAAGAGTGTAACCGTTGAATGAGGAGAGATTAAGATGATTGGCCCTATCATCATCGGATTCCTGGCGGCAGCGATCGTGGCTCTTCCAGCAAGGTTTGGCGGGTTCCTCGAGTCGAGCTTTCCCGGATTTGTGCTCGCCGCGCCTGTTTTCGTTCTGGCGGTCACCGGGATTGCGATGCTGCTGCAGCGTTTTGTCCTCGATCAGCGGCCCGGGACGCGTTCTTATGACGGCTTGGCGGATCTTTTCATTCACATTCATTCGATTGCCAAACCCGATTCGGCATTGCGTTGGGCCATTCGCGGCTTGAACTCCCTCCTGCTCTCGTTTTTTGGCGGAACCGTGGGCCCCGAAGGGGCGGCCACTGAGTTCGCGCATTCTTTCGCTCTCAAGACCCGCTCGCGTTCGTCGAGCCGGTTCGAACAGCGGAGAAGAAGCGATGCGGCCGCGGCGCTGAGCGCGGGTATTTCGGCCGCCTTTGGGTCACCCTTCGCGGCGATGCTCGTACCCATCGAACTCGGGATCGGCGGGCCGCTCATTCCGGCGGCGGTAGCCGCTCTCGCCGCCTTTGTCGGCGTGAAATATATTTTTCCATCAGGCGCGCTTGCCCCTTCGGGGTTTGTGAACCTTGGCGCTATCCTGAACGGATCACCGCTGAGCTGGGTGCAATGGGCGGGGGTTCTCGTCATTGCCGCGACGGCGGGTATCGCGGGAGCGGTTCTGACCCGCTTCATTCGATATGTTCAGGACAATCTGCTGGAACTTTTCCAGACCCAGGCGTGGATGCGGACGTTGACCGCGGGAGTTCTTTTGTTTTTCCTGATCCTCATTTATCGGCCCGGGCACACGTTTCCCCTTCTGGGACTCGAAAGGGTTCTTTGGGGACATCTTCCGGCCGGAGAACTCGGCGTGCTCTTCTTCACGCAATGTTTCGGCCTCGCGCTGGTGCTTGCCGGTTTCGGAACCGTCGGCCTCTTCTGGCCTCTCTTCGTGATCGGCGGCATTTTTGGCGTTGGCGTCGATCAGTGGCTTTTTCAAGGGATCCCTTCTTTTGGCGCTATCGCCGGTCTTGCGGGGAGCGCGGCTTTCTGGGGCGCGATGCTCGGAGCGCCGCTCGCGGCGGGAGTTCTGATTTTTGAGATCACGAACAGCATTCCCGCGCTTTTGATCGCGGTTATCGCGGCTTATCTTGCCCGGTTTGTCGTCCGCTTTCTCAAAACCCCTCCGCTCATCGACCGGGACCTTGAAGCGCGCGGGATGACTTTGATTGACGGACGGTCGGCATCCATTCTCGATTCCATATTGATACGGGATGCGATGATGACCGACTATGAGACCGTCCACGAGCACGAACCGGTGTCGGAAATCTATTCCCGGTTGCTGAAGTCGCGATACCCGTTCCTGCCGGTCGTGACCGCGCAGGGTGTTTACAAAGGTTTATTGACCGTGGACATGGTTCAGGAAGCCTGGCATGCGCAAGAAGCAGCGGTCCTGAAGAACTCCGAGAAATCGTCGCTTGTGCGGCTGCTTGAGGCGAAGGATTTGCTTTATCGCTCCGGTTTCAAAGCACCCGTCGCAAAGGTCAGCGATCGGCTCTCGAAAACTTCGGGCTTGTTCGAGGATACGCCTTGTATCCCGGTCCTGGCCGAAGACGGGCACATCGCCGGTCTGCTTTTCGTTTACAATGTGCGACTCGCTTATGACCGGGAAGTGGCTCGCCGGTCTTTGAGCGTCGAAAACCGGGAGCTTTGATTTTCGCCGATACTGTGGCTGCGAAAGGTGTAAAGCATTACTCATGAACTCTTCTTCGTCCTCTTATCTTTCTGCTCTCAACGACAAGCAGCGTGAGGCGGCGCTTACCACGGAGGGACCGCTGATCGTTTTGGCGGGAGCCGGTTCCGGGAAGACGAAGATGCTGACTTCCCGGATTTGTTATTTGATCGAACATTGCCAGGTACCGCCCTACCGCGTGCTCGCGGTGACCTTCACGAACAAGGCAGCCGGCGAGATGCGTGAACGGGTCGAGCGCATGCTCAACCAGGCGGCCAAGGAAGGGCACGGGGCGTTTCTCGGTAACCCGGAGATCGGGACTTTTCATTCAGTGTGCGTGAGGCTTCTCCGTCGTGAGCTGGATCGGACGCCTTTCACGAAATCTTTCGTGATCTACGATGATTCTGATCAGCTCAGCCTGATTAAAGGCGCGCTGAACAAGCTGAACATCGACGAGAAGGCATTTAACCCGAAGGCCGTTCAGGGGGCCATTAACCGCGCGAAGTGTGACGCGCTGGAACCCGCCGAAATGGAACCGGCTCCGCATGATATTTTCGCACGTCAGGTAAAACGAATTTACGACGTGTACCAAAAGGATCTCTTGGCCAACAACGCCCTGGATTTCGGCGAGATCATCTGCATGACTTATCGGATACTCAGGGATAATCCGGACCTCAGGCAAAAATACCAGCAGCGCTTCCAGTACATCCATGTCGATGAATATCAGGACACGAATCGCGCCCAGTACCTGCTGCTCTCGATGCTCGCGGGGAGGAGAAACGGCGGCCATCAGAATATTTGCGTCGTCGGGGACGAGGACCAGTCCATTTACAAATGGCGTGGAGCCGACATTCGCAACATTCTTGACTTCGAATCGGATTACCCCGGTGCGCACATCGTGAAGCTCGAGCAGAACTACCGTTCCACGAAAACGATCATCAAAGCGGCCAGTCAGGTCATCCGCAACAACACGACCCGCAAGGACAAGACTCTCTGGACGGACAATGAAGACGGGCTGCCGATCGTCCGGGCGCAGGTCCCCGACGAGAGGGCCGAAGCCGAACTCGTCGTGAGGGAGATCAAGCTGCAGGCTCAGAATGAAGGTCGCGCTTACGGCGACTTTTCGGTTTTTTACCGCACGAATGCCCAGAGCCGGCAGTTCGAGGATGTGTTGCGGCGTGAAAAGATCCCCTACCAGGTCGTCGGCGGCCTCAGGTTTTATGACCGTAAGGAAATTAAGGACATTCTTTCGTATTTCAAGGTCATTCTGAATCCCTCTGACTCCGTGAACCTCCGCAGGATCATCAACGTGCCCGCGCGCGGAATCGGCAAGACGACCCTCGAGAAAATTGACGAGCTTCATCTTAAGCTCCAGCGCGAACAACAGGTCCAGCCGCAGCTGGCCTTAAGCGGCGCTTCGGGAGCTGCTGAGATCAGCTACTGGGATGCTCTTGTGCACGCCTCGCGTGAGCCATCGATCACCTCGAGCGGGACCGCGCGAAAGCTCGCGCACTTTGTCACCTTGATCGAGCGTTTTCGTTTCGAGCAGCCAAATCTTCTGCTTTCCGAACTTTATCATCTGATTCTCGATGAGACGGGCTATGTGCGCGAACTTCGCAAGGAGGGCACCGAAGAAGCGATGGCGCGGGTCGAGAACCTGGAGGAGTTCGATACGATTCTCCTCGAGTTCGAGGAATCGAATTATGACAATCTCGAGACGCCGTCCGAGACCGCGCCTCTCGATCACAGCGCCAGAAAAGGACAGCTTCTGGCCGTTTTCATCGAGCAGTCCTCGCTTGTTTCCGAGGCCGATAACATTGATTCCCTGGCGAGTTCAGTCAAGCTCATGACGCTTCATTCCTCGAAGGGACTTGAATTCCCGGTGGTCTTCCTGGTTGGCATGGAAGAGGGGCTTTTTCCTTCCATCAAGCCTTGGGAGGAATCACAGGAGGAAGACGTCGAAGAGGAGCGCCGGCTTTGCTACGTCGGGATGACACGCGCGCGCGAGCGGCTTTTTTTGATGAACGTCGTCGTTCGCCGGCTCTGGGGCAATGTCAATTACCAGGAACCCTCCCGCTTTTTTTCCGAAATGCCTGATTCGCTGGTCCAGTTCAAGGATCTTGCCCAGGTGCAGGTCAGCCCTCAAGGCATGCAGCGGCAGTATGGCAGAAGCTGGGTGGATACGGGAGGACGGGCGACACAGTCGAATTTTTTCGCGAGGGGGCCCGAACCGATTTCGCGTCCGAGTTTTACCACGACGGGGCAATTGCCCCCGACCGTCGTGGGACGGCATTTGAATCATCCCGAGTACGGACGCGGTACGGTTGTGCTGTCAGAAGGTTTCGGGGATGATCAGAAAGTCACGGTTGAATTCGCCGGGCGGCAGCGAAGAAAATTTTTATTCCGTTACGTGAACGGCTATCTGGGGTGAAGGGGCTATGGCCGATTCCAAAGCTGAAGTGCAAAAAATTGACGAGACGCTGACGCTTCGGGTTGCCGATCTTGCCCGGCTGGAGCTTTCAGAAGACGAGGTCAGGACGTTTACTCCGCAGCTTCGTGACGTGATCGGGTACGTCGAGCAGCTTCAAGAAGTTGACGTATCGGGAGTCGAGCCACTCACGCATCCGCTTGAGCCCGGCGACTCCGCGCTTCGCGAGGATCGGGTCGAAATTTTCGCCGATTTGTCCACCGAGGGTTACAGGGTCCCTCAGATTCTCTGAGGACGCTATGGACGCCGACAAGCTTCAAACGATCCGAGCCATTCACGACAGTTTCGATAAAAAACAAGCGTCCGTTGTCGAGGTGACGCGCCATTTTCTTGATTCCGTAAAAAAGAAGGGCGGGAAAGACGGGCTGAACGCCTTCCTGACCGTTTGCGAAAATCGGGTGCTCGAGCGCGCGGAAGCCGCGGATCAGATCCTGAGGGCGGAGGGTAAAGTGCCGCGCGATCGCGTGCCGTTGTTCGGAATCCCTCTTGGGATCAAGGACAACCTGACGATGGACGGTGTCCGCACGACCTGCGGGTCGAAGATGCTGGATAATTATGTGGCTCCTTACACCGCGACTTGCGTGGAGCGTCTCGAGTCCGCGGGCGCGCTCTGCCTCGGCAAGCTGAACATGGACGAGTTCGCGATGGGCGGATCGAATGAGAACTCGGCTTACGGCCCTGTTCTGCATCCGACCCAACCCGAGCGGGTACCCGGCGGGTCCAGTGGTGGCTCGGCCGCCGCCGTTCGGGCCGGGCTTTGTGTCGCCGCTCTCGGGACTGACACGGGCGGATCGATCCGGCTTCCGGCAAGTTATTGCGGAATCGTGGGTCTCAAGCCCACCTACGGACGCGTGAGCCGTTACGGGCTCGTGGCTTTCGCGTCGTCCTTGGATCAAGTCGGACCGATGGCCCGGACCGTGGAGGACGCGGCGATTCTGTTTGACGTGATGAGCGGACATGATCCGAGGGACGCGACTTCTGCGACTGTTCCAAAGGGCGCCTGCCGCGAGGCTTTGAGGAAAGCTCCCGAAACGCAGGCGGAATGGAATGGCATCAGGATCGGCGTTCCGAAAGAATATTTCGTCGGTGGCCTTTCGGCAGAAGTCGAGAAATCCATTCAAAGCTCCCTGCGTTGGTTCGAGTCGAAGGGAGCGCGGGTGATTCCGATATCACTTCCGCATACTCAATATGCCGTGGCCGTTTATTACCTCGTCGCCGTGAGCGAGGCTTCAAGCAATCTCGCGAGATTCGATGGGGTCCGCTATGGCGTGCGGCCGGCCGAAGCCGAAAATGCCGATGACCTCGCCGCATTTTACCGGAAGGTTCGCGCGCATTTCGGTCCTGAAGTGAAGCGAAGGATCATTCTCGGAACATTCGCGCTTTCGAGCGGGTATTCCGAGGCTTACTACCGGCGCGCTTGCCAGGTCCGGCGTTTGATAAAACAGGATTTCGCGACCGCTTTTGAAAAAGTCGATTTCATTGCCGGGCCGGTTTCGCCGACCACGGCTTTCAAGATCGGCGAGCGGATCAGTGACCCGCTCCAGATGTACCTGAACGACATATTCACGATTCCCGCGAATCTGGCGGGTCTTCCCGCGATCAGCATCCCCTCCGGAACTGAAACGCCGGATTCATTGCCGATCGGATTGCATCTGATCGCGCCGCCTTTTCAGGAAGAACGTCTTCTTTCGCTCGCGCATGCCTTCGAGAAACGGGGGGCGGCCCCATGAACACGATGAACATTCAGAATGATTTTGAAGCCGTGATCGGGCTCGAAGTCCATGCCCAGCTCGCGACGGATTCGAAGATTTTCTGCGCTTGTCGCGCGCGGCTTCCCGGAGGGCCCGCGGCGGAGTCGGTCGCCGACGTCGCCGTGAACTCGAACACGTGCCCGGTCTGCAGCGGTCACCCGGGCACGCTTCCCGTGTTGAACCGCAAGGCGGTTGAGTTCGCGATGCTGGCGGGGCTCGCCACAAATTGCCGGATCAATCCCAGGAGCGTGTTCGCCCGCAAGAGCTATTTTTATCCCGATCTCCCAAAGGGCTATCAGATCAGCCAGTATGATCAGCCGATTTGCGAGGCGGGATGGCTCGAAATCAATACGGCGTCTGCTCGCAAGAGGATCAGAATCGACCGCATCCACATGGAAGAGGACGCGGGGAAGAACATCCACCTTTCCGGTTTTTCGGTCGTGAATCTGAATCGCGCGGGCGTACCCCTGATTGAAATCGTGAGTGCTCCTGACATGAGGACTGCCGAAGAAGCCGGCGCTTATCTCCGGGCACTTCACGGAGTCGTCACGTACCTCGGTATTTGCGACGGGAATATGCAGGAGGGAAATTTTCGGTGTGATGCGAATGTGAGTGTCATGCCGAGGGGGTCGAAGGAATTCGGGACGAGAGCGGAGATCAAGAACGTAAATTCGTTTCGTTTTATCGAGAAGGCCATCGACTTTGAAATCCGTCGCCAGATTGAAGTGCTTCGTGCCGGTGGGAGAGTCATTCAGGAAACGCGCGGCTACGATTCCGCGAGGAACGTGACCGTGAGCCTACGCTCAAAAGAAGAAGCACAGGACTATCGTTACTTTCCCGATCCTGACCTCATTCCACTCCGGATTGAGGATTCCTGGATCGCTTCCATCCGACCCCGGATTCCCGAGCTTCCGGCCCGGAAATTCGAACGTTTCGTCTCGGAGTTCGGCTTGTCCCAATATGATGCCGAAGTCTTGCTCGCGTCCAGGGCGATCGCCGAATTTTACGAAGAGAGCGTCAAAATCCTGAAGGCTGCCTTTCCCGATCCGTCCGATCTTCGCGCGGCGGCCAAAGCTGCCGCGAATTGGACGACGGGTGAGCTGATGCGGCTTTTGAATGAAGAAGGACGGGAGCTTTCGGCTTCGAAGGTCACGCCGGCGCATATCGCTGATCTGGTCCGTCTCGCGCAAAGCAGGGTGGTCTCGAGCACTGGGGCCAAGCAGGCGCTCGGTGTCGCATGGAAAACGGGAGAGTCCGTTGAAACGATCGTCGAGCGCGAAGGTCTCCGGCAGGTCAGCGACACCGCGGCGCTGGAGGTTTCGATAGACAAGGTCATTGCGGGATTCCCGGCCCAAGTGGCAGAATACAAGGCCGGAAAAGAGAAGGTCATCGGCTTTTTAGTGGGGCAGGTTATGAAGCAATCCGGCGGCAAAGCGAATCCGTCGCTCGTTCAGGAATTGTTGAAGAAGAAACTGTCATAGGAGAATAGCGTGAAAAAAACCATCAAGTACATCGCCGTGGTTCTTGCAGGATTATTGGCGTTATTTGTTGTCGCCGCGCTTGTGATCCCTTTCGTGGTGAACGTGGATAAGTTCAGGCCGCAGATCGTGCAAAAGGCGAACGAAAACATCAACGGTACCCTGGAGCTCGGTAAACTGTCGCTTTCGCTTTGGGGACAGATCCGGATCGACGTCGCCGGACTTTCGGTTCAGGATCGGGCCGGGAGAAAGCTTCTTTCCGTGAAAGATGCCTATTTTCACCTGCCATTCGCCTCGATTCTGGGCGGTGCGCCGGTCCTGACGTTCAAAATGCAGCGGCCTGTGATCAACGTCCTTAAGGACAAGGACGGTAAATTCAATTTGCTGTCCTTGGTGAAGTCCGGAGTCGCTACTCCCGCGCCGTCGACCCCGGACGACAAAGCGACTCGCGCCCCGACCCCGCCTGCCGCGCAGGATCCCGGACTGACCCTCCCGGCAATCGCCACGCGCGCGCGCATCGGGGTTGAGCTCAGGAACGCGCTGCTCACATATGGCGATGAGGTGACGCATCTATCGACTCAGGTCAAGGATCTCAACCTGATCGCGCGCGACATCTCGCTCTCCCGGCCGATGAAGCTCGAAGTTTGGGCCGATCTCGATTCGAGAATGGGTGAGCCGGCGGCAAAAGCCATCGTGGTCAAGGGACCGTTGAAGCTGACCGGGCAAGCCCAGCCGAAGATGACGGCGGGTGGGCGTTTCGAGCAGCTTGCCATGACCGCTCAGATTGACCTGAATTCGCTTGAAATCAAGGTTCCGGAGCTCTTTGAGAAAACCAAGGATACGGAGGCGAACGCAGATCTTGCGCTCAAGGCCTCTGAAAACGAGGTCTCGGTCGATCATTTCAATGCCCGTTTCTTCAACGCGGAGTTCAAGTCTTCCGGGACCATTTCGAATTTCTCGACGGCCGCCGGCCAGTCTTTCGCGCCCGTTGTGATCTTCAATATGAGGTCGAATGATATCGAGCTGAAGCCTTGGGTTAAGCTGATTCCGATGCTCAAGGATTTTGAACTCGGGGGTATTGTACGGCTAGAGGCGAACGCGAAAGGTCCGGCTGAAAAGCTGGGTTATCGCGCCAAGGTCTCCGCGACCGGCGTGACGGCGAAGGCTCCGAAACTGAAGGCTCGCCCGCGAGTCGACGGCGTCATTAATATTATCACCGATCAGGTGGAGAGCATGAACCTGACGATGAAGGCACCCGGAAATGACCTGAGTATTCGTGGCAAGGTTCTGTCTTTCGCGAAACCCCGGGCCGACCTCGAGGTGACTTCGCCGGGGATGGATCTGGATCAGCTGGTGGAATTTCCGGCTCCGGCCAAAAAAGATCAGGGCGCACCCGCCGCTCCGGCTTCCCCCGCCGGAACTGAAGAACCGGCGAAAAAGGCCAAGGCTCCCGGCGCTTCCTCGGATTTTGATGCCCTGCTCGCGCCCCTTCGTGAGAACAAGATTGTTCGCGCGACCGTTGCCAACGTGAATGTGAATATCAGGTCAGTGAAGGCTTATGACATTAAAATGACCGAACTTGTCGGTAAGCTCTTTTTGCGCGATCTGAATGCCGGCATTGAACAGTTCTCAATGAAGCTCTGGAATGGCTCGATCAAGGCGAGCGGGGCCGCCGCCCTCGCGCCGAGAGTGCCGACTTATAAATTCGGCGCGCAGATCCTCGGGCTCGATCTTTCTCAGGCGGTTGCTTCGCAATTCCGCCTGTTCAGAAACACGCTTCTCGGCACGGCCAATTTCGACATGACCGGGGAAGGGCAGAGCTTCAATCCCGATCCGGCAATCTCGAATCTGAAGGCCAAAGGGAGCATGAGGGTTGAAAAAGCCACGTTCGCGACGATCGACATCGGGAAAATGGTTTCGGAGGCGCTCACGAAATCGGTTGAAAAGGTCGCCGATAAGATCCCGGCGGTGAAGAACCAGCTTTCCGGGAAGAAGTTCGGCTTGCCGAGCGGCCAATCACGTTATGATGTGATTTCGTCAAATTTCACCATCGCGGGCGGCAAGTTCGCCGCTCCGAATTTCATCGCCAAAGCGGCTCCGAATCAGGGCATTGATCTCAAGGGAAATCTTTTGATCGGGATGAAGGATTACTCTCTCCAGACGAACTGGGAACTGGTGGACACGTACAACCTGACCGGTGCGAAGGATCTTTCGGTGGAACAGGGCGGCGTCAAAGTCGAGCACATTCTCGCCGAAGGTAATCAGCCGGTGCGATTTCCGGTACATGTGGGTTGCCAGATTTTCGCTCCCTGCTACTCTTATACGGAGGTCCCGGAATTTCTGGCGAAGGTGGCCGTTGGAAACATGAGTGCCGCGGCACAAGGCAAGGCCAAAGCCGAATTGAAGAAAAAAGCGGATAGCCTGATCCAGAAGGCGCCGCCCGCGGTGCAAAAACGGCTTGAGGATTTTGGGAAGAAATTGTTCCGATAAGAAAGGGAATGTGCGTATGAAACTGAGAGTGGCTTTTGTTTCGATGATGCTGGTTCTTCCGGTTCTTTCAGGGTGCTCGGGTGAGAAAGTCAAAAACCAGGCTAAAGAGAGCGCCGCGAAATATTGGCAGGAAAAGGCTTATCCCGGGAAGAGCTTTGATGTTCAGGTGATTGAAGCAGAAAAGGCCGACGGCGGAATGTACCGGGTGAAGGGTATCGTCGACGGCGAAACCCGGGTGGGGATGTTCAATCCCGATACCGAGAACTTCTCCGAAGGCTACTATTCCCTGGCGGCAGAGCGGAACAAGCGCATTGCCGAGCTGGAGCAGGAATCGAAATATTGGAAAGAAAAGGCCGAAAATTACGAGAAAGAGAACTATAAACTCAAGGTTCAGCTGGGCGTACTGAAGGGGAAATCAAAAAAGGTCTCGGCTGAAGTCGAAGAAGACGATGACGCCTCGGGTTCCGCGGACGAGACGAAGAAGCCCGACCAGAAAAAGTGATTCGCGCTTCCATCGATCTAGGCACGAATACCTGCCTTCTCCTCGTGGCGGACTGGGCTCGATCCGAGCCCGAGCCGCGGCGGGTTCTTGCCGATCTTTGCACGATCGTCCGGCTTGGGCAGGGAGTTGACCGCAACCGGCTTCTCCTGCCCGAAGCGATGGAACGAACGCTTGCCTGCCTCAGGCAATACGCCGGTAAACTCGCGGCGCTCGGGGCAGATGCGCGTGAGGCGGTCTGCGTGGCCACCAGTCAGGCGCGGGACGCGGCAAATGGGGCTGAGTTCTTCGCCAGGGTCGAAAACGAAACCGGCTTCCGGTTCAAGATCATCTCCGGAGATGAGGAAGCGCGTCTTACCTTTCTTGGCGGACTCCTGCCGGGAATGACCTCGGAAAATACGGCTCTGATCGATATCGGGGGAGGGAGCACGGAGCTCATCGCGCAAAGCGGCGGCAAAATTCACGGTAGAAGCATCGATATCGGCTCGGTTCGGTTTACCGAAAGGTTTTTTCAGTCCGATCCCGTGACGGATCAGGAGTTCTGGGCCTGTCAGGCGGGCATCGATGAAAAATTAGCTGAACTTCTCCCCTGGCGAGAACGACTTTCCTCGAACAGCCGCCTTCTGGCCGTCGCGGGAACGGCGACGACCTTGGCCTCCGCTTATCTGCAGTTGAACCAGTTCGATGCGGGACGGATCGACCAGACGGTGCTCACGCGTGGGGATATTCACCGCCTCGTTGAGGAACTGAAATGGCGCAAGGTCGTCGAGCGCGCCGGGTTACCGGGAATCGAGCCGGGCAGGGCTGATATCATTCTTGCA
>DATDSK010000190.1:0-27862 GCA_035291325.1 Bdellovibrionota bacterium | reverse complement strand
TTTGTCACTGCAGAGCCAGCAGCAACGGTTCCCAAACCGACGGGATCGCGGCTCCTCTGGACTGACATCGTCATGACGGGATAGCGGCGCTCTATGCTATGCGTGAGATGCACAAAGACGAAGAAGACGGCATTATCCGTGAACCGGCAAATCAACGATGAAGATCGCGCCCTGTCCTGACTGACTTTCGACGTGAATATCTCCATGATGCGCTCTTACGATTTGCCGGGAGATAAAGAGCCCGAGGCCCAAACCACGCTGGTCACCCTCCGCCACAGCACGCTTGAAGCGCTCGAAAATCATTTCGCGTTTTTCTGCCGGGATGCCCTTGCCTTCGTCGCGAACGATGAGGCTCACCCTATCGTCGATTCGACATACCGATACCCAGACCGGCTTCCCGGCCGCGTATCGAGCGGCGTTCGTTAACAAATTGCTGAGGACCTGCTCGATGCGAAACTTGTCAAATGTGCCGATCACGGCCTCGTTCGTATCGACGTGCAGCGCGCAATCTGCATTCGTCAGCAGCGGCCTGAATTTCTCAACGATCTCTCGAACCAAAGATGTAAGGTCGAATTCTGATTTTCGGATGGTCAGGGCGCCGGAAACAATCCGGGTCGCGTCCAACATGTCGTCGACAAGTCGAACCAGTTTATCCACCTCGGTATGATTGCTTCTGAGCAGCCGTGTCAGCTTTTCAGGGAGTTCCTCGGCCAGGAGGCCTCGACTGGTCATCCGTAATCCCAGTTCCGTCTGAAGCTTCATGGACGTAAGCGGAGTCTTCAGCTCGTGGGATGCGATCGAGATGAAGTCATCCCGGTCCTTCGTCGCCCTTTCCTGAAGATTAAGAAGGTTTAAGACCTGATATTGCCTGCTACGCGCACGAAGAGCGACCATGACCATGCTCACAAGAGTCACGGGATGAAAGGGGCGCTCCAGCAGTGTCACGTTGCCACTCGGTGCCAAGATCCTAAGAATCCGCCCGGCAGGAAGAGACGTCCGTCCCGGACTGACCATAATGATAATAGGGATATCCGACCAGGGTTCCTGATTCTGAATGGCGCTTTTCAGGGAAGAAACAACATCCGAAGTAAACGCCTCTTCAGCGATCAGAACCGCGCCCGCATTCCTGCGGATCTGAAAACAAAGTGAGTCGATGTCAGAGAAAATGACCGCGCTGATCCCCTCTTGCCTGAGTGCTTTGGCAAGGAGAGTTGCGTCCTGGCCAGTGGGGGCGAGGATCAGAACGTCGAGCCCCGCAGCGTCAACTTTTGCTTCGTTTTGCGCGGCCTCGGGAGCCATTCTCTTTTTCCAGTATTTTCTGCTGCTTCCCATGGAAGCTGGGGATCCCTGTGAGCACCCCTTGAAACTCTGACAAGGGCTCCCCGACGGTTATTCCATTTTTTCCGATCGCGAACTCTCGAATTGTTGTTTCATGACTGCCGCCGCGTTTCTTCATAACAGAAACAGCCTTCTTAACGGCACCGGCAGCCTCAAAAAAGCGGATGATTACCACCGTATCGGCGAGGTACGTAACATCCATCGGTGCAATCATCGCCGCTCCAGGAAGCCCCTGCTGCGCAAGCACCAGAATTGTAGCAACACCCTGGTTCCCGAGGAATGCGAGCAGTTCGTGAAGCTGCAGTATTAAAAATTGCTCTTGTGGCATCGCCTGAAGATAACCATTCAAACTGTCGATCACAATAACGCGCGGCTTTTTCGCGAGGACTGATGATCGAACGGAGTCGGCGAATTCGCCCGGAGAAAGTTCGGCAGGATCAATCTTTCGGACCTCCAGCAAACCTTCAGCGAGGTACTTCTTGAGATCCATTCCGAGCGCGGCGGTTCGTGCCAGGAGCGTGTGAATACTCTCTTCGAATGCAAAGATCATGGCGTACTCTCCGCGCTGAGCTGCCGCGACTGCGTACAGGATGGAAAGAGTAGATTTGCCTGTTCCCGCCGGACCGAGGAATAATGTACTCGTTCCTGCGTCGAGTCCGCCCCCGAGCAGTGCGTCTATCCTGGGGATGCCGCTGGAGATCCGCTCTTTGTTGAATTCTGTGAAGTGTTGCGCCGAAATCATTCTCGGAAAAACCTCGATACCCCCCGTGCGGATGGTGTAGTCGTGATGACCACCCGTAAACTTGATTCCTCGAACCTTCACGATATTGAGACGCCGTCGCTCGTCACCGAATTCGGGATGCATTTTCTGCAGGTTGATTACGCCGTGGACGATGCTCTGAACCTGCAGATCCGAAGGGGCGGCCGTACGATCATCGAGGACCATTACGGTACAGTTTCTGCCGGAAAAAAATTGTTTGAGAGACAACATCTGCCTGCGGTATTTAAGAGGAGTCTCGGCGAGCATTCTCATTTCCGATACCGAATCAAAAACAACACGGGTCGGCTTGACGCGTTCAACCTCGGCCAACAATAATGCCGTTGTCTGATTCATTTCTACTTCTGACGGATGAAACACGGTGTTTTGGGACTCGGGTTGGAGCCGCTCCTCGAGGGACGAAAGCTCGAAAAGCGAAATATCCTTCAGGTCCCAACCGTGAGAAGCCGCCACCGTATTCAGCTCTTCTTCCGTTTCTGAAAAAGTAATGTATAAGCCCTTTTCCCCCTGGCGCGCTCCTTCGAGCAGGTACTGCAAGGCAAGGGTTGTCTTGCCGGTGCCCGGTTCTCCTTGGACCAGATAGAGACGATTTCTGGGGAGTCCACCACGAAGAATGTCATCCAAGCCCGCAATGCCGGTTCGACAACGCCCCTGCTCTGTTTTGCTCATATCTAAGTAAGACCTTTCTCGTAACTGCTTGAGCCTGAAGGGTTTCTGGACGCAACCCACCACGAAGCGAGAAGAACCGAAGAACTTAAAAACGAGAACCATGAAAGAATGGCGGACACGGGTAGACGATTTTCGAACTGAGTGTTTCCAAGTTTCGACTCGGTAACCGCTCAATTCGTCAGGCGATTTCGTTTCTCCGATTTCGCCCGATTTTGTTTCCAACCTCGTTTCCAAGCCCGGAAACACTTTGGAAACAAAAAGCCTTGTTTCCAAAATCGGTCATCGTGTCCAACCGAACGTTCCATTTGTACCATGAGGGGGGTTCATTGCAAATGCCCGCAGTCAAAATGGTGGCCACCGGGAAATCCTTGGCACACACGGATTGGCGCACCGCAAGACGCCCCACCTACGAGTCTCAGGAATAAATCTATCTGCCGTTTAGTAACTGCCTGACTTCTGTAACGAGCTCCTCGGCGATTTCGTGCTTACTCATTTTCCTTAAAGCTCGACAGCGACCGCTTGAACGCACAAAGACGACTTGATTATCATCGCTGCCGAACGTGGCCGTCTTTCCTACATCATTTGCCACGACCAGATCGCATTTTGATCTTTTGGCCAAAGTCACTGCGGCTTGTTTGAGATTTCTGTATGGCTGATCGACGACAGCCTTGAAGCCGACCAACACTGTCTTTGGATATATTGCTTTGATGGTGTCAATGATCTTTGGGTTTGCAACCAGGTCGAGTGACATTTCACGATCACCGGAATCGATTTTACCGCGAATGGGGGACCGAACACGATAATCGCTCACGGCGGCTGCGTGGATAACTGCATCGCATTTTTTGGCATAGCGATGAATCGCCGTTTTCATTTCTCGGGCGGTTCCAACCCGGATGTCTTTCATCTGGGCAAAGGGATCAACTTCTGTACGTCCGCGAATCAGGATAACCTCAGCTCCGCGCCTCGCAAACTCTTCAGCTATCGCTATTCCCATTTTTCCCGATGAACGGTTCGAAATTACCCGCACGTCATCAATCGGCTCTTCCGTGCCGCCGGCAGTGACAACTACGGTTTTACCCGCCATCTCACATCCGTGATCAAGCAGCTTTGTCATTTCTCTTTTTATGACGGCGATGTCCGGCAGTCGCCCCTGGCCTTCGTACCCACAGGCAAGCGCGCCTTTAGCGGGTTCCAAAATGCGGTATCCTCCTCCAAGCAACGTGGAAATATTCGCTTGAGTAACGCTCTTGCGCCACATGTTCACATTCATTGACGGACATAACAAAACGGGCGCTTTTGTTGCGAGCAACACGGTGGTCAAAAGGTCATCCGCGATCCCATGAGCGATTTTGGCCACGACGTTGGCTGTCGCAGGTGCCACGCATACCAAAGAAGCTTTTTCCGCAAGGCTGATATGCTCCACGGTCCGGGTCTTGAGAATCGTCTTGTAATCAAAGCCATTAGGGAACAACTCATGAGCCACGCGATTACCGGAAGCCGCCTCAAATTCATCCGCCGAGATCATTTTTTTTGCGTTGTCGGTCATGAGTACGATTATTTCGTATCCGCGCCGCCGAAAATCACGGACCAGTTGCACGATCTTAAATGCCGCTATTCCCGACGTTACCCCGATAAGAATGGTTTTTCCGGACGACTTCATTTATATGAATTCCTGTGCGTTTTCTGCTTTCCTTAACCCAATCCTACCGATCCATGACCAATGCCGACAAGAGGAATGTCGCTTGGGTGCTTACATCCTATTTTTTTATTTTGTTCGGGTATTCGCTGCTTCGTTCAGTGACTACTGCCCTATATCTTCAGACTTTTGGCGCGGCGGAAACCCCGCTCATGTCCTTTCTTTCAGTTTTTGTGCTCCTTGCAACTGTGACCGTCTTGAATAGGCTACAAAAAAACTATTCGATCCAGAGTCTATTTACTCTGCTGTCGATCTTATCGTGTTTCATCTTCCTCGGCGCATTTGAATGCCTGGATCGTGGGATCAGGCCATGCGCTCATGTGCTGTTCATCTGGAAAGAGGTCTACATCGTATTCCTCATTCACATGTGTTGGGGGTATCTGAACAATCTTCTCAAGGAGACTGCCGCGAAGTACCTGTTTGGTTACATCGCGGCTGCAGGAAGTATTGGTGGGATTGCCGGTGGACTACTTCCGTCCGTCCTCACGCACTCTTTTGGTGCGCGCGGCGTTATTTTGGCTGGTGTGACGCAGCTCGCATTGACCGCGTTTCTCTTTTCGAGAACAACCCGTCTGTCAATTGGAACTCCGAAAGCAGAGAAGCCGCGAACTCCAATTGAATCGCTGAGTGGCGTTCGTCCGTACGTCCTATATATCGCAGCATTGGTAATTTTGTCTCAGTTCTGCATTGGCATCATCGACCTCAAGTTCAATTTACAGTTTCAAAGCGCAGTTCCCGATGTCACGCAGAAGGTAAATCGGTTGGGGTATGTTTTTGCTTCCATTAATGCGGTGGCGTTGATTTCTAAGCTGCTTTTGCTGCCCGTCCTATTTTCCATTACCTCCAATCAGCGCGTCCAATTTCTCATTCCTTCCGTCTATCTCGTGCTTTCGCTTTTCGGCCTTGGTCTCGGATCGCCGGTGCTTTGGGTTGTCGCCCTTTCATTCGTGCTGGTTAAGGGAATCGATTACTCGGCATTCACGGTTTCTAAGGAGCTGCTTTACTACCCGCTCAGGCCGGAACAGAAGTATGGCGCAAAATATGTCGTTGATATGTTTGCATACCGTTTTGCAAAAGCCGTGATTTCGTTTGTTCTCATTTTTATGCAGAAGCCAATGTTTTTGAACGGCTTACTTTCGCTTTGTCTCAGTCTGTGGATCATTCTCGTAATTCGCTTCGGCTTTAGGCCTGTTCGGGTCGAAAACTCATTGGCCGTTAGTGCCATGGACTCTGCCCGGCTATAGCTAATCGAGATAGGGCACATCTGCGTTCATGACTCGAACAACAGGATCGTTCGCATCGATATGCTTTTTAACCCATTCAAGCCAATGAAGCAGCTTTGGCTCAATGGCTATCGCACCTGAAGTCGCAAGACGTTCCTCGATACTTTTGATGAAGGCACGCAGGTTATTGCTGTACTCCCAAGATTTCAGCCGCGTTTCCAAGTCATTAATGCGGGCTTGTTCACGTTCGGCGCGTTTCCGTTCTTCTTCCCATATTTTTCGACGGGCCTCTTCCTCCTTTGCTCGGCGGGCATTATCTAATGCTCGTATACGCATGGATTCGGCACATAGCAGGAGTGCCGAGATAAAGTCATTCAGCCTTGTTTCGATCGGCATCTGGTCCGTATCCGTCCAATTTCGCTGCCCCACGTAGCTGCTGGATTCCTCAATAATAATGTTCAGTTTACCTGTAGGGTTATAGCCCCACTTTTTCCAATAACCCCATTTCTTTTCTTTTTCAGTAGGCTCTCGATTATAGCGTTTTGTCGGCTCTTCCATCCGGACCTCGACTCGCTCCTGCTCGATAATCACAAACGTGCGCCATGCACCCGATGACCATTGCCCACGGTCTTGAATGACATCAATGCGATGTCCGCGACGATCAAGTGCTTTAATGAGCCCCTGCCAAATGAGGAGCGCACGTCGCACACTATCCTTCGCGACGTGGATATTAAGGCAACCCTCTATGCGTGGACGTACTCGGCCATATTCATCAGGTTCGAGCTGCTGCAGAGCGTCCTTAGTCTTGCGAACCAGCACATGTGCCGATCGCAAATCGTCGGGAATGATGATGGCGTTTTCAGGAAGTGCTTCCTGTTCCATTTTTATTTTTATTTCAGGGGTAGGCTCCGGTGGTTCAGGTTGCTGTTGCCCCTGAAATACAATTTGATCTGAGTGTTCCTTTTTCTTTGCAGGCAGCGGATTTCTTCGGACCATATGACCGTTTCGAATCTTTGCCCAATAGCCCAACGGCGGCTTTGGTATGTCGTAGCGTCGACAGGCCTTTGCGATGGCGACGTCGGAAACTCCGAATTCCGTCGCAAGTTGCGTGGTCGGCTTGGACCAAACCAGATTGTATAGTTCTTCCCGGGTTAGACTAACCATTGCGCATTGCCCGCCGTCTGGCTGCTAACTTCAAGTTTAGGCTGAAGAGTATTATTTTGCTGTTAACACCTGTTTCCATAGGTCGAGATAGGAAACCGCATCAATCCCCATTATGCCGCCAAACTCTGCCAAGCCTTTATCGAGGTTGCTAATAATCTGTGTTTTATCGACATTTACGGCTTCTGCGTATTCCTGTACCTTCACGTTAAGGTAATGCCGCAAACAGTGTTCTTTTGTTTCTTTCGTTGGGAATTCAAGACGGACAAAGTTCGCGCCACGTTTGATCATTTTTACGTTGCCAATTCCGAACTTAACAAAATTCTCGGGCTTCCCATCAAGAACAGACATACATTCTTGGCAATTGCAGACGTTCGCGTGGAATTTTTCCGCAGAATCAAGCCAACCTTTGAATCTTAGCGCAGCCATAGCTTCACGGTACCGAATCCGCGAATGTAACAGCGGAACATAATACCGTGCTATTGGGATACCTCCTCCGACCGGAACAACGGACCGATATTCTCCAAACTCAGGACCATGCGCAACCCCTGATAACGCTTCATTGCCAAGCGTTCCTGCGGCCAAAATTGAAAAATATCCACCATGCAAATTAATCACTTCTCGCGTGTTATTTGCGCGGAGCTTCCGAGCAAGTGCTAGCAAGCCTTTGAGTTCGGCACCTCCAGCCTCTTGTTCGTTGAGACCATCAACCCAAAGCAGGTATCCAGCGAGATTCAGCGTCGAAAAACTATTCGCAATTTTCTCAATAAGTTGGTCATCAAGAATCACACCCTGACTAACAACAATCGCTGCAAATACCTTGTTGGCAATCTTCGAATTAATCGCGATGCGTGCCGAAGAAGTACAGATTGGCAGCCACCGATCAACTGTCGTCTCTGTCATATAAAAGTATGGTGCTACTACCGCGTATGGAGGCTTCTTTCTTTCTGATTCGTCGAGATACTTCACGACGTCCGTGTCATTCATTGCGTTTGTGAGTTGTTCGGTCTGAAACGAAAGACATCCCTTCACAAAGGCATCTAAAATTTTCTCATCCTTCAGGTCGTCGGGATTGAGTGGGCGTTTTCCAACGACCCCAGTGACAGGAGCGCCATATGCATTCGCCAAGGTTTGAATAGATGTTTTTACAGCGCGGTTGCCGTCTTTATCGGTCGTCATGACGGCCTCGGGATCATGCTGAAACGCGTGAGTGAGAGGATCCACGATGTAATTCAGGTTTTTCGTTTTTTCCAACAGAAATGCAGCTAGTCCCTGTGGGGCATGAGCGGCCATGTTGGCGTTTATGACGACGCCGGAGTAGGTGTCGGCTTTTGGATAAATGAAATATCGCTGTTCTGCAAACGTGCCAAACGTCATCCAGTGTTCAATCTTCATAATTAATGGCCCTTAAGTTCTTTATCCAATATTCGCGCTGGGCGGGCCATAGCCTTTTATTTACTCTCGGCCTAAGAACCCAAGAGCAGTACGGCTCCTCGGAGGAGCAGTGGATAATTCCGTAACCTTGTTCTTGCGCTGCCGTGATTAGATTCTCAGAAATGGTTCGTGTTCCGAGTGCAATGCATACATAGTCGGCCAAATTTTCATGTACCCGGCACTGTTCGAGGGCCTTTTTCCAGTCGTGCATTTTTGCTTCGATGGCAGTAACCCATCGTCCACGCGTGGCTACAATATCAGCACTTTGTCCCAAACTTGGAACTTCAAGCCGAACCCTATACCCCGAATTTTGCAAAAAAGGCACAAGATGTCCTACAAGCTTCTGCTCGGGGTTTCGATACATTTTATTGGGTTCAAGTTGTTCGTTCATACTCACCAATTCGGTCCTCAACTGCCCTCAGTTTAAAAACTAAGATTACCTCAAACAGAATCAATATGTACGAAACTGTCGCTACCCATGGTTTTAGTGCGTCGTCGACAAACGAAAGGAGAAAGCCAATCAAACCCAAAATAATAGCAGAAAACAAAAAAGCGTAGCATCGCTTCACTGTCTTGCGGCAACTGTCCACGCGCTCCAACACGCCCATAACGCGAACGAGTTCGGTGACGTGATCTAATGCAATCTCGTCCTTCGATTTGGTAGGCTTTCCAGCAACAACGTCTAGGTCCTTGTTAATAAGGCCCTCAAAAAAGAACGAATAACTTTTGGCAACTTTTGCATAAAGTCCCTGCCGAAGAAGTTTTACGCGATCTGTAATGTCCTTTTCGCCGGGGATAAATAATTTGAGCTGGGACAGCGCCCCTGCGACCAGCGTTGTGGCGGCGGATGGTGCCCATGCAGAGTGCCCGATTGCTTGAAATACTAAATCAAGGTCCACCAAGCACCTGCTCTTTGATGCGCGATTTTGTCGTCATCTCAGGATACTGCTGATAAACATAACGAAGCAGTGCGCGTAATGGCACTGTCGCTGTTCGCGTTTTAAATTCTTGAAGCAGTTTTTTTTGATTCTGTGACAACGTGTCGTAAATAGTTTTGGCGAAATTATATCCTCGCTCAGACAGTTGAAACGTCTCTTCATACTCTTGAACTTCAGTTGGTGCATCCTCGGCCTCGAGTGCTGATTGATCCAACCACTTTTGTTGCTCTTCGATCGATTCGAGAACAGTTTCCTCGTCTGATTGATTAGATTTAATAAATTCGCGTAAAATAAAAAACGTCAAATCATCGTAAACATCGACGGAAAAGGGGCCAAAATTCCACGGAAAAAATTCGTAAAAATTATCGTCGGTCACTTCTGTTCCCTGTTTAAAGTGCTGCAGTGCCTCTCGTCGGAAAAGGAAAAGCATTTTCACTAAACGCGTACGACCAATAATTGGCTCATTGAACTGTTCCGATTTCCCTGGGGAGAAAAACAGAAGGAGCATTACATCCCGGCGATTGTCTATCTTTAGGGTGCTTGCCATGTTTGCCCTCCTTTGGCAGACAGAAAAAACATGGATTTCCATCTACCTCAATGCAAATAACACAACAGTAAAGGCAAGTCAAATCAATATGTTAGGTCCGATTTTGGGACTGCTCGACCGCATTTCGAACATCTACTGATGGCACCTGGCTCCCGGTGTATTCGTCACTTCTTCTTTTTGTATTCTTCAATGCAGTAATGAAGCATCTGTTTCACCAGGTCGGTGACCGTAATCTCTTCTTTGCCCGCAATCTCCTTCAGCTCTTCCATCAAAGTCTCGGGAAGCCTGAAGTTAACAAGCTTCAGGGAGGGGCGATCGTCTGCCTTTGTAACTTTAAAACTCATTGTGCATCTCCATCTGTAAGTAACTGATACACATAAATTTATCGCGTCTTTATGTCTTGTAAAGACAAATCAGCTTGACGCACGTAACGCTTTGCGTTAAATTACAAACATCTTCTGCTCTCCGTGATGTTTGGCGGCGACAGGGCATCCATCTTCCCGATTTTCCCTCCAGCTTCACGAATCGCAGCGGACCGACAACTGACGGGAGGCTTAACCTATGGGCGTGCTAAATCAGAAAAACCTACAACTCGGGCCGAACCTGACCCGACTGATCCGCTCCTCCGGGGAGACCGTCAAATCTCTCTCTCGGAAACTCGGTATCGCGCAGTCGACCCTGTTCGGCTTTTGCGTGAACATCATGCCGCGTAACCCGGAGCACATTCGTACTCTCTGCGAGCATTTTAAAATCACTTCCGACGAGCTCCTATTCGGTATCAAACCCGACAAAACCATCCGCCCGGGCGACCGCATTTGCGCCACCATTGAAATCGTTGAAATCCACAAGGAGAATCCCAATGAAGACTAAGCGTGTTTTGTTTGTCGATGATGAAGCGTGTGTCCGCGACTTCTTTCAAAACGTCTTCGTCGCAAGCCTTGGCCGCGCCTTGAACCTTGATATCACGGTTTGTGGAACGCTCGCCGACGCCAAAACGGCATTTGGTCAGAAGCCCGATGTCGTCGTCTGCGACTACATGATGCGAGAGCACGAAAATGGCCTCGATTTTTTTAGGTACGTCACCGCGCTCGACGACCACAAGCCGTTCATCATTTTCACCGGAGCCGACGATGATCTGGTGCGCCCGATCGTGAACGAGCAGGAGGTGTCCGAGAATCTCTATCTCGCGGTCGGTAAGGATTGGGAGCTCCTGAAACAGATGCTCATCACCATTTTGGAGGACGACAGTTCAGCCGACTGAACTCTTGGTATCGGCCACTGAACTTCCGTTGTGGGAGACCCGACAATGAAAGACAATTTTCATTTGTTATCCAAAACCAATGAACGGGTGAATGACGTGGGCGAGATTTGTCTTTCAGATGTCCTGACTATGGAATTGAAGTCACGGAGGCTGACGTCGGCGGAGATTTGCCGTGAGCTCGGAATCCCAAAGAGCGTCTTTTCCGGGTGGCTTGCCGGGGTTAAGCCTTCGGCAAAAAACCTGCCGATGATCAGAAAGCTCGCGTGTTTTCTGGATCTGCCAATCGATCTGCTGCTGTTTAATGCCCGCCCAGACGACGGCGCTGAGAGCACCGTGCTTTTCAGCTCGGTCTTCAAGGACGAAAAACACCGCTACAAGCTCACGATCGAAAAGATTTTGGATCGAGGATCAAAATGAAACCGCTGTCGGGAGGAGGCAGGACTATGAAATTTCGCTTTTCACTTTTAATCACGCTATCGCTATTGACGGCGCAGCAAGCGCATGCGCTGGATGTTCTCGGTGTTCCGCTCGTGCTTCATGCGAATCTCAGCGCCATGGCCGGTAGCACGAATGTCGGAGATGATTTTAAATCGCCGATGCTCGTGCAATGGTCCGGGAGCGGCACGGCGGCATATAAGTTCTACTCGATTTTCATGGGCGGCCTGGCAGCGGGCTTTACGCAGATCTCGCAGTACTCCGATTCGCTCATGACAGGCTCGGGATCACTCTACCGTGGAACCCGCTTTTTTCTGAATCCGACCATCGGCGCAGACATCAACGAAAACATCCGCATCTTCGCGGAGCTCGAAGTTCTCGGCAATTGGCAGCTCTATGCCAAAAATGCAAGCGGTCAGTCGACGAGTTTTGCGCATCCGCTCGGAGCTAAGATCCAAGGCCTTTATCGGCTCCCGTGGATGAACGGACGATTCTACGGCGGCGTCCAGATGGAGCTACTTACGTTTGGGACCATGAACCGGGAAGGTACGACAAGTCGCGACCTCACGGAGCGGCAAAAACTTTGGGGCGCGGGGCTTGTCCTTGGCGCTGCATTTTAGGAGGAGGCTTCCATGAAAACAAAAATTGGCGTTATTTTCGGGTTTCTCACGATTCCGGTTGCACTCGTCGTTATCTACGGCTGCGGCAAGAGCACGGGCACCGCTCCCGGCGGATTTTATGTCCCGTCCGCGTCGGGTCCGGTGATCCAGCAGACTGCGATGCAGGATCGGATCTTCAATTTGATCGACGTATTTCCCCGAGCTTACGCATTCTCCGTTGCATCGGGTCTGTCGCTCTCGAAAGATGAGATTGGGACCTACGATGGTGGCTGGCAGGCGGGCTCATTCGTTTTCGGTAATTCGGGCGCAAACTCAAACAGCAAGGGAGCCTGTATGATGGTTACAAGCATCCGCTCCATGGTCGCTACGGCAGGTGTTGTCGATGGCAACCTCGCCGAATGGAGGTACCTGATCGCAAACGCCGGGGTGATTACTCCGACCATCACGGCGGATGAGATGACAAGCGGCAAGGATCTGTACTTCGTCCCGTCCGAAGCCTCGGGGCACGAAAAGAATTATAAGTTCAAGCTGCGTATCTCGACTCGCCCGAACGGTTCGTTCAAACAATACGAAATGTGGGTCTGCCGCGATCTCTCGGGCACGAACCGCCAAGATGAATACCACTACAAGCAAATCAGCGGAAACACCTACACGATCAGGAGCCACTACGCGACAGGCGGAACAATTGGCGGAAGTCGCCTTCGGTTCTCCGGCACGCTCGCAGACGCAAGCAAGGATCAGTATAGCCATCGCCATGCTGAGTTCCGCAAAGTAACTGAAAGCGGCAATAAATCGCTCCAGATCATCTTTGATCAGGACTACAGCAAGTACGCAGTCGAAATTCAACGCGGGAGCGACAACACGACTTCGGATCCCGCCGAGAAGCGGTATGGCGAGGCCACCGTCGTTGATGGAAACGACGGCGTGAGTGCCTACGCGAATAAGATGCTAGCGATAAGCGCCGGGGTGATGTCCGTGGGCGGCACAAGTTACGGTTGGAACACGTCGATGCAGTCGACTGCCGCATCAAGCGTGAACGCGGGCGCGGCTTCGAATGTTTCAGGACACAGCTTCAGCGCGTTTTCTACTGAAAGTGATTTCAGCGCCGCTGACGGCTCGGCCTGGGACTGTTCCGTCCCATCGGGCTACACGACGTACACGTTTTCGCTGCCGGATGCGGATGCCGCCTCCGCGACGGAGGTCAATCGCTTCGGTAACGTGGGTAACGAGGGCGGATACTACGAACCGCCGACGTGCGCGGGATTGAGCCAATAGGCACTCTGCGGTAACACAGAATGAAAACGAAGCTACAAACAGGTATCCACGATCTTGATACACGCCTATGCGGCGGTCTGCGCCGGGGTCAAGTGACGGTGACCGCCTCTCGTCCAGTTATCGACAAAGCCGCCGTCGCTCTGACCATTGCCTCGAACGCCCTTCGGCGCGGGCTGCAAGTGGCGGTTATCTCGAATTCGGTGGAAGTGGATTGCCTTGAGCGCCGACTTCTCTCACATTTGAGCGGCGTACCGCTATCGCGCTTACTATCCTATGCTCTTACAGAAAAGGACTTAACAAGGATTAAACGAGCGCGACACAAGCTCTCTCGATTGATCGTTCAATCGCCGCCTTTTATTTTTGTACCTGAGTCCATTCGCAGCTTTGGTCGCCCTGATCTTGTCGTCATCGAAGAGCTTCACGGATATCGATACTTCGAACGTAGGGTTCCACCGAGTGCGATCTTGCGCTGGGCAAGATCCATGGCAAAGAAACGAAGTGTTCCGGTCATTGTCTGCGGCGCTGTCGGGAGAAAGGCCGAGGGCAGGCAAGACAAACGTCCACGCCTGTCAGATCTCAAAGACTCCAAACCTGTTCTCCAATACGCCGACCTCGTGGCGCTTATATACCGTGATGAGATCTATGATCGCTCGACAGATGAAAAGGGCGTCGTCGAATTAGACGTCGCACAAAATCGTGACGACACCGGCAAGACCGGCATAGTCAAGCTCAGTTACTCAGACTTGCTTTTTTGAGGCCACAGCTACTTCAGTTTCAACACGAAGGTCTTGTCTTCGAGTACCTGATCTAAGATCGCTTCGATCAGCTTCTGCCGTGAAAGGTCGTTTTCTTCAGAAATTTTGTCGATTTTTGCCATCGTTTCCTCGGAAATCCGCAACGTAACGCTACGTATCTCCGGACTCTTCTTAACTATTTTCATAACATCAGGATTACACAAGCATATATGCATGTCAAAAGAAATGCATCTTCTAATGCATAAAGGCTTGACCAATATGATGCATTGCGTTAATATGGTTTTAGAGCTTGGTAATCAGGCTTAAAACGGAGGTAACGCAAATGAACCTATTCAAGCCGGTAAACGAGTGGATGGTAAGACTGCTTTTCTCGGCAGCGATGATCGCCGAGCATTTCAAGATATACGTCCTTGGCCCTGTGCTGAGCGCAGGCGGCAAGGCCGAGTCGAGCCCCGATGCCCTGGCGCTCGACATGCGCGAACGGGAGATGTCCTACAAGCGCATCGAGTTCAAGTTCATGATCCAGAGTCCGGATGACTTCGAGGAGAACGGGCAGTTTGACATGGCTGTCGCCTGGGCTAGCATGGTCCCGCGTCCGATCCTTGAGCGGGCGCTGCTCGAAAAACATGGCTGCCGCGAAATCATCCTGCTTGGCGAGCACAAGCTCTGCCGCGACTTGGCCGATTACAATGACGAGAACATCCGCTCGGTTTCGGTCACGACCAAACTCGAAGGGATGCTCATGCGCAGGTCCATGGAAGGTATCCTGACTGCGTTTTACGCAGTGTCGGTCGCCCCCCGGGAATTCTCCATCGCGGAGGTTTTGGATTTCTTGCGCAAGAACCTCGAGAACAACGGCTTCGATCTGTCCCGCAAATCGATCGCTCAAAAAAGCGTGGCAAGCCTTCAGTTCGGAGGCGTGCTCGAGAAGAACCGCCGATTCTGGTACCGCTGGTCCCCGGCGCTCAGCCCCGCGCACGCTCTTCCCGTCATCACGAAGCTCATCCTCAAATCCCGCGACACGCTCCCCACGATCTAACTCCGGATCCCGCAACACCTAACCCAAGAAAGAAGGCTTTTATGATAATCCAGGAGACTACTACACTCACAAGCGAACATCAGAGCAAGTTGATCGGATTCCTGCCGAGCATCAACCACAAGGCCATCGCCGCATTCACCCGGGGTGGCGCGATGTTCCTGCAGGATCCGACGACGCTCGAAACCAAAGTTGCTTACAGCCTCTTCAGCGATTGTATCAAGGCGGTCGCTCCGTATGGAGATAACTTCCTCTTCATCACTGAAGATTCGCAGATGATGGTGTTTGACACCAAAACCAACGAAGTCGTCGATTACACGAGCCGAGCCGCGTATTCGATGACAGCCCTCGCTCTTTGCGAAAATGCCCTGCTTCTCGGCTACGCCGACGGAACGATCACGTCCTGTACGACCGACGGAACTCTTCAGAAAACAACGCGCAAGTTTCGCGGCGGAGCGATCAGGCAATTCATCGAGCTCGAAAACGCGGTGATCGCTGTGACGGATCGTCAGATCCTCATGCTCCGCATCGGCTCGACAAAAATCAAGGTGATCGCCGAAAGCGACTACCGCTGTGACGGTGGCGCGTGGAGCTTCGCTGCGATCGGTGACGGTTGCATTTACGCGGGAGGAACGGTTGTCGACCCGAGATATTCAAGAAAATCCGAAGACGAACCCAATTTCGGATTTCCGTTCACTTCTTTCAAGAAGCTCGGAAAAAAACTTCTTCCGGCGTCAATGCCGCCGATCCAGCTTAAGTCCGCCCAGGAAATCCTGGCGACCAAAAATACGACCTGCATGCAGAGCACGCCCGAATTCCTGATCCTCGGATTCCCGGGGCATCTGGTTGTACTTGATCGCGAGACCCTGCGTCCTCTCTTTGAACAGGCGATCCCTGGCATGACTCCGACCGCAGCGTTTGCCATCAATCACACGGTGTTTGTCGGGATGGAAGACGGCACGATCTGCACTTACAAAACCGTAAGCGCCGCCCAGGCGGACATGCGGGTTGCCCACTAATCAGGAGGTGTACGATGAAACTACATGTTTTTGGCGAACAGGAACCCGATGTCACGATCGAGCCGATTCACCTGACGGTCCGGCTCGGCCAACACCCCGTTGACTCCATTATTACCGACGGATCAACGACAGTTGCGTCGATCGACGGATTGTATTGGAAGCTCGGCACGTACAGCCCAGGAAAACCCGAACCGGCAACCGCGCTCGATGCCATGAAGCTCAAGGAAACTCTCCCGCCATCCATTTACACGGGAGAGTGCAGGGTTTCGGGAAAAACCGACAAAAAGTACGTGACGCTCAATCTGAAGCGAGGAGACCGAGCGCGGCCTTATCACTTCGGATGCATGCGGGACGTTCCTCCATACTCCGGACCAGTCACGAGCGCCTACTGTCTGGATAAGGATATTCGGCTTTTTTGGGCTGTCCCGTTCGAAATTCGCGTGCATGACCTTCGCCCGCGCCCCAAGAAGGAACTCGCACGACTGCATCTTCCCGGCATCATCCCGTCGGCAATCGCTTGCTCAAAGGGGCTGGTTGTCGTCGGCACGAATAGCGGCGAGCTCCATTTCCTGAGCTTCTGGCCCAACTGCGTCCACTTCATTTTGTCTCTCGAAAACGAAGCCGTCTAATCAACTTTCACTGAAAGGAGTGAATCGTATGGTCACGATCATTATTATTGCAGGGTTTGCATTGGTAACCGGATTTCTTGCGGGACGGCTCCTGTTCCCGCAGCTCAAGGAGGATCAAAACCGAATCATCGAACTCGAACGGTCGAGAGCCGCGATCGACGCCGAGAAGCGGGCGTTGACCGACCGGCTCCACGCGCAGGAAGAGGATCTCTTGCGCGTTCGCGAACAGATGCGGACTGAATTCGAAAATGCCGCAGGAAAACTCTTTTCCAGCAGCTCAAATCAGTTGCAGGAGTCAGCCGAGAAAACGCTGCAATCGATGCTGACGCCGTTCAAGGAACGACTGCAGGAGCTGCAAAAGACGGTGGCGGATACGTACTCGAACGAATCCCGCGAGCGGTTCGCGCTCAAAAAAGAGATCGAGCGCATTGTCGAGGAAAGCCAGCGCATGACCGCCGAGGCCGGAAACCTCACGCGGGCTCTGCGTGGCGATCAAAAATCGCAGGGCACTTGGGGTGAGATCGCGCTCGAGCGGATCCTTGAGCGATCCGGGCTCCGCAAGGGCGAAGAGTACATCATTCAGGGTGATGGCATGGGCCTGAAAGATCCCGACGGTCGCATCCAACGCCCCGATGTTGTCGTGGTCGTTCCCGGGGCGAAGCACCTCATTGTCGACAGCAAGGTGTCACTGACATCTTATGAACGTTTCATCTCAGCCAACGATGAAAGCGAGAAGGCCGAGCACCTGAAGGATTTCGTGGGCTCGGTCTACTCGCACATCGATGGACTCAGCGGAAAGGAGTACCAACAAAATGAAAAATTGGTGTCGCCTGACTTCGTGATGCTCTTCATGCCCATCGAAGGCGCGTTCGCGCTCGCGGTGCAGACGGATCCCGAAATTTTCTCCTACGCCTGGGAGAAACGGATCGCGATCGTCTGCCCGTCGACGCTCCTTGCGACACTGAGGACGGTCGCGTCCCTGTGGCGCTTTGAGCATCAGAACAAAAACGCCATGGAGATCGCCAAACAGGCCGGCGCTCTTTACGACCGCTTTGTCGCGCTCACGAACGACCTGCTCGGCATCGGCGATCAGCTCGATAAGACCCACAAGACCTACTCAAATGCGATGGACAAGCTGAAGTCAGGCCGTGGGAACCTGATTTCCCGGGTGGAAAAATTGAAGGAACTCGGTGCAAAGACGGCCAAGCAAATGTCAGCAGCGCTCCTGCCTGACGGCGGTCAGCCGCAGGACGAAGAAGAAGCGTCCTAATACCTTAGTAATACTTCGGGTTAGGTGGAGGGGCATTATCCCTTCCACCTAACCAATTGGAGTTATTATATGAAAACAATCACTTACAAACACCTTTGGGACTACTTCAGACACAGGAACAAGCAGCTCGGAAGCCAAAACGAGAAGGTTTACCTGTCGAACCTGAAAAAATTTGCTGAGTTCTTCGGCAAGACCCTTGAGTCCCCGGTCGAAGACGAACTTTATGCCCGGGACAAGACCGATCTCTTCTTTGGTTGGGCGGAAGGCGTTTACAGTGCTGACACGATTCCCGCCCTGAAAACCAAGCTCAACCGTCTGCGGGAAGCCTACCTGCTGCTTTCGATCGAGCAGAACGTGACTGATACAAGTTTCGGGGCGACGCTTGAATACCTGATCTCCCGCTCGGGACTGAGCGTTCCCAAGTTTGCGGAAGAAATCGGGCTGCCGTTTGTGACAGTTTATCGGTGGATCAACGGCACTGCAGCCCCGAACGCCGGCCACTTGGTCGAAGTCGAGAAGATCGAGCGTCGCTTCGGGCTTCCGGTGGGAACGCTCAGGCAAAAGCTCGGCAAGATCGTTTTCGGACAAAAGCAGGTTATGGACAGCATTGCTTCGCAAACCACCTACGGCAAGGACATCGCAAGGCTCAAGAAACTTCCGTATGCCCTTTCTTTTGATCTTTGGCCCGAAAGACTCCGTGCCGACTTCGAGGAGATGAAGTCTTTCTACACGACCAAGGTTCTCCCAGGAAATCTTCAATGGTTCAAGCGTCGCTATGATCAACGATGGCGGGAAGATGAAACGGGCTGTGATGCCGCCGACCGTGTCCGTCAGCTTTACGAGCGATTCTTCGGTTTTCTGACACTTTCGACAAATTCCGCCAACCCCGAGCTGAGTGGCCTTGGTGTCCCCGTCGATCGGCTTTCATTGACCTTGCTCATTAATCCGGAACTGCTGCTCGAGTACATGCGGTTTCGCGAAGTACGTCATGGCAAGGTCACGACCGGCACCGATGATGTTTTCAAGACTGCTAGGGCATTCATCGTCGTGAAGTTCGGCTATCTGAGACAGCGTGACGACCTTGGCCGAAAATACTCCGAGCTACGGCCAGACGGCCAGCTTCACCCCATGCTCGCCGACGAAGACCCCCGGGCATGGAAAATTCGTTGGACAGAAATCTGCGACGAGTCTCTCGACCGGATCGACACTCTTCGGCAGTCCACGGAGTTCGTTCCGTTTCGTGACATCAAGGAACCGCTTCGTCCTATCCTGAACAGCGGAGACATCTACGGGGAGATCAAGAACATATTCCGCACCATGAAGACCGATGCTGACATGAAAGGAGTCACCCCGGGGGAGCGGGCGGTGAGATTCAGGGACTATCTGCTTGTCGTATTTCACTACCTCTTGGTCCTTCGTTGCGAGCACTATTCGCAGATGACCCTTGGGCGGCACCTTGTTCAAACAGCACCCGATCAATGGGTGCTGAATGTTTATCGTAATGAACTCAAACGGCCCGAGATCCTCGACGACGAAGTCCTCAAGATCGAGCTCCCCGGCGATGTCAGTCGATGGATCACTGAGTATGTGACCAAGCACCGCCCCGTACTTCGTGGCTGCGGCGACTATTTTTTCCTGCCCTCGAAAAACTCGAATGCCCATAGTCGTGAGGAAGGATGGCTTACTCCCGACAGCGTCTCCCGCATTTTCCGTCAGAACATGGCTCGCTACTCGCCGTGTCCGACAGGTTTTGGAAGCCACGGCGTCAGAAAAATCGTGTCGAGCATTTTGGATCGCAAGCGGGATCTCGTCGATTTCGTTGAGAGCGGGATGGTGGCGTTGAATACGCCTGCCACAAACCAAAAGCACTACACCTGCGGACAGGTGGCGACCGCCTTTCAGGATTATTTCAGGAAGCTACAGGTGAAGGGTGTGCTTGATCTACCTAAAAACATGGCTGAACGAAAGCTCTCGTTGGAGGAACAGATCGAACGCTTGAAGATTGAAAATGATTTGCTCAAACATGAGCGGGCTCTGCTCCGTGAAACCGTTGGAGCAAAGACGAAGGCTGCTTGAGCAGTGGATACACAAGTAACCTTGATGCACGGAAGCGCCGCAGGCGCTTCCGAAAAAACGGGTTTTTTAGGTATCCCGGACGGAAATGTGATCAGCGGTTACTATTTTTTGGCAGAGCACCTAATGGGAATTGTGCCGACGGGAAAAAATGGAAGATGCGATTTCCAAATGGGTTTTCAGAAATCTGCCGTGTTTTTAGTAACCGCAAAAATGCTCGCTGTTACTACCCAAAAAATCGCATTTTTCAAAAGTGCCTGCGGCACAAGGGGAACCACGGGGGAGATACCCCAATAATCAATGCATATCTCGGCATGTGTAGCAGAAAGGGGGTGATCTACATGCCGAGAGAATCAAAAGCTGTAGCGACGATGCTCAAGGAAATCCTACGCCATCACTTTGGCGGCAAGGAGAACTGCCGCTATCAAATCAGCCGGCAGCGTCTTCAGAAGCTCGTCGGGAAGACAACGCTTCGGGATGCCGATATCCAAGCAATCCACGAGGCGGGCTTGGAGTTGGGCATCGTTGTAACAGATGTCGGCTCGGGCTACGCCGTTCAGGAGCTTGATAAAATGCAAAACTACCGAGGAGTGCCCGAAAGCGTGATTCAACTCCTGCTCACGGCGGAAGAGAGACAAAAATCTCAGGACTGAGACCAACCCGCATTCAACCCGCTTTTCGAAGTCCTGCGAAAAACGGGTTTGTTCCGTATGCAGAATAGCTGCGACCCCCATGATAACCACCTGTTTTTACACATGGCGACCTTCAACTGACTGCTGACACCCCCTTCCTAACCCATTGAAATCACATCCTGCAGATTTTCCAAAAATCCCTGCATAACGGCCCCTTTTTCTCGAAAATATTTTTTGATGCCCGCATTATTCCGTTTAACTAGCCCCGCGTGCGCCTGTATTATGCCTTCGAAGTGGTGATTGTTAGCTGTCATCATCCTGCCACGGGCCTTGAGCCACTTCCAATTTGATGGCCGTGGTCGGAGGAGCAGCAGAAAGGAAAGGAGACACTCGCTAACGTAGTTGTCCTTTCTACCGTTTTTCGGCGTCGCTCTCGGCCCGGCAATGAGTAAACCCTCCCCGCCACCGCCCCTCACGCGCTGCCCACCTAACCATTGAACCTGACCTGACTTAGTTTACCGACCTCTCCGGGGATCGCCAATGAGCGAGGCACCTCGGAAGTCTGAGACCTCGGACTTCAACGCGTCAGAATCAAAACAATGCGACAAGTGCGGCTACATCAAACCGCTTGCCGCCTTCTATTTCAAAAAAGATCGTAACGCTTATGACAAAACCTGTAGTGACTGCCGCAAAAGCAGTCGCAAGGACAAGTATCGTGGGCAGATCGACGAAGCTCGGAATGACTCGCCTGATGGCGAGGCCATCGAACCCTCAGTCCCCATAGTCGAAGATGATTGCGACAAATCATATCACGATGATCTCCCGATTATGGACGAGGAGGCTCTCGCCGAAGTCGTTGGCCTCTTCCAACTGCTGAAGCAGTGGTACGACGAAGAACTTGTTCACGGTCCAATTCCTGGATGGCAATCAATCAACCAATGAAACACGTGGAGGTGTTACTTATGAAATCTTCAATTTACACGAAGGAATACATGGAAGAACTCGAAAAGATCATGGAGGAAGTTCAGTTCAGAAATCTCATTGATCCCATCAGCGACAGAATTAAGCGGGGCTTGGCTGCGGCCCGCGCCAAAGGCGTGAGGCTCGGCAGGCCACCGAAGACAAAAAGGAAGACCTTGAGAGCCTAATAACCCTATGAAGGCTTCGCGGCCTTAGCTGTCAACGCCCGGTGAAGTTCGTCAATTTGCGGGGTTTCCCGGGCGTTTTCAGTAAAAAGTGAGATAATTATTATTCAGGCGCTGATGGCGCCATGCAAGGAGTTGTCATATGAAAAAGAACCCCATGGTTCCGGTGTGGGTAGGAAAAAATAAGCGTGCGGTCGGACTATTGAGAGTCAGCTCAAAGGGCCAAGACGGAAACACGTCGAAACGCACGCAGATCAAGGCGATCAAAGAGTATTGCCGAAAGCACGGCCTTGTTCTCGTGAAAGTTATCGAGATCACGGAAAGCGCAAAAGACGCCGACCTCCGCGACAAGTATCAGGCCGCGCACGAATGGGCCAACAGGAGCGACATCCGTCATCGGGTCTACTACATCCTGGATCGGGAAGCGCGGAACCTGACAGATACGGAAAGCGCCGAGAAAGACGTTCGGCGGGACAAATATGTGTTGCATTATGTCGCTGAGGACAAGGTCTTGCATCGGGATAGCCCCGACACCGATTTTCTGATGCGGGACTATCAGGCTGTGAACAACAAGCATTACAGTCGGGCGCTTTCCACGAAAGTACGGACAGCAACCAAACAGAAAGCCGAGGACGGAGACTTTCCCGGCCGATGGACGCCACTCGGATACAAGCATCAAAAGAGGAAGGACAAACGGGGTCACGAAAAGCGACGTGGCTCCATTATCGTCGTATCGGATAAGCGTGACGTTGAGCAGGTTCAACGCGAGTTTGAGCTTCGTGCCGAGATGTTTGCGGACGATCCGAAACGGGTGCGGTCCCTTGCCGACATCCGCGAACGCATCATCATGGAGGGTCTGGTCCCGCCCGACAAGATAAAGACCTATCACACGAGCACGATCCACCGTCGGTTGACGAACAAGTTCTACGATTGCCGTTTCGATTGGAACGACATCGAGTACCCCGGCAATCAGCCCCGCTTCATCTCGCAGGAAGTCTTTTGGCGGGTTCAGGAGACCTTCGGCATTCGAAATCCTTATCAGAAAAAGAGCGACGGGATTTTCGGCGGCGGGTGGCTCAAATGCGCCGTCTGCGGTTGCCATGTAGTCTACGATCCAAAGGATAAAGTTCTGAAAAACGGTGACGAGGTAACGTATCACCACTACCACTGCACGAACGGCAAGAAGATGCATGCCACGTCGGCGGGAATGCGCGTCCACGAGGAAAAATTGTGGGAGCAGTTCTCCGAAGCGGTGGGGCAGATTTCGATTACTGAAGATTTCGCCAAGCAGATTCTCGACGCCATCAACGAAACGCATCTGAAGGCTCAGACGGCGATCAAGCGGGAGATGGAGGGATTCCGCTCCGGCCTTGCGGATCTCGAAGACGAGGAGGACAGGATCTACACCGACTACCGCAAAGGCGTGCTCGATGAGGATGGCCATAATCGGCAGGTGGCAAAAGTCAGGGAGCAGCGTCAGGAGTTCACGCGACAGTTGGAGCTCGCCAATCTCAAGATCAGCAACGAGGGGATGATGACCGTAAAAACCACTCTCGAACTGGCTACCAACGCGAAACTGTTATGGAATCGACGCACCCCTGTGGAGCGCAAAACAATGCTCTGCAAGCTACTTTCGAACCAAGTTTTGGATGGGTCAACTGTCCGATATGAAATGAAAAAGCCATTTCGGATTTTGTCCGAAATGGCGTCAAATTTAGAATGGCGGAGAGAGAGAGATTCGAACTCTCGAGCGGTTTTACCCGCTGCTCCCTTAGCAAGGGAGTGCCTTCGACCACTCGGCCATCTCTCCGGAGAAGTCGTTCCTAAATGACATAACGCAACTTTGGTCCCCGCCGCAAGCTCAGATCGCAGGCTCATGAACTTTGAACAAACTTTTTTGCTCGAATATTTTTGCAAAAACCCCCTCTGACCATTATAACGCGACACATGATGGATTCCGAACGGACCCGCTCTTCCGTTCAGTCAACAAAACCTGGCCAATCAATCCTACGGATGCATAAAGTCGGCTTTGTCGGATTCATCAAGCGAGGCGGCGCTCTTCTTGAGAGCCGAACGTGAAGCTTGGTTCTTCGAGCAATGCCAAACTATCGAATTTTAGCTTCTATTATCTATTATGGCGGCACTTAACGTCTGAACAGTGCATCTCATTGTACCTGGCGGTGCACTGCGCCTGTACATTTTGTGTGGCTTCGAGTTTTGTTGGGCCAAAGGCGGAGAATTTCGAGGCGAAAGCTTCGACCTCGCAATAGTAGCTGCGCTGTTCCGGGCCGGGGGTGGTTCCCAAATTGATATTGATAATGCTTGCGGGCTTTTGCCGGGAAACGCTGGAGAGGCCGGAATCATACCCTGTCCGATAAGCGTGAAGAATTTTATTCTGATCCGCTGAATCACAAGACCCGGCGAATTCCATATTCATCGGCTTGTCGTCTCGCGCATCATTCATGCCTTGCTGGTAACCGGCTTCTTCATTACACATCTGTTCGCGATAGCTTTCCATCATCGAGGCGCATGAAGCAAGGCAAGAGCTTAGCAGGGCGAGAGAGATGACACAGTAAATTGATTTCATGATTCGAAGCTAATGAATGACTACGATTTGAGCAAATAAATACATGAGGAACAAGCATCAATTCTGGCCTTTTAATCCGCCCTATTCAAATCAGCGACGGTCGTATTTACAGGAATCGCGGGTACGTGGGCGCAAGGAGCCAGCTCACAATTTAACTGATTTAGTTCTCTCATTCGACTTTCAACGTTGGCCAACAGCGAACTATAGGTTCGCGTTGTTACACCCGATAACGAAATATAGGAGAGTTTTATGCGGAAAAACCTTTTCATGCTTTCGGCGATGCTCATCTGTTCCGTAGTATCCGCCTCACAGAATGAACGCAAAGCTGAAAACAAGTTACTTGAATCAGCAGTTCGCGGCACCATTGAAGTGAACCGCGAACTGCGCCGTTCAGGAGAATGTGAGCATTGCGCGGCCAAGACACCCAGTCTCCAAAAAGAGAGATGCCGCGCCCCTGAGACGATTGGCAGCTTTTTTTGGGCTCGCATGAGATCTCTGAAACTCGACCACACAGGCGACTTATCACGAACCGGAGAGATCATTCCGACCATCATCTTCCCGGACAAATCAAAGACACTCTTGGTGTCAAAGGAACTCTTTTGGAAAATTAAAAAGGGTGAAAAAGCACACCCAAGCTCACGATCTGCATATTTCCCATTCAGCAAAATTCATTGTGACCAGTTAAATTTTCAACTACTGCTCGAAGACGAGGACGTCTTTGGAAGAAAAGTGCTATTCAATCTACCCGTCCATCTCAATGCACGTTTTCTCGCAGGATCTGCTGAAAAGAGCCAAATCGTTGTGCTGAAAAAACCGGGGATTGAAGCTGAAATCGAGATCGTCACGCAAAAAGCACCTTCTAAGGACGTACGCGACCGGAAAACACAGGATTTAAAATTCGCCAAAAGCAATGATGCTGCAATGCTCCTCGATAAGTTGGTCAGAGTTGAGATCGTCGTCCCCGGAGCCTCATCCAACAGCTCAGCAATGGAACAAGGGCAGACGAATTACATGAATCTGAGAAGAATGCGAAATCAAATTCTGGCCTTTAGAGACACTCCAGAATTTTCTGATCTGAAGCAAATCTTCAACGATAAAGTCGAAACTGCCATGAAGAAAAACATTGTGGCAACTGATTGGATTAATGAGGAATTTCCACTATTGCCAAGCGCCGGTTCGTTACTCATCGATTGAACCGAACCACCTGCCTCCGAGACGCAACTTTAGTCCCCGCCGCAAGCTCAGATCGCAGGCTCATGAACTTTGAACAAACTTTTTTGCTCGAATATTTTTGCAAAAACCCCCTCCGACCATTATAACGCGACACATGATGGATTCCGAACGGAATACCCCCATCACCCAGATGGAAGCGGAAGATCGCAAGATCAAGCTCGTGGGCACGATGCTCTGCTTGAGCGCCATTCCTCTTAACCTCTGCGCCGCGATCCTGGAATCGACATGGGGAAGCACACTCATCGGATGGATGGATTTATTGGCAATGTTGAGTTGCATCGTATCCGTCCTCTGGAGCAGAAGTTCATGCGAATCCGGAAGGTACGTCTGGTATCCCGCGATTTGCGGTGTCTGGCTCGCCTCTATTCCGGCAATCTATTCGACCGGCGGCGCCAGCAGTCCCTATTTCAGCCCGTACCTCATACTCCTTCTCCTCATTTCCGCGATTCTCCACAGCAAAAACCGATTTCATATTCCGATCATCTTTGTTCTCTTAAATTTGGCAGCCTGGGCGCTGGTCAGCAGGCTCGGAGTCATTCCCCCACCGTCCAATATCGGTAATTTCGTAACGATAACACGCACAGGAATTTTTCTTGCCGCCGTTTACGTGTTCATCGCAGTGTTGTTTCAATCACAACGAAAGCTCATCGAAGAAATCCTTCAGCGTACCCGGGAACTTCACGAAACAAAGTCCCGGCTTATCCATACGGCTAAACTGGCTGAAATCGGAAACCTTCTCGCCGCAACGGCTCACGAACTCGGCCAGCCGACTCAGGTGATCGTGACCGCCTCATCCCTTCTGTCGCAATCGAGTCATCGCGGCATCCTGACTCCCGAAAATGCGCGCCATCTCTCCTACAAAATCGGCGACTCCGCCAAGAGAATCGTCCGCCTCCTCAGTTATCTTCGCGATTTCTCACGCAAGGATGCACTCATGACCGAAACCATCGACATGTCTGAGTCGTTGCGCGCGATACAGATCTTGACGGAACACGACCTCAAATCGAAGAACATCCGGTTCACGCTCGAAATACCCGATCGTGCGCTTTGGGTTTGCGGAGACTCCATCAAAATCCAGCAGGTTCTTTTCAATTTGATCGCGAACGCCCGTGACGCCTGTCTGAAAGAAACCGAACCGAAGATCACTGTGAGAGCGGAGCAACTTCCCCAATGGATTCGCATTTCTGTCACGAACAACGGGCCGCAAATCCCCGTGAGGCTCTGGGCAAGACTTTTTGAGCCATATTTCACGACCAAACCGACTGGAACCGGAACAGGCCTCGGACTACCGATCTGTCAGGATCTGATATCTCAACATAAGGGTCGGATATTCTTCTCTTCTGAGCACGACTGCACCGTTTTTATCGTGGACTTGCCCCAGTATCCCCACACAGCCCCTGCGAGTCGGTCCCGGGAAGCCCCTTCCTGTGTTTCGGCCGTCCACGAATAACCGCAAGACCATCCCTTTCCCTTTTCCCCGAAACTGTACTATGTTGGCGTTAAATCGGAGATCGATAAAATGATTCGTAAAATCCTGGTCAAAATTGTGGTTCAACTCATGATCCTGAGCATTGCCGCTGTTTCTTCCGCCCTCGCGCAGTCCGCACCCCAATCCACCTCCTGGAATGGCCGCATTTTCCGGGCTGAAGGGACTGCCGAAATTTCGCACTCGCAGCTGATTGAAGAACTCAGCGTGGCGAACAATATCGTTATCGGAGAGAAGCACTATGTCCCGGAGGTTCAAAACACCGAGGCGGCGATCATCAGTGGCGTGACACAATTCCTCGGCCGGCAGAATCGTTTCACCACCGCTTGGGAGTTTCTCAACTTCACCGACCAGGAGTTGATTCGCTCCACTTTTGCCCGTTATGTCGCGGGAGAAATCAACGCCCTTGATTTCTTCGTGATCACACAAGGAGACGACAACTCAGCGACGTACATCCCGATCATCAAGAGCACGAAGGATTTGGGCGGCCAGTTCATCGGCGTGAATGTCTCGAGAATGGATCGCGCGATTGTTGCCAAAAAAGGTATCGGAGCCGTGAATCCGGCACTCCTTCCTCCAGGGTTCGATTACGGGAGCCCTGGTTATCACGAGCGCTTCGTCG
>DATDSK010000189.1:0-7608 GCA_035291325.1 Bdellovibrionota bacterium | reverse complement strand
ATGGCTTTCCGCGCTGTCTTTCGTTCCCGTCCCCTGGCCGGATGATTCGGCGTTCTATTTCGTCGCGAAAGAGCTTTTTCAATGGCCACCGCGATGGGTCATGCTCCCCCAGGCCCCTTTTGAGCCGACTTACAGGATTTTCAATTTCAACACGATGCCCCTTTATCCCATCCTGATCGGAATCGGACGGGAACTGGGTATCGACGGGAGCTTCGGCATCAAATTCTGGCCCCTCGTATTCTGGGCTGCGACGGGCTCGATTTACGTTGCGGCACTCCTCCGCGCCGGAATGCCGATTCTCGGCGCGCTCGCGATGGCGCTCGTCTTCGCCCTGGACCCGATTCATCGCTGGGGCTCGGTCCTCGTAAGACCGGAGTCTCTGGTGGCATTCTGCGGGACCGCGATCGTGCTCGGATTGACCTTCGGCTTTCCCGAACGTCTGCGCGCGCGCGGGCTATGGGACCCAATCGCCGCACTCCTGGCTATCGCGGCCTATTCGCATTTCAATGCCATTCACCTGCTTTTCCCGGTTGTTCTCGCGCTGGCGCTCGAGCCGAGAACCCTGATCCGAATCGCCAGCCGAACCCTGCTCTACCTGTCTCCCTGGCTCCTGGTGGTCGCGGCTCGTTTCAATCTTTTCGTTCATCAGATGAAAACCCAATGGACCCGCCTCGCGATTCACAACGACTGGCTCGACAGCTTCAGCAAAGCCGTTTCGAGCCTGATTTCGTCGTACGGAAGCCCGGAGAGCTGGCCTGGTGTCATGACCGCCACCTCGATCATGCTGTGGATCGCGATCATCGCCGCTCTGGCCTGGAGCGTCGTCGTGGGACTCGGGTTCACGATGCTGGCGTATGGCCGTTTGTTTGGCTGGCTCAAGAAAACGCCCTCGCTCGGGGGATGGTCCCGGTTGACCCCGGCGGCCGCCTGGGTTCTCGGCGCCGTTTGGCTCTGGGACAGTAAGCCCGAAGTCTGGTTTATCTATTACATTCACATCGCGACCTGGTGCTTTGTCGGAATCGCCGGGCTTGCACTCTGGAATCATAAACAGCACCTTGGATCAAGAGTGGCCCTGGCCTTCCTCGCGACCCTGACCATCGCCTCGACGGGGATTTTCGCTTACGTCGATTTTTCGCAGGCCATCCGGCTCGGAAACACGAAAACCTGGAACTGGACGACTTACCGCGATTACGTGGACTGCGTGGATCAGCGCCTGAGTGCTCTGGAACGGGACCTTCGCGCGAAAGGGATCAAGAGACCGGATGAGAAGTTCAGCGCCTGGTTCCCGACTTTCCCGGACATCACCGTCCAACTCTCGTTGCGACATCCGGATTGGGATCTGACCCGGACAAATGATTTCTGGGAACGCGCACATCTCGCGGTGGCCCATGGACACGCGGTCGACGCGGTCGTCGTGACTGAAATGCTTCACGCCATCGAGCGCGAGCTCTCTGCGCCCGCCTCACAATATCCGGAAATCATCTCCGTCTGGATGACCTGGCGCGAATACTTCCTGAATCGCCTCTGGAACGAACCCGGATGGAAACCCAACCGCTACATCTGCCAACGGGGCCGCTGGCAGGCGTTTTTGTTCATGAACTGAGCATGAGAACGCCAAGGCTACTTACAGACCTGTAATTCGCGCTCAAACAGGATTTTCAGGCGTCCATCCGGATCCTGCCCCGTTACCGTGAAAAGACTTCTCCCGCTCTGGTGAATGGATTTCGGATTAAATGAAATCCAAACCCCGATGTTCCCATGGCGGGTGACGAGTTTTGCCCCCTCCCTGAGGTAACGATTCAGACCGAACCGAACCGGCCAAACCGGCAAAGCCGCGTTCACGGTTTTTTCGCTCGGATAAACTCCACGCCTGTTCCGAAAACCTTTGATCCATGTCTCTGGCTTCGAAATGCACTTTGGAACCGGGACCAGATGCAGGCCATCGCGACCAATGTGACCCGAATCTTCAGAAAGAACGGCTGAATTCCATTCGGCCAGAAATTTCCCGTCCCAGGAGAGCTCTTTGGCAAGTTTGGCCGCTTCGTTCAGAAGGGTTTTCAGAAGATCGTTCGAAATAAGGGCCGGCGGATCTGTCTTGCCCGGGGGTGCCGTGCAGGACGCCGGAATGCCGCGGTTCGGATCAAGTGGGCTCGCGACGCAGGCGAAGCTGGTTCCAACGTTCATTTTCGCAATATCGGAATCGATCAATTCCTCCGAAAGATTAATTTTCAAAATAGCCTGAATAATTCCCTTGGCGCTTCCGTTGGAGTCCAGAATGGGAGAACCGGAATTTCCATGCACGATCTCGCAGTCACTCAAAAGCGCGAGCGGAGTAAACGGATCGACGAAAGACGGCAGCGCGATTGTGGCATAGACGGCCTTGCACTCGGTTTTTCGAATAAAACCTTCGGGAATGTTATTGCCGGTATACGGATCGACCTTCGTGATCCAATAGCTTTTCAGGTCTTCGAATCCGCCATGATCGAGCGGAATCGAAGGCCGCGCTACGGGATTCTTCAGTTTGAGGAACGCATAATCCTGATGAAGCACATGCTCCTCGATCGGCGAAGCCGTAAGAACTCTCGCGCAATCCTCACGAGAGGCGGCGTAAGGCCCCTTTTCCGGGAAAAAAGCCCAGATCCGGGCGGAACAATCCGAATCAGCCGGTTTGAGATCATCCGGAATGCAATGACTGTTCGTCGCGAGGAGGTCATCACTGATCAGGAAGGCCGTACACATGCCCACGCTTGCCGGTGTTGTCACCGAGATCATCGCGACGGAAGGTGAGCAATCCGTATTGGATTGGCTGCAGTAAACTTTGGTTTGCTGCGCAAGCTGCTGAGCTTCCGTCAGGTTGGCGACAGGAATGCTGTTATCGATCGAGGGATCAGGTTCATTCTTACCGCAGGCCGCAAATGTCCCCGCAATGATGAAACCAAACGCAAATAGGAAGAACTTAAACGGAACCATAATATTGCATTGCGTTGTACCTCAAGGGAGGCCACCCTGCAAAGGTTTAAAATCGCTTAAATATCATCTA
The DNA here is from genome assembly GCA_035291325.1 of Bdellovibrionota bacterium. Lineage (GTDB taxonomy): Bacteria > Bdellovibrionota > UBA1018 > UBA1018 > UBA1018 > XYD1-FULL-55-31. The sequence goes on along the minus strand of DATDSK010000189.1, from coordinate 4,568 downwards.
TTTGCTTGCGAATCAGCTTCTATTCCAGACCAGACTTCGCCATTCACCAAGAGCACGCACCTGGGGCTTGCGTCCGCCAAGGAGCGAACCGTAGCGCGCTGAGACCGGGGAAACATCTGCCTCTATCAAGCCGGAAAGAATAAGAACACCTGCGGAATCAAGTCGAGAAACCAGCGCTTCCGCGAATTCCAGCAAAACAGGTTTGAGAATATTGGCAATCACGACTGGATAGTGGCCCTGAGCCGCCGAGAGGTCTTTCGAGAAAACAACCCGATCTTCGACTCCATTGAGCTTCGCGTTGTCCAAAGCGTTGTCAATCGCGAGTGGATCGATTTCAACACCATCGACCCGAGCGCCGAGAATGGCCGCCGCAATCGAAAGAATTCCCGAACCGCTGCCAAAATCGAGAACGCGAGGACTCCGCTGCTTCTCGAGAACCCGCGGCCAGGATTCCGCGAGTGCCTCCAAACAGAGCTGCGTCGTCTCGTGGGTACCGGTCCCAAAACCCGCCCCGGGATTGATGCGAAGAATTCTGGTCTCCGCGCCATCGGACCTTTCCAGCCATGGCGGAACGATTTTCCAGAATGGCGGGACGTCAATCCCGGAAGGAGAACTCAGGAACGAGGCTTTCCATTGCGCATCCCAGTCTTCCGGAAGCTGCTCTTCAATCGGGCCGATCTCAAGATTCGTTTCAGCCCTGAGCTGCCCCGAAGCTTCCTCAGCATGCGTTTGGCTATCGAAATAGAGTTCGGCCAGTGCTTCGGTTTGACCCTCCACCCAGTCGCGCTCGCGCGGCGCTTCACCGGCGTCCACGGTCCATGACTCCGTTTCCAAGCCTTTTTCGGCCGCTTCTTCGCTGAGCAACGTGCCCTCATGAACTCCGAGCAAACCCAAACCCGAAAAACGATTCCACAAGGCTTCGAAAAAATCGTCGCGTGACAACTGCTGACTGCCCAGTATCACCCGCCGAGGAATACGGATACGCACACGAAAGGTCGACGATGCCATGTTACCCCTTGGACGGTCTGCTCAGGCCGGCGGCTGCGAATGATCGCCCGATCCGTTGTCGTTTCGGTTATCCGATTCGTTTTTAACCTTCTCATTTGCAGGTGCAGGAGTGTTCGGCAGAACCGCTGGCCTTTCTAGGGCCGGTTCGACCGGTCCGCCTGGCGTCACGATTGGCGCCGGCCTGACTTGAACTTCACCCTCGGGGGCGCTCCCGCGCGGTTCGAATCTGGGCTGAGGTCCTCTGCCGCCGCGATCACCGCGCCGGCCGAATTTCCCCGATCCACCACCACCGCCGCCGCTGCTCCCTCCCCGGCCACGGCGTCCGCGACGTCCACGACCGCCGCGATCCGGGCGATCGCCCCGATCACTGCGGCCCATGCCAGAACCCGCATTCGGGCCGCGCCCTCCCAGGTTCGTCGAATCACTCGCCGTCCTGAACCGGGCTAAAGCGGCGTCTTGCGCAGCTTGAGCGCGAAGAAAGGCCAAGCGGTCTTCCTCGTCAAAATCGTGACCCTCATGACGTCTTGAACTGCCGCCTTCCTGAGTGACACCGGCCTGAGTAACACCGGGCTGTCCAGGTTCCGAGGCGGTCGCGGTCGAAACTGCTGGCGAAACGGACGTCCCGCCGACCTCTGCCGTGCTTCCCTCGGGGGGAGGGGACAGAATCGGCACTGCCGAAGGAGGCAGCTCTCCCGCTGGAGCAAGTGGCTCTGTTCTCGGCACGACGAGAGGCCGTACCTGAACTCTCGGCTGTTCTTCGTCGCCACGATCACGTCCCCGGTCACGTCCACGATCACGCCCGCGTTCCCTGTCACGATTGCGATCCCGGTCTCGCCCGCGCTCCCGGTCTCTGCCGCGCAAATCACGACCGCGCTCGTCTTCCTGCTCACGCCCGCGTTCCGCGCGCGTTTTTTTATCACCCACCACTTCGAACTGCTCCGGGTGGTAATCCACCACTGCCTGCAGATAAATCTGTTTTCGATGGCGCCGCTCGAGGTGATCCAATGTTTCACGCTCATCAATGGCGAGAATATCGATAACATCCGGATGCGCTTGCACCAGAATCTTACTGATGTCCTTCTCCACGCCCTCACGCTCGATCTCGCGCATGACTTCATAAGCAACGGTCTGCTTGCTCTTGATGAATCCCTTGCCCTCGCATGACGTACAAGACTCGCAGAGAGTGCGGACCATCGTGTCGCGAGTTCTTTTGCGGGTCATTTCGACCAGGCCGAGTTCAGAGATCTTCAAAATCGTGGGCCGCGCGCGGTCGCGTTTCAGCGCTTCATCCAGTGCACGGTAGACCCGCTGCTTGTTTTCTTCCTTTTCCATGTCAATCAGATCGAGAATGATGATGCCGCCGCAATTACGCAGCCGGAGCTGATACGCGATCTCCTGAACGGCCTCGAGATTGGTTTTGAGGATCGTGTCCTCAAGGTTCTTTTTCCCGACAAATCGGCCCGTATTCACGTCAATCGCCACCAGGGCTTCGGCCTGATCGACCACGATATAACCGCCGGATTTCAACCAGACCTTTCGTTCCAACGCGCGCGAAAGTTCGGTCGAAATATTGTAGGCATCAAAAACCGGGATATCGCCGTGATAAAGCTCAACCTTCTGTCTCAGCGATGGCATGAAATGCGCGACGAAACGCTGGATCTCATTGTAGTGATATCGCGAATCAACAATGATTTTATCAATGTCCTCGGTCACCCAGTCACGGATGGCGCGAAGCACGGGATTGAGATCCTCGTAAACCAATGCTGGCGCGGTCACGGTGACGGCCTTTTCGCGAATTTCGTTCCAGAGGCGGGTCAAGTACTCGATGTCCTGTTTAATACGCCTCTCGGACTGCTGGCGTCCGCTTGCCGTCCTGACGATGAATCCCAGATTGCGCGGCCGATAGCGTTCGACGTACTCGCGGAGCTTCCTTCGCTCATCATCGCGCTCGATTCTGCGTGACACGCCGACATGATCAATGGTCGGCATGCAAACGAGATGTCTGCCGGGAAGGCTGATGTGACAGGTCAGTCGCGCACCTTTTGTCGCGATCGGATCTTTAGCCACTTGCACGATGACTTCCTGACCTTCTTTGAGCAGATCCTGGATATTGGCCTGTCCTCGAACCGAACGGGCAGGCTTGGGCTTGATCCGTCGATCCCTTGATCGCTGAGCCCGGAACTCGACCCGGTTGACCGGGGTCACATTCGGGCGATTTTCGGTGCCGCCCTCGGGCGCATTGGCTTCCGGCCTGTCGGTCTGAGCCGGAGCAATCTCGCCGGCGCCAACCATGGCGGCGCGATCGGAATCAAGGTTGCCTTGATCGGAGACCTGTTCTTGATAGCTCTCCGGATAGCTCTCGGGTGAACCCGTTTGCGCGGGTTTATCCTCGCCACCCCGGTCACGCCTCCGAAACCGTCCGCCGCGACGGCCTCGCCGCGATCTTCGCGGCCGGTGCTGCCCACCGCGCTCTTGCATGGCGGGATCGCCTTCGGAAACCTGTCCCGCGGGACCGGACTCGGCGCTTGCCTCTTGAGAAGCATTGCTTTCGACCGGCCCGGAATCCCGGGTCGGAGCTGCCTGTTCAGGAGCAACCGTCCCTGCGGGATCACTGCTGCCCTTGTCCTCGGGATCACCCATTCTCACCGGATCGCCGGAATCCTCTTCGTCATCCTCGTCAACGTCTCCGTCGTCAACGTCTCCGTCGTCCTCGTCTTCTTCGTCTTCCGATTCGTCGAGTTCGCTGTCGTGCCCTGAATCGTCGTGATCGTCATCTTCTTCCGATTCGGAAAGGTCCTCGCCTTCATCCAAATCCCGACGTGAATCCTCTTCCGGCGTGCCTTCAACTGAATCTGCCGCAACGGATACTCCGTCTGTCGCGTCTGAAACACGCGAGGCTTCGCCCGTCTCACTGGTCGCGAGAGGAGTCGGCAGCTCTCCCGGAACCGGAACCTGACCCGTTACGTTGACGCCACCAGCGCCGGAAGCGCTTTGATCGCGGCTTCCGCCGGCATCGGAAATTTGCGCAAGCGCATTCTGATCCGCCGAAGAACCCTCTTCCTCTTCCCAGATTTCGGAATGAACGAAAACATCATCCACGTACAGAAACGCTGCTTTTTCGAGTCCAATATCGACGAATGCGGCCTGCATCCCCGGCAGGACGCGTGTCACGCGCCCCTTGTAGATGTTACCCACGATTCCTTTGCCCGACGCACGTTCGATGACAAGATCCTGGATCTCGCCGCTTTCCATCAAGGCGATCCGTGTCTCGGGTAGCGATGCGTTGATGATGAGTTCAGTAGCCATAATGTCTCCCTATCGCGCGGCCACCCGAAGGCGGCCCGCGTTTACCAAGTTAGGGAAACCACGGGCATCCAAAAACGAGGGGGGTAGAGAGGCACACCGATCGGACCCGAAGACCCCGAATCCGCACTCAAACGACGTGTGTTTTGCACCTGCGTAAATTTTCTCAAGGGAAGCTGCTTCGAGCTCGCTTCCTCGTATTCCTGAGATGACCCTGCAATCAATCCGTAAAGAGAAATTCCGACCGCCGTCACGGC
>DATDSK010000188.1:0-24696 GCA_035291325.1 Bdellovibrionota bacterium | reverse complement strand
CTCGCGATTCGCGGCTGGCCCAATTGGAACCTCAAAGCCACTGATAAAGTGGGAACGTTTTTTCGTTTCTTTAACTGGGAACGTGATCTGCTGCCGATGAGCGCCACTTTTTCAGACGAAATCCGGTTGATGTCTCCGGTTCTGGATTCCTGGAACGCGACGGCCAATTACGCCGGGAAGACCATCAGCAAGGAACTGCAGATTTTCGGTGTTTCGCCCGATTACCTGCATATCACGAACCGGCAGCTGATCGCCGGACGGAACATGAACCCCTTTCATGTCGCAAACAAGGCGGGGGTGTGCATCATCGGCTTTGACATCGCCCAGCGCCTGCTTACGGGCGTCGCCCCCGTCGGACAGATTTTGTACGTGCAGGACGGAAATTCCAATTACGCCTGCACGGTCATCGGCGTCATGAAATCGCAAACCACCAACAGCACCTGGCAAAAACCAAATCTCCAGATTCTCGTCCCGTACACGTTTTTCCAGGCGATCGCGAGTGATTGGTGGACCGCACAAATCGATCAGGCCGTTCTTCAGCTCCATTCGCGCTCGGACGTCGAGAAGACAAGCAAGATGATCAAAGCGTTTTTTATTCAGAAGTACGGGAAATCCGGACGCTTCAGTGTCGACTCGGATGGCGTGCTCGTCGCCCAGATGAAGAAATTCCTGAACCTCTTTGCCGTCATGCTGGCTTCGATCGCCGTGATATCGCTGCTCGTCGGCGGGATCGGCATTACCAACATGATGCTTGTTTCCGTTTCAGAACGCTTCAAGGAACTCGGCCTTCGTAAAGCCGTGGGCGCCACGGACTTCAGTATTCGCGTTCAGTTACTGGTTGAAGCCGTTCTTCTCTGCGGCATAGCCGGACTGGCCGGCATTATTCTTGGATTTTCGACCTATGAAGCCCTGATTTACGGCGCGTCCAAGCTGGTTTCGAAACTCCAGTTCGAATGGGTCATCGAACCGGGTGCCGTGATCCTGTCGGTGATCTCGATTCTGGTTGTCGGGATTTCGAGCGGTCTTGCGCCGGCCATTAAGGCAGAGAAGCTTGAAGTGATCGAAGCGCTCCGAAGTGAGTAGCGCGTCTCGATTACCCCGATTATTACAGAGACTGCTGAATCCTGGCGACCAGGGATTCCGCCGCCGTGCCATCGAGGCGACCGGCGGGCCATTGAATCCCGAGGCCCGCGCTCTTGTCCGGCTTGGGAATAATATGAAAGTGCACATGAAAAACGGCCTGGTGCGCGCCCTTTCCATTGTTCTGAAGAATATTGTATTCAGAACACCCCGTTGCCTTCATCACCGCTCTGGAGATTTTTGGCAATACACGCCCGATTGCCGCGGCGGACTCAGCCGAGAGCTGATCCAAGGTTTCAGCGGGTTCTTTCGGAACTACCAACGTATGTCCCTGACTCAATGGCTGCACGTCAAGAAACGCCAGCACGCGGTCATCTTCATAAATTTTGTAGCAGGGAATCCGTCCATCAATAATCTTCTGAAAAATCGTCTCAGCCATAGTTTTGACTTTTTACCGCATTATTAGGAACCAGGCCAGCACTTTGCCGACCGCCGCTGAGAGCTGGTCGCATCATTTCCGGCATGAGGTGCCATATTCGGCACCCAATGTGCTTTTGAGCAGTGCATGAAGTTCAACCAATTGAGTTCTGCACTGAAGCAAAAAGCCCCTACTCAGACTCTCAGAGTCACGATGCGTGCTCACAGTGACCGGGGCCTTATACGGAAAGTGAACGAGGACAAATTCATCACGATTGAATCGTCCGGTATCGCGGTCCTCGCGGACGGGATGGGCGGGCAGGCAGCCGGGGCCTTGGCGAGCCAGATCGCCGCGGAGACTGTTGCACAGGGACTGCAAATCGCCCGCCCTTCATTGATGAACGCGGACCCGGACAATTACGAAGCCCTGGCTGAATCGATTGCCGGGATTGTTTCGGCCGCGAACGTGCGGATTCTCCAGCGCGCTGACGAGGAGCCCGAAAAAGAAGGCATGGGGACGACCTTGGATGCGTTCATTCTTCTGGGTTCGCAAGGCTACATCGCCCATGTCGGGGATAGCCGGGTTTACCGGATTTCCAGGAGCGGAGCGGACAACCTGATCACCCGTGACCATTCACTCGCGGCCGCCCTGGTCGCCAGCGGGGAAATCGCCCACGACTTGGCCGAACCGTACCGAAACGTCCTCCTTAGATCCGTTGGGACTTCGCCCGAGCTGGACATCGATGTTCACCGCATTGAAATCCGGTCAGGCGATTCACTGGTCTTCTGCACCGATGGAGTCTGGCAGTACTTCAAGGAACCCGACGAAATCGGCGAAATTGTCCGCGCGAACACCGGCTCGGCCGCAAAAAGGCTCGTCGAAGAAGCGATTCGTCGCGGTGGACAGGATAACGCGACGGTCGTGATTACGAGTTTTTTTTGATGAGAATGCTCCTGCGAACGGAATTTCCGAACGGACCGTTTGGCGATCCGTCACTCTACATCTGGCAGATCGACACCCCCAGGGCGCTTCTTTTCGATGCTGGCGATCTTTCGCGCTTCACGACAAGACAGCTGCTTAAAGTCGATCACCTGTTCATCAGTCATTGTCATATCGATCACTTTTTCGGCTTCGATCTGTTCTTAAGACTTCACATCGGCTCTGAAAAGAACATCACTGTTTTCGGCCCGCCGGGCACTTCAGAACACGTCGCCGGAAAGCTTCACGGATACACCTGGAATCTGATCCATGATCAGAACCTTTCTTTTGACGTTATTGATCTTGATCACCTCAACAAATCCAGACTGACGACGCGATTCCATGCGAAAGCGGGGTTCGAGGCGACGGAATCGCGACAGGAGGGCTGGAACGCCGGGGATCCCATCTTCGACAACGGTTTTTACCGGATCCGCTCGGCATTGCTCGATCATCGAACGGCGTGTCTCGCGTACGCGGTTGAAGAACGGCCGTCCGTGAAGGTGCGCAAATCGATGATCGATGTTCTTGGCCTTCAAACGGGGCCCTGGCTGGAGGTTTTGAAAACCGCGTATTTATCCGGTGAGAGCGGGGAAACCGTTCTGCGAGTCCCGAAGCGGAACGGAGAAACCTGGACAGTCGGCGCGAACCATCTTGCAACGCAGGTCCTCGAGCCGCGACAGCGTCACAAAATCGCGTACGCCACGGATGGCGCGGCAAGCAGGCCCAATCGCGAGTCATTGCTTCAGCTCGTTGAATCGGCCGACCTCTTTTTCTGCGAGACCTGCTTTTTGAGCGGCGATTCCGACCTCGCGCGAAAGACTCAGCATTTCACCGCCGATTTTGTCGGCGAGCTCGCCAGGGACGCGCGTGTCAAAAGACTCGCGCCGTTTCATTTTTCGAAACGGTATCTGAGAACGCCTGAGGTTATTCTGAAGGAACTCTCGACCCGGTTTCCGGGAGAAATCGTCCCGGTAGTTCAAGGTCCGACGCAAATGCGTTTTTGACCTGCCGCCGTCGGCCCGGCGGTCGGCCTCGGATTTGCTCATAAGAGACCCATGACACATCCCATTCTGATGATCGGCGCGATTTCCCTTCTTTTCGCCTCCTTCGCGGGTGCTCCGGCTTTCGCCCAGCAACAAACCCCTGCAGACCCGAACATCTTCGTTAATCTCGCGAAAAAGTCGATTCCGTCCGTCGTGAACATTTCAAGTACCACGGTCATGAAAGGCCCGTTTTTTCCAGGCGGACCCGAAGATTTTTTCAGAAAATTCTTCGGTGACCTGTTTGGTCCCGGCAGTCCATTCGGTGACGGCTCCGGCAACAGGGACCAGGCACCCGAAAGGCCGGACGGTAATGGTCCCGCTGGTCCGAAACAAATGCCGCGGGCGATTTCCCTGGGAACCGGGTTCATCATCGACAAATCCGGCCTGATCCTGACGAATAATCATGTCGTCGAAGGGGCTGAAGAGATTCGCATCGCGTTCACCGAGGAACGGGGCGAAACCCCGACGATCGGAAAGGTGGTCGGCCGCGATCCCGAGCTTGATGTCGCTCTGATCCGAGTCAACACCGAAAGAACGCTGCTCCCGCTCGCCTTGGGCGATTCCGACGCGCTTCAGGTAGGTGAATACGTCATGGCGATCGGGAATCCGTTCGGCCAGGGGCATTCCGTTACTCACGGAATCATTTCGGCCAAACAGCGCCCTCTTCCCGATTTCACGCTCAGCACCTATTTGCAGACGGACGCGCCCATTAACCCCGGGAATTCAGGCGGCCCGCTCGTGAATCAAAAAGGTGAAGTGATCGGAATCAACAATGCCATCGAAGCGCGCGCGCAGGGAATCGGGTTTGCCATTCCCGTGAACGCGGTCAAAATGATTCTGACACAGCTTAGGACAAAGGGGGTCGTTTCGCGAGGGTACATCGGCGCGCTTGTGGGTGAACTCACTCCCGAGGTCGCGGCACAACTTAATGTTCCGAAGGATTTGAAAGCCCCGTTCATTACAAACGTACCAACCGGACAACCGGCTGATAAGGCGGGGTTAAAGGCCTATGACGTGGTCACGGAATTCAATGGCAAGAAGGTTGAATCCGGCACCGATCTCGTGGCCGCGGTCACGGCATTGCCGGTAGGCGAATCCGTCCCCATCAAGGTTCTCCGAAACGGCAAGGAGATGACCTTCAACATCAAGATCGGACGTCGTCCCGTGGGAGGACGCGGAAAAGCGACTCCGAGCAACGAACCGAAGCAGCGGCCGAAAGCGAATATCGGAATGGAAATACAGACGCTCACGCCGGACTTGGCCGCGCAACTCGGCCTGCCGGCCAACAGCACGGGCGTCGTGGTTACGGCCATCAACCTCGGCGGCCCGGCCGATCGCTCAGGACTGTCCCGCGGGGATGTGATTCTCGAAGTGGATCAAAAGCCCGTCGCCAACGTCGACGAGTTCTATTCCATGATCAAGAAGAAAAAGAGCCATCTTTTACGGGTCAGACGCTCAGGCCAGAGCGGCCAGGACATTTTCGCGGTGATTGTCCTCAATCTGTCGTGATCGCCTTTTCGAGTTTCACGGCTGTCACTTTGAATTCGGGTGTTTTCGAGACGGGGTCGAGAGCCTGATTCGTCAAAACGTTGGTCGGCTTGTCGTAAAAATGAAAGGTCATGAACACGGAGCCTCGCGCCATCGTGGGTGCAAGCTTCGCGCGAACCGTGAGTTGTCCCCTTCTCGAACTCACTTTCACGTAATCGGCATCCTTGATTCCGAGCGTCCGGGCATCATCCGGATGAAGCCAGGCGAATTCCTCCGGATAGAGTTCCATCAATCCCCTCACCTGGCTGGTCATCGCCAGGTGGAAATGATAAAGACTCCGCCCGGTCGTCAGCAAAAACGGGAACTCCTGATCCGGACTTTCGGCCGGAGGCCGAAACGTCAGAGCGGAGAATCTCCCCTTTCGTGAAGGAGTATTGAAGCCATAGACGTGCAATCGCGACGTCCCTGGATGCGTGGAATCAGAACAGGGCCACTGAATCCCCCCGCTCTCGAGTCTCTCGAAAGACAAACCCGCGAAAGGCGGCGCCAGTGACGCGAGCTCCGTCATGATTTCCGATGAATCGGCGTAATCGAATCCGTGGGCATTCATGCGACGCGCGAGTTCACAAATAATCAGCCAGTCCGGCCGGGACTCTCCCACGGGCTCAATGGCTTTCCTCACCATTTGCACGCGACGCTCGAGATTGGTGAAAGTCCCGCATTTCTCGGCGAAGCTCGCGGCCGGCAACACGACATCCGCGAACTGAGCCGTACCGGTGAGAAATATGTCCTGAACCACGATGAACTCCGCCGACCGAAGCGCGGCCTGGGTGCGTTGGGTATCGGCGACACTGAATGCCACATCCATTCCCATGATATAGAGCGCTTTCAGTTTTCGCTGAGAGGCCGCCTCGAGCATTTCGAGAATTGTAATTCCGGGGGCGACCGGCAAGCTGGTCTTCCAGGCCCGCTCGAATTTTTCGCGAACATCCGGTTTCTGAACCGACTGCGATCCCGGAAAGGAGCCAGGAATGCAGCCCATGTCACACGCACCCTGAACGTTGTTCTGCCCCCGCATGGGCATCACGCCGGCGTAGTTTCTCCCGACGTTCCCCGTGAGCATCGCGAGGTTCGCGATCGCGAGGACATTATCCGTTCCATGCGAATGCTCGGTAATACCCAGCGAGTATACCGTAACAGCCGAATTGCTCGACGCATACATCCGCGCGGCGGCCCTGATCTTCTCTTTCGGAACGCCGGTGATCCTTTCAACCGACTCGAGATCGAAATCCTGAAGCGCCGCCCGAAAATCCTCCAGCCCTTCGCAACGGCTCGAAAGGAACTTCTCATCCGCGAGCCCTTCGTCCAGAATCAGCTTGCTGATCCCTTGCAAGAGCGCCACATCAGTTCCGGGCCGTAGCTGGAGCCAAAGATCCGCGGCGCCGCACAGACTGATTTCGCGGGGATCGATGACGATCAGCTTGGCCCGCCCTTCGGCTCTCATTGCCGCCCGTCGAATTTTGGCGCCCGCGACCGGGTGAGCCTCGGTCGTGTTCGAACCCACGACCAGAATGCATTCAGTATGTTCGAGATCTTCGAGCGGATTCGTTCCCCCTCCGGTTCCGAAGGCCTTCGACAGACCGCTGACCGTCGGCGCATGACAAAGCCGGGCGCAATTATCCACGTTGTTCGTCCCCATGACCGCGCGGGCGAACTTCTGCATGAGATAATTTTCCTCATTCGTTGCCCGCGACGAACTGATAGCCCCGAATTGGTCGCCACGATACTGTTTGAACTTGTCAGCGATGGTGTCGAGCGCCTCATCCCAACTGGCGGGTTTCAATAACCCGTCTTTTCTGATCAGAGGCGTTTTCAGCCGTTCCGGGCTGTTGATGAATGAAAAGCCATAGCGTCCCTTCACGCAGAGCTGCCCGCGATTCACCGGGCTGGACCGGTCTCCGCGGGCCGAAACCACGCTGTTGCCGCGAACACCGAGAAACAGCCCGCATCCCACGCCACAATAAGTACAGGTCGTTCGCACCTCCGCTGACGGAATCAGTGATTCCTTTTCAGCCAAGGCTCCGGTCGGACATCGAACAACGCACTCGCCGCAGGATTCGCAGGCGGAGGCCGTGATCGGAAGACCTCCGGCCGTGCCGATCCGGGTGAACGCGCCGCTCGAAAAGAAATCTATTGCGTGCGCTCCTTGAATTTCCTGACAAGTTCGAACGCAAATTCCGCAAAGGACGCAGCGGTTCGGATCACGATTGAAAAACGGGTTACTCCCGTCGCAAGGTTTAAGCGGCGCGATCGGCGCCGGGAGAGTCGTCGAGTCCAATCCGATATACGAAGCGGCTTCCTGCAGCTTGCAGCGCCCGACTTTCGAGCAGCGGAGACAATCGCCCGCATGCTCAGCGAGGAGAAGCTCCAGCGTGGTCTTGCGGGTCCGGCTCAGTAATGGCGATTCGGTTTGAATTCGCATACCCGCTTCCACGCGAGCCTGACACGAGGCAACCACTCCACGGCCTTCGATCTCCACGATGCACAATCGACAATGCCCGGCCGGCTTCAGGTCAGGATCGTGACAGAGGTGAGGAATGTAGATACGCAAATCGAGCGCCGCTTCGAGAACCGACTTTCCTGGAGCTGTTTCGACGTCTTTCCCGTCAATCCTGATCGTGATCATTATTCGCTCCCACTGGTGCTCCCGCCGTGACTGCCGTCATGATCGCCAAGTGCCTCAGGGCCAAAGTGCCTCAGAATCGATAACGTAAGATTCGCGGCGCTTTGACCAAAAGCGCAGAAAGACGCCGTTCGCAGCATCCCGGCGACCGCCTCGACCCGAGATCGATTTTCTAAGCTTCGCGCGATTTCAGCCGTTCCAAGCCGGCAAGGGGCACAGTGACCGCAGGATTCCGCGGCAGCGAATCGGGCAAAGTCGCGCGCCAGTTCCAGCATGTCCGTGTCTTCGTCCAGAACGATCATCCCGCCCGAACCGAGCGGCGATCCGATCGCGCTCATGGCTTCATAGCTCACCGGAGTTCCGAACAACTTTGCCGGGATCACTCCTCCCAGTGGCCCCCCGGTTTGGAGCGCCTTGATTCGCTTGCCTCCCGGGACTTTCACAAACTCGCGAAGCACCTCCTCGATAGCCACTCCCATCGGGACCTCCACGATGACGGGCTCAACGACGTTTCCGGAAAACGAAAGAACGGCGGTTCCCCTGCTTTTTTCCGTCCCGACCGAACTGAATGCCGCAACCCCTTCACGGAGAATGAACGCAACCTGTCCGAGGGTTTTCACGTTATTGACAACCGTCGGTTTTCCCCAAAGACCCGCCTGAGTCGGAAAAGGAGGACGCATTCTGGGACGCCCAGTTCTTCCCTCCATCGAGTTGATGAGGGCCGTTTCCTCTCCGCATACGTACATACCCGCGGCCCTGAAGACCTCGACGTCGAAATCAAAGTCACTTCCCAGAATTCGTTTTCCAAGAACGCCTTTGGCCCGAGCCTGAACGATGGCATCCGTTACAACACTCGGTGTTCCGTGATACTCCTCCCGGATATACACATAGCCTTTTCGTGCGCTGATTACGTAAGCCGCAATCGCCATTCCTTCGAGGATCGAATGGGGGTCGCTTTCGAGGATCGCGAGATCCATAAAAGCGCCGAGATCACCCTCGGCCGCATTGCAAATGACAAAACGCTCATCAGACGGGGTGTTTTTCGCCGATTGCCATTTTAACCCGGTTGGAAAACCGGCGCCGCCCCGCCCGCGCAAACCCGATTCAACAATCATCGAACACACCTGGTCCGGGCTCCGGGACAAGGCCGAGCGCAGTCCGGCGTAGCAGCTTTCCGCGTTCGAGTCGATTCCGCAACGTGCCGTAACGCGACGTTCGGAACCAACAAAAATGTAGGGAGCGCATGGAATGATGCCGGCATTCTTGAGCGGCGGACTGACCCAGTCGGTAAGCTCTTGGGTGTCGCGAAATGCGGGATAATAATTCGAAACGGAAGACACACGAGCTTCGGGAAGGCCAAGAGACCGGGCGAGAAAGGCTATCTGTTCCGCTGAAAACTCCCCTTCTTGCTTCATTTTCAACAGGGTCGGGATCAGCAATCCTGAACGCTCCGAAAATCGGTGAACCGGCTCTGGCACTGGAACAGACGAGACAGGCATAATCATTCATCGATATCAAAACCGGGAAGCCGTAGCAAGGTACCGCCTTTGCAGCCAAGAACTACGGGAACGGAGGTTTTATGGCATTTGATATGATCAGAAGGCGATCAGCCGATACATCGGGCCGTTTTGGCGTGAAGTTGAACTGGGGGAGCATCTTTTCAGGGGCCATTGTCACCCTGGGAGTGGGACTCATGTTCGTACTTCTCGGAAACGCGCTCGGCCTTTCGGCATCGAACCTTGTTCGTGACAATGTGGGTTCGGGCTTACGGGCAGGAAGCTGGATCTACAACCTGCTCACCCTGGTGGCCGCTTTCTATGCGGGCGGTTACACTTCCTCGCGCGCCTGTGGCCTCGATGATTATTCCCCGGCGCTTTTTCACTCGATCAGTTGCTGGGCTCTGACCGGCTTGTTTATCGTCGGATTCGGGATCACCCAAAGTGATGTATTCCGGCAGATTATCGCCGGAACAGGACCCGCATCGGCCCGATGGCTTGTACTTTGTGTGTCGCTGTTCGGGCTTCTCGCATCCATCATGGGTGGAAAGAGCGGCGTATCGATGAGCGAGCAGGTCCCGATCACCGAAAGCGAACGAGACCGGGATATCACCAGGCGCGTTGCCTAATAGAGTACTTCGGCTCAGGAGCGGGGTATGGGATGCTGAAGATGCTGAAAAACGGCATCAAGCGTGGGGATCCCGCTCCGCCCCCCCAATTTTTTGCATTTGAGCGCCGCGGCGGCTGATGCGAATTCCAAGGTAAGGTCGAGCGGCCAGCCTTTGAGAATCCCGTAACAGTAGGCGCCGTGAAACACATCACCTGCCCCGGTCGTATCGAGGGCTTTTACGGAAAGCGCGGAAGTTTTGAACCACCGGCCGGCTTTAGGGCCGGATCTGTCGCCAGTGCTGGCGCCGGGTTCGAAAGTCACGCTTCCGCGTTCTCCGAACGTGAGTGTCAGCGCCTTCCTGAAGCCGAGTGATGCCGCTCTTTTTTGAAAGCTCGCTGGATCTCCGGTCCACCCCAGCTGCTCCGCAAAGAGAGTCGAGCCGACGACATAATCGCAATGACCGATCAGGCGCAGCGTGCCTTCGCGAATGCGTCCGGCATCCAATAAGACAGGCACATTTCTTTCTTCAGCCTCTTCGGCCGCCCGCAAGCAGGCATCGGGCATGACGCCATCAACGAGCAGGACTCCCGCCCCGGAAAAAGCCGCGTCAGGCAATTCATCCCCCGCCAGATCCGGACCGGTAGATCTTCGACAGAACACGGTTCGATTGCCGGTACCCTTTTCTACCGCGATGAAGGCCACCTGCGAAGCGTGTCCGGCGCGTTGTCGCAATCCTGCCACATCGATTCCGGAACGAATCAGGTCATCCCTGATCTTTTTCCCCTCATGATCATCGCCGATCACGCCGCAAAAGGAACAAGACACCCCGAACATGCTCAAAGTGACGAGCGCCGTCGCTACCGGCCCGCCACCTTGCTCATCCCATTCCAGGACATCCACTTTACTGTTCGCCGGAGGATACGGATCGACGACGGCGAGATAATCCAGCGAGCACTGTCCGAGACCAATGACGCGCTTCATTCGCTCCATGAATAGACCAATTCGATCAGAACGCGGGTGCAATCTTCGAGAACGGGAACCGCGATCCACTCTTGCTTGGAATGAAAATTCTTGCCGCCTCCGCACATGTTCGGAGTCAAGAGCCCCATCACGGAGAGCCGGGATCCGTCGGTCCCACCACGGATTGACGTAAGCTTCGGTTTGAGTCCCACCTTCTCGACGGCCTTCAGCGCCCTTCTCACGACTTCCGGATTTTTTTCGAGATCAAGCTTCATGTTCCTATAGGACTCTTTAATTTCGAGTTCAACGCTGGAATGGGGGACTTCCCGCATCAGCGACTCCGCGACGGTCCTAAGGAACTTCTCTTTTTCGGCGAGTCCTCCAATCGAAAAATCACGAACGATGAACGTAATCTTCGTCTGGCTGACATCCCCCGTGATCGACGTGGGATGCAGATAGCCTTCGCGGCCCGAAGTGTGCTCAGCACATATTCCGGAGGGGACAAGCTCCAGAAACTTCGATGCAAGACGAACAGCATTCACCATTTTTCCTTTTGCATACCCTGGGTGAACGTCCCTGCCCTTGATCGTGACAATCGCCGTGTCCGCGCAAAAAGTTTCGTCCTCAACCTCGTCAGCGGCCGAACCGTCAGCCGTATAGGCGAAGTCGGCACCGAATCTTTTTAAATCGAAATGCGCGGTTCCGTTCCCGATCTCCTCGTCGGGCGTGAATCCAACCCTGACCGTCGGCCGGAGACGATCCGGATCAGCCTGAAGACACGCGATGGCTTCCATGATTTCGGCGATTCCCGCTTTATCGTCGGCACCCAGCAGAGTCGTACCATCCGAGGTGATCACGGACCTGCCCGTGTAATGAGCAAGCTCCGGATTTTCATTCACCCGGATCACCTGTTCTGGATCACCCGGAAGGACGATGTCTCTACCGTCATAACCTTCGTGCACGATCGGTTTGACATCCTTTCCGGAAACGCCCGGATACGTATCGACGTGCGCGAGAAGGCCCACCACCGGGGCGCGACGTCCCGGCGGAAGATTGCCGGGCAAGGTCGCGAAGACATAGCCATGCTCGTCCATGCTCGCGTCCGAAAGCCCCATTTCTTTCAGGTCGCGGACCAGAATCTTTCCGATTTCGAGCTGCTCAGGAGTTGATGGGAATCGGTCAACCCCATCTTTTGATCCCGAAGAAATACGAACGTACTTCAGAAATCGTTCAACGAGTCTTTTGCTATTCGGAATATTTGTGCTCATGAGTGCTGATCGTAGCGGGCTTCGCCGGGATGTCAACAATGCGATCAACCAGCTCGACAATCCCGCCACCATGAGGACATTTCGTGACGAGATCGACGCGCTGCTTAATCGCTTGCAGCGCGTTCGCGACCGCGACGGAATAACCACAGGCCAAAAGAAAGGCTTCGTCATTTTCAGCGTCGCCGACTCCAATCACCTGCTCGGGCTGAAGGCCGTAACGCTTCAGCGCGGCGTTGAGTCCGGAAACTTTGTTGACACCGGGCGGAAGCACCATCACTCCGCCTTTATTCATGAACACCCGAAGCTCCAGCTTCAAATCGCGAATAACGGAGTGAACAATTGAATCATGAGGCACCACGGTCGCTACGATCGCGCTCCCCACCCAAATCGGATCAACCCCTCGCGCACGCAAAGTTTCAACGAAACCTGCTGGCGGAGGCGGCGCGAGCATCGTTTGCTCGCCGGCTTTCGGGTTGTAGAGTACGGCTCCGTTCTCGGCAACGATGCAATCGAAGACCGCCAGTGCCGGGAAAATGCTGACCAGTTCTGAAATGCGGCGCCCGGTGACAAGAAGGAGCTTTCGCCCGGATCGCTGAACCTTTTTCAATGCCTGGAGGGTGCCGGGATCAACCCTTCCCCCTTCCGGGGCAATCGTACCGTCGTAATCACAGGCCAAAGCCCGGTAGCGTCGCATCGTCAGATATCACGTGCAATATTCGTGAGATGACTGAGAGCATCCAACTGTCTAACCTATTTACAATTCAGCCGGAGTGCTCCCACGACAACCCCGCGAGTTTCAAGGCTTTCAGGGTGCTCTGACATGGTACACAAAATGCTCATAGCCGAACCGGCGCGACCGAGGCGCCCCGAATGGCTGCACTGAAGCGAACAGAACGTAAGCTCTATCCAGGTGTTCAAACGCCCGCGTTGCTGGCGAGTCTCTCCATTTTGTTTTTCGCCTCTCCAGTCCATGCGGAAACCGCCAACGCACCTGTCGGGATCACCACAACCCTCAGCGCCTCGAGCACGCTGCATTCACCCGAAAGCGCGGACCGCACGTCCGAAAGCAGCCTCGCTCTCGTACCGTCTTACGCAATTTCCGAAGATTACAGGCTCAATGCGCAGATCGTCTTCTCGCGCCAACTCGAGAACGAGATGAAGTCTTCGGTTTCGGACGCGGTCGTCGGCATCAACCGATCCAGCCTGCCGATCAACCGGTTTCTCCGGCTCTCACCCCGCTTGGCGGCCACGATCGCGGTGAATGAATATTCGCGCGAACACGATTCACTTCGGTTCGCCCTGCACTTCAAGCCGACATTCAAGTTCGACCTCTCACGCATCGCCGGAGCTGACGTTGGAATGAGCCGCATCGTCTTTAATCACCAGTTTTCGGTTACCCGCAATTTCCATTCATACAGCACGTCGCGCACCGGAAGTTCGAATATCTCCTATTCCACCTCTTATACCGGCACCCTTGGCTACAGATTTCCCCAAGGACTCACCCTGGCCGGAAGCTTCACGCGTGCGATCGGCTGGTCCTACGAGGGACATCCCAAGAACAATTTTGAGCTCGCCCAGGAGCTCAGCTATTCACTCTCCGAGCATGTCGAACTCGCCTTGGGCCACAGCAACGCGGGAGCAGCGTTCAAGGAGAACGGAAGAGACTCGAATATCGCGTTCCATGACGTGAGTGATTCGACGGTCTTCGGATCGGTCAGTCTGAGTTACTGAAATGCAGAAAGAAGGACGTATGAGCAGAACACAATTTAATCTCGCAACAGGACTCATCTTCTCGGTGATACTGACGGGGGTCGTCGCATGCGCCAAAAGCCGCCCTTACGAAGCCTTGCTCAAGGAAAATGTCGTCGATAAAAGCCTGATCGATACGCAGGCCGACTATATCTACGTCCCGTCCGTCCTTGACTCCTCGCGGACGACGACGGAATCCACCCCGTACATCGTCGGCGACACGAAACTCGTTCGCCTGCGGTTCACGCAGAACGCGCTGGAAATCGTCGAGACCGAAAGCGATTCACGATTCACGGACAACCCGACAAACAGTAAACTCGTCCTGAGCATTCCGATCGAGCACGTGGATTATAAATGTCGTGAAAATTCCGTCGGTGAATGCTCCAATTCGGAGGAAGAAAACACCAAACTCGAATGGTTCCAACGCGGCAGATTCAAGGCGGACTTCGCGAGAACCCGAGTGAACGAAGTCGTTTCGCTTCCGTATACCCTCGTCAGCCTGTATTCCATGGGGACCTGCTATAGAGAAACCTCCTCGCGACTCGTTTCCGCTCGCGTCGAAGCCGACGCCATCAATATTGAAGTTGAAAAGGATTTTACCGGTGACCCGGGATGCGTTGATGCCGAGCATTCCAGTTCGGGTCTGAATTTTTCGGCGATTCTCCACTATTCGCTGACGAAGCTCGAGACGCTCGTTTCGAAAACCTATGAACCCGTCCCGTATCCGGAACATGATCAAGGGAGTTTCGGGTTTTTTTCGACAACCGACGAAGCAATGTCCGTCGATAACAGGGAGCGCCCCGAAGGGAGCATCACCTACCTGAACCGCTGGAACCCGCAGAAGAAGGAGATCGTCTACTATTTAAGCGATTCCTTCGCGAAACCCGAGAACAAAGCGGTTAAAGCGGCGACCTACGACGCCGTAGCGGCCATTAACGATGGCCTCTCAAAATCAGGTTCTTCAGTCCGGCTCGTGCTCAAAGAACCCGCCGGAAAGAATCCAGGCGACATCCGGAACAGCATGATCGTCATGGTCGAGGACCCTCCGGCCGTGGGCCTCCTCGGCTATGGCCCTACCATCGCCAACCCCAAAACCGGCGAAATCATTTCCGGGCGCGTGGCGATGTATCTCGGCATCATGAAGCAATACGTTCGCAGAACGTATGAGGAGATTCGGCGAACAAAAACTGTCGCGAAAGCGAGCCTCGTGCCGGCGGTGGAATCCAGCAACGCCAATTTTACGCTTCGCTGGGATACCCCCCGAATGCAGCACCCTTCCGTCGAACGGCAGGCGGGTTTTTCTGCCCTTTCACCCCAATTTTCGTTCGCAAAGGCGTTGAGCCCCTCCGTGGCGGAGCAGTCAATTCGCGATTACCGTCAGAACGTTTCGTCCATAAGAGGGCTCAAAAACAGAGCCGAAGCCGCTTCAAAAGACTGCATTTACCTGGCCAGTGATCTGGATTTCAACGACGCGGTCATCAAGGGTCTTACCGACAAGCTGGGAAAGTCCATCCAGAACTTACCGCCTTGGGAAGAGCTGACCGAAACCGAACGAAGCAAGTTGCTCGATGCGCTCGTCTCCTATGTCTGGACCCCGACCCTCATTCATGAGCTTGGCCATAATCTCGGTCTGCGACACAACTTTCAGGGTTCCGAGGATAAAGAGAATTTCTACAGCAAGGATGAACTTGCCGCCATGGGACTTCAGGATGAGGTGCCTTACAGCAGTGTCATGGAATATTCCGCCCGTAACCTGAACGAGCTTCGAACGATGGGCAAATATGATATCGCCGCTCTCCGCTTCGGCTATCGGCGCGAAGTCCAGGATGTGCACGGAGGCTTTCACCGCATTACCGAATCGCTCGAAGAAATCGAAGATAAGCACAAATTGAAGAACTTCGGTTATTGCACCGATGAACACGCGGATGTGAACGCCGGATGCAAGCGGTTCGATGAAGGAACCACGCTGAAGGAGATCGCGGCTCACGTCATCCGCGATTACAAGGAGATGTACAGTTGGAGGAATTTCAGGAACGGCGCGAGGGATTTCAGCTCATCCGATGAACTCGCCTATGCCGCCAAGGTCGACGGCATTTTTCACAGCCTGAGACTCTTTTTCGAAACCTATGAAAGAACGGCTGACTTATACCCCTTCACCGCCGAGCAGTGGGCCAAATCACCGGGCTTGCGGGATCTCGACGAGGCCGTTCAACTGACGGCGGACTTCTTTCTCGAAGTCATCGCCACCCCGGACATCCTCTGCGTTCTTCAGGGACCAGATGCGGAGGCCATGCCGGCGATTATGCCGATCACGCAGCTGAAGGCGGACGCGATCTCGTGCTTTGATCCCGAAATCGTGGAACGGCTGGAAAAATCCAAGTACTCGGTCATCGCGCAAGAAGGGAAATCCTTTCTTTCACGAAAAGACCCGTATAGCGACAATCCCTACGCCGATCAGATCGACGTTCGTGGGATCTGGATCGACAAACTCCTCGCCGCGAAATACCTTCTGACCCGAAGGCTCGGACAGCCCTCGCTCGACCGTACCACGGGAAATTATCTCGATTACAAGAACACCGCATCACGAATTCAAACCCTCTTGCAATCCATTCTGTTCGGGGAAATTCAGGGCAATCTTCGTCTCTCCACCGGGTCCGGCACCGACCGGATCATCCCGATCGTTTTTGGACTGCCGGTCGATTGCTGCCAGATGATCCCGAGACAGGATGAGGCCATTCGTCGGGCGCTGGGACTGCCGGAGACCGACACCATTCTTGCGAAGGAACTGGTCAGCACGATCGGCCGCGAAGTGCCGCACATCTCGCACAACGCGAAGGTTGCCCCCTTCATGGATGCTTTCAGCGTTTATACGAACAACGTGACGAAACCGGAGAGACTTTTCGGCAGCATCCAGTTGGGAGCGGCGCGATACATGACCGGACGAGAGAACCTGGTCGCGAATGAGGTCATGTCGCGAGTCGAGACGCTCCGCCTGCTCTCTCGTGTTCCAACCAAAAAACTCAGCCAGCTCGCCCACGACGCCGTTGAAGAAAGAAATGCGTCAGGAATGAGCCGTCTTCTCAACCGGATCAATCCGATCCGGTATCTCCCGACGGAGGCCAACGCCGCCAAGGAGCTCGGACCCGAACTTCTTTTGAAATACGCGACGGGGCAGCTCGCCGAAGAAGACTATTACTCGATGATTCTCGAGGACGTGCTCCTGAAAAAATAAGACTCTGGAATCAGCGGCTCCGATCGTACAAAATAGGAGCATGCAATTCAGGATTCTGCTGTCGGCACTCCTCGTTGTTTTCGCCTCCTGCGCCCGAGCCCCCTTACGGGGCCCGGAGAACGCGATGCGGAGAACCTCGCCTCCGGAGCTGTCCGACGACCTTCCGGTTGAAAGCCTGCTTGCGGCGGTAACCGCGCAGATCAAATTTTTCGAAAATTGGCCAGGAGATTCGAAGTCCTTTGTTTTCGGTGAAGTAAGTTTAAAAAGGGAAGACTACCTGAGTGGCCTTAAGCGATTTGTTGAGCTCGGCAGGACATCGGCCTCTCCCGCGGTTTTTTTCGAACGCGTAAAGGAGGAATTCGATTTTTACGAGGTCTACGGTCAGAAGTCGTGGGGAGAAGTCTTCGTGACGTCGTATTTCGAACCGGTGATTCCGGGTTCGCTCAAGGCAACGCCCCGCTTCAGCCAGCCCCTTTATCAGACGCCCGACGATCTTCTCTCAATCGACCTCGCCGCCTTCGACCCCAGGCTGGAACAGCAGCGCAAATTCCGCGGTCGACTCGTCGGTAAGACCATCATGCCCTATTACTCGCGCCGGGAGATTGATTCCAATAGGAGCCTGAAGGGCCGGAAGCTTGAGATCTGCTGGGTCGATCCGATCGACGCCTTCTTCCTGCAGGTTCAGGGTTCCGGCACGATTGAACTCGAGGATCGAAGACAGCTCCGGGTCAACTATGCCGAGAAAAACGGCCATCCCTACGAATCACTCAGCAATCACCTTAAATCCCGGATACCTCTCGAACAGATGAACATGCACACGATCGAAGCGTTCTTGAGAAGCCTTCCCGCTTCAGAAGCGCGCGAGTACCTCGAGCGTAACCCAAGCTACGTCTTTTTCAGGACCTCCCAGGAGCGAGCAGTGACATACCTGGGGATTGAAGCCACGGATGGCCGAACGATCGCGACAGATCCGCGCTATTTCCCCAAAGGTGCGCTCGCGTTTCTCCATTTCGAAAAACCTGTCTTCAATCCTCCTGAATCGCTGGTCCCGAGCACGACGCAACCTTCTGCCCGGTTCGTTCTCGATCAGGACATTGGCGGCGCGATACAAGGACCGGGTCGAGTCGATCTTTTCTGGGGACGGGGCGCTGACGCGAAGCGCTTCGCGGGCGCGATGAAGTTTCCAGGAAAGCTCTATTACCTCGTACCAAAAACCGGTCGGCCGCGCTCCTGACTCTGGGCTCCCGGTTTGCATCATGAGAAGCAGCAATGGAAACACTATTTTGGGTTTTTTGCTGTGTCGCGTTCCTCGCCTTCGGATTTTCCGGAGCGCCCATGTGGATGTGGGCCGCTCTGGGCTTTGCCGTACTCACCGGTGCGGGAGTCCACGCGATTTGGGCTTTGACCATCTACGTTGCAGTCGCGGTTCTTCTCAGTGTTCCAGCCCTTCGAAAGATAACGTTTTCACGCCTCCTTCTTTCGATCCTGCGTAAGCCGGGTTTCGTACCGAAAATTTCAGAAACCGAGCGGCAGGCTCTTGAGGCGGGCGGCGTTTGGGTCGAGCGAGAGCTGCTCTCCGGCAATCCCGACCTGAAGCAGATCGCGAAGCTCACACTGCCCACTCTGAGTGTCGAAGAACAAGCGTTTCTGGACGGCCCGGTCAACCGGCTTTGCAGCATGGTTCACGACTGGGATCTGTGGCAGGACCGTGAACTTCCTGCCGAGGTTTGGAATGTGATTCGACATGAACGATTTTTCGGAATTATTATTCCGAGGCATTACGGCGGTCTCGGCTTTTCGGCGATCGCGCATAGTGAAATCATCGCACGACTCGCGAGCCGGTCAACGGCCCTTTCGGTCACCATCATGGTCCCGAATTCCCTCGGACCAGCGAAACTTCTCATCAGCTACGGCACGGAAGCCCAGAAGACTTACTATCTTCCGCGCCTTGCCCGTGGCGAAGAGATTCCTTGCTTCGCATTGACGGAGCCCGATGCCGGTTCGGACGCCGCCTCCATCCGGTCGACAGGCGTGGTATTTCGACAAGTGGACGGAGCACTCGCGATCCGCTTGAACTGGAAGAAACGCTGGACCACGCTTGCAGGAATCTCGACCGTGATCGGTCTCGCTTTCCGCCTGAGCGATCCCGAAAACCTTCTCGGAAAAGGTCGTGAAATCGGGATCACGTTCGCCCTCGTCCCCACACGTCTTCCCGGCGTCGATGTGACCAGGCGCCATGATCCGCTCGGCGTTCCGTTCTCAAATTCCCCCTCCCGCGGAACGAACGTCGTCATTCCCGTTGAAAATATCATCGGTGGCACCGCGCGCGCGGGGCAAGGTTGGCGAATGCTGATGGAGTCGCTGGCCGATGGCCGCGGCATCTCCCTCCCCGCTCAGAGTAGCGGGCTCATGAAGTTCGTCGCGCGCGCGACCGGCGCATACGCTGGCGTTCGGCGGCAATTCGGAGTTCCCGTCGGCCGCTTTCAGGGAATTGCCGAACCTCTGGCCCGAATTGCGGGGTTCAGTTATCTGGTCGATTCCTTCCGGCGGTTCACCTGCAGCGCCCTGGACGCCGACCTGAAGCCCTCGGTGGTGACCGCGATCGCGAAATACCACGCAACCGAGCTTTGCCGAAAGTCCATCAACGACGCGATGGACATCTTCGGGGGTGCGGGAATCACGCTGGGGCCTCGCAATCTGATCGCGCATCTCTATTACGCCGCGCCGATCGCGATCACCGTCGAGGGCGCGAACATCCTGACCCGAAGCCTGATCATTTTCGGGCAGGGGGCGATTCGTGCTCATCCGTTCGCCTGGCGCGAGCTGACCGCGATCAAAGCCGGAAACCTCGCCGCGTTTGACCCGACGATCGCGGCCCACACCAGCCATTTCGTCAGAAATTTGTTTCGCGCATTCCTCTTTTGGCTGACTCGCGGCGCCTTGCTTCGCAGCCCCGTTCGCGGTCCGGCGGCAAAGTACTACCGGCAGCTCACCTGGGCTTCGGCCACCCTGGGTGCATTAACCGATTTCGCGCTGATCGGTCTTGGAGGACGCCTCAAATTCGAGGAAAGGTTGACGGGCCGGCTCGCCGATATGCTTTCGTGGTCTTACATCTGTTCGGTGACTCTGAGCCGCTTCCAGTCAGAGGGAGCACGCCCGGATGATCTCCCATTTCTTCATTGGGCAGCACGCTACAGCCTGAATCAATTTCAGGTAGCTCTCGAGGCGATTCTCGCGAACTTCCCCATCCCGATACTCGGGCCTTTGCTGCGGGGCCCGATCCGCTGGTTCGCCCGTATCAACCCGATTTCAGCGGCGCCCCGGGATCGCGACGACCTGAAAATAGCCGCCATCATGCAGGAAGCCACCTTGCTTCGCTTACGTCATTTCAGAGGTATTTTCGAGCCGTTTGAAGAAAACGATCCGTTCAGACGTCTCGAATACGCGCTCGAGCTCGAAAACGCGGCCGCGCCCATTCTCAAAAAGGGAGGCCTGAAAGTGGGCGCCGACGAAGCGCACTTACGTGAGGCCGTGCGGAAGAAGATGATTTCGCAAAATGAATTTGAGAAGCTGGACGAAGCGAGAAGGCTTGCCTCCGAAGTCATTCAAGTCGATGACTTCAGTCATGACGAATATCTCAGGATGAGCGCTTAAGTACTTTTTTAACGGCCTTTTCTGCGGAACTTGCGATCTTTGAATAGACGTAAGAGCGCGCATTCAACCGCTTTCGAAGTTCCTTTTGAAGCTTCTGCCTCAGCTTACCGGCAATCCTTCGCAGTCCGTCGGGATCACTCAACGGCTCAGAGCCGAATTCCTGAAGCTGAACCGGGGGGAAAAACACGATCTTCCACTTCGCCGGGAGCGGAATCAGATTCAGCGGAAGCGGGATCCGGAACCCCCTTGCGAGCGCCGAAAGGTCGATGTTGCCCAGATTCAGGTGAGTTTCCTCGGCCCCGAGCACGACACAGGGAATGATCGGAGCCTCCGATTCGACAGCCATCCGGAGAAAGCCCGTCCGGAATTTCTGCAAGTGATATCGATCGAACGAAGGCTTGAAGTTTCCGGCCTCTCCTTCCGGAAATACGATAACCAGGCGTCCGCTTTTCAGAAGCTCCACGGCGCCGCCGATCGAAGCCCTACGGAGCCCGATGCTTTCCGAAACCGCTTTGATCCGTTCTGAATAGTCGAAGAACGCCCGATGCGCCAGGATTCGGGCCCGTCGCCGGGTCTCCCTTTTAATGACAAACGTCAGCAAAAGCGCATCGACACCTGCGAACCCAGAGTGATTGGCGATAATCAGAGCCCTTCCCTTCTTGGGAATATGTTCCAATCCCTCGACTTCGACCCTGAAATACAGACGCAACAAAGTCAGCCAGAGTCGCCTGAACGTTTTGAATCTGGCGTTCTGAACCAACTCGACGATATCCATCGGTCAGTTTCGTTCCAGGTTGAGATCGACGAAGGTGCTGTAGGTCGCCCGAACCTTGGCTTCGATGACACGAGTTTTGTAACCGGGAGCCGAAATCTCAACCTCGACGACCTTATCCCTGAACGGGACCTCTTCTGCCTCTCCGGGCCGCTCCTCCAATGGGAGAAAGGAATTCGCGATGGTCCCGGTATAATAAAACCTGACATATTCCGGATTCCGCGCCGCCTTTGATCGCCCCTTTGAATAAAGTTCGACCATCTTCCCGATTTTGACGTCATCCGCCTTCTTCGTAATGAATTTGACCTTGAAGTCGTTCGCCTTCAGACCGTGGCCGGCGGGAAGCCGGACATTCAGGTCAATCAAAAAGGAAGTCATTTTGGCGAGCAGACTTTCGTCGATCGTCATCGAACGGCCCAGAAGCTGATTCACCACGTACTGAAATGTCGGATGCTTGCATTGGGGATCATCCACGCATGCCTTCGGAATCTGGGCCAAACCTGGCAGGGCTTTCCTGTTCGGAAACGGTGAAAGATGAAGGGCATCGACCACGATAAATTTCGAAAGACGAGTCTCTCCGAAACTCTCCGACTTCAAGCGCTCCCCGGACGAGTAGGATGTCTTGTCTGATTTCGCGTAAATGAAATCGAAACGCGCAGAAGGCAACGGCACCGCGGTATCGTCCTCGTACTCGGTCTTTCCCGTCACGAAGGGACTCAGCAACTTGAGATCGCGGGCGACTCCGGCCAGGTGCAGCGGACGAACCTGCTGACGCATTTTCGCCAGAATCGGGAGAAATTCCTCCTGCATGACTCTCTGCCGGAATCTGAAGATCGTTTCACTTCCAAAGGACATCTCCCGGAGCTGCACCCTTCCGGTCGGCAAAAACGCAATAAGTTCGGAAGGGGCCTTTTTCAACATGCCGGCGAAAACAGCGATCTTGGCGCCCCAAAACGGCGTTCCCAAGGTGATATATCCATCCACGAAGGCGGCATATTCGGGGTGATACTCCGCTTCGCCCGAAAACGCGCGCGTCATCCAGATCATTCCGATCAGGCCGCCCTGTGAATGCATGACGAGAGAGATTTTTTCTCCGGCCTGAGGAGCCGCCCCGCTTGCCTCGAAATAGGCATGAATCGTCTCGCCGAGCTCTCTCGCAAAAAGATAGGTATCCTTGTTATCGTTGGCCGTGTCGTACTCAAAATTCACCACGTCATAGGAATAGCGGTCCTCCAACTTCGGGAGTACGTTCTTGAGCGCCTGTTGCATGGACCCGAAGTGCGTCTTGTTCCCTCCGATCCCATGAATCAGAAAAACCACATGTCTTGGTTTGGTAACGGCGGCGGGCAGGGGCGAAGCGATTTCGGAGGCGATTTTGCGGGTTCCGGTACATCCGCCGAAAGACCCCGGCGCGAGCGCACCGATTCCGAATAAGACCGCAAACGCGAACGCAAATCGCATCTCATGCCGCATGATGAGTCCTCCGCCCTTTCATTATCCCCATAAAAGGTGCGCCGGACCACAAAAACCAGGCTAAGCCCGAGCTTGTGCGCGCCTCTTCATCGCCGAGTAGGCAATTCCTGCAGCGTTCAATTCGAGGTCGAGCCTTAACCAGTGCCACTCATCATCACTCAAAGACAGGCCGCGTGTATTCAATGCGGTCTTGAAGTTCTTCATGAGCAACTCCTGGCAGACCTGGGTCAGACGGGGCTCGGTAAAGCCGCTTTGAACGGCGTTTTCAAAAACTTTTTCACTGAAATCGAGTTGTTCAAGCAGCTGTTTCGCCGCCTCCTCGACCTCGGTTAACTCCCCGAAATGCGTAAGAAAAAGACGCCGGGCTCCCGTTTCACAAATCAACCTCACGCTTTTCTTCGCTTCTTCGGGATCGAAATCAGTCGGGCTCGTTGATGGAAAAATGAAAAGCCCGTTCCGCTGCAAGGCGGGGTACGCGAGACCGAACGAATCACCGGTGAAAAGCCCGTTCAATTCCTCATCAAAAATACAGACGTGATGATTCGCATGACCCCGAGTGTGTAGGAACCGAACTCCCCCGATTTCCTCCTGATCAGCGACCGATCGCACCCGTGTTGCGTCGACAGGTGATATCTCGCCGTAGAGTTTTCGATAAGCCTCCTCGCCGTAAACTTTCTTGGCGCTCTCGATGAGACGCGAGGGATCAATGACATGCTTCGCGGCCCGGGGATGAGCAAGCAGGGTTGCATTGGGACACGCCTTCATCAAAGCATGGCAGCCCCCGGCGTGATCGAGATGCACATGCGTGATCATCACGTATTTCACCTGGTCCGGGGTGAGTCCCTCTTTCCGGAGGGCCTCGAGCATGCGAGGTACGGCATGTGTTGTATTTGTTTCGACGAAGTAGGCTTCCGATCCGTCATGGACCAGATAGGCGGCCGCGAACCGCGGCATGATGTACTCACAATCGATCGTCACCAAGTTTTTCATCTGCACTCTCCCGTTGAACTATTCCCGGACCCTTCTCGAGATGTTCCCAGAGCTCTGGCCCGACAAACTGTTTGAGTTTGACAGGCCACTCCGGTCCGAGGCGCGAGATCCAGTCGCGATGCTCGAGGGTTTTCTCGAGCTGCACGAGTGTCCTCGGGCCGGGGATGACCGCCTCGAGTCCGGAGGCCAGTATCCAGAGCAGCGTCAAGGTCACGCGGGACATCGCCGTCTCGCGCGCAAGCCCATCCAGTTCGAGAAGCCACTGACCGACCTCCTGCGAACTGAAATATCGGTTTCGATGCCGGAGGTCCCTGGACCCGAATTTTCTTACACCAAAGCCGCCCGGCGAGTCACTCAGTAATCCCTGTTCGAGTGGTGAGTAGGCGCACCCGCAGCAACGCTGACCCGTTTTTCCCGCGGCGAGCACTTCCCTGTTCTGATGAATCGGATTGAAATGAAACTGATGCGGAACGAATGCTCCCTCAGGTAAAAACCGCGCAACGCGGGATGAATCAAAATTCTCGACGCCCCAATGGCGAATCAGGCCCCTCTTCTGAAAATCAGCAAGCGCGTCCAGGCTCTCTTCAACGGGTACCGCGGGATCAGGCCAATGAAGCTGATAAAGATCCAGATAATCCGTGCGCAGACGTTTCAGGCTTGTCTGAAGCTGAACTGAAAGATCTTCGCGAGTTGCGCGATGTTTCACCTGATTGCCGTGCCAGACAAGCCCGCCTTTCGAAGACAGGAACACGTTGGGGCGTTTTTTTGCCAAGGCGCGCGCCAAAAGCTCCTCGGAACGGCC
>DATDSK010000187.1:0-4313 GCA_035291325.1 Bdellovibrionota bacterium | reverse complement strand
TGATGGTGTGATCGGCTTTTTGCGTCCCTTCGAGATATCCCATGAAGCTCCGCAATGCCGCGCTGAAGTCCAGATGTTTTGCCACGAAGGGATCATACTGTTTCCTTTTCTGACGTGTCAATAAAGCAGCACTTGCCCATGCTTACAAAGACTGCGAAAATCAATCCTGAAGGAAACTTTTCGGATGCGCCAGAAGCCCAAGATGTCCCAGATGCCTCAGCTGCGACGATTTGAACTTTTCGTCATTTTGATCGCGGCAATGGTTGGCCAGGCGTCGTTATGGTTTTTGCCTGGTTCAGCGGCCGCCGAAGAACCAGCCGCACCTGTCGTTATCCCCGATATTCCAGCGCCCGGTTCCGAAGCTCCTGCCATTGCTCCAGGAGATACGTACATCGATTCAAACGCGGCTGAGTATTCTCCCCAAGAAACCGTTTCGTCTCAAACAGTCGCGACCGAGCCGCCCCGCAATCCACGCGTTCCGCTTTTTCACGATATGCACCCGGCTTGGGCGTTCGAGGCAACCGCGGCAAGAGCAGCTTTGGGCGGAGAGGATATCGTCAGCACGCAAGGCGGGGCCACCGCCTGGGCGGTTAATCTCCATCTCGGGTACCAGCCGCCTTTCTTCCAATCTCTCGGTGTACTCAGTTTAGGGCCGTCCGTCGCCGTCTACCCCATGGGCGGCCGCGGAGAATTGACCCGGTCCCATATCACGCTCTGGTCTGTGGGAGGGCTGATCGAGTATCAGGCTCGGTTCTTCAGGCAGCAGCCGATCATTCCCGTCGTCGGCTATTCCGTTGAATCGTTTCATTACGATTTTTTGACCGGCCCCAAGGGAACCGCGCTGCTGAAAGGCTTGAATCTCGGAGGCTATCTCCTGCTTAATGTCTTTGAGCCAAGCGGGGCTGCCGAAATTTACGTCAACCACGGCGTTTTGCGCAGCTATCTCGTGGCAGAGCTTCGCAATGTTTCGGGCACGGGAAGCGGAACAGGCGCAGCGGCCAATATCAGCGGCCGATCCCTCTACGTCGGGTTTCGCCTCGAGTACTGAAGATCCCGTCCGCCCCTAGAATCGGCTTGACTCCGGTACTGGCTGCAATTACAAAGTTATCATTCGTTTTAAGCCCCTCTCTGACCGATTCAGCAGTGGCTCAAACTGTTGAATTTGCCAGCGCTCACTCTGTGCGAGGATGGTGGAATTGGTAGACACGTACGTTTGAGGGGCGTATACCGAAAGGTGTGGGGGTTCAAGTCCCCCTCCTCGCACCATTTTTTTTCAAAAACAAAAAGGCTGCCCGAAAGGGTGGCCTTTTTGTTTTTGCGAGGTTTGAGTTGGGGGACTTGAACGAGAATTTCCGGCCGCGATGAGCGCGCTGATTTAGGAAATTGTCCGGCCCGGAGTGCTGTGAGCCGGAGGCGAACAGCATGAAGGGCGAGTCCCCCTCCGCACCATTAAAATAAACGGGGCTCTCCGTAAGGAGGGCCCTTTTTGTCTGAAACGTGGGGTTCTCCGGTTCTCCGATAATCGCACCATCGATCTGCTCGTTTTCGAGCATGGTTTTTTTGATCGCTTCACTGATACGGCGGTGAGTCGTAACGTAGAGCAGAAAGTCCGCCCGGGCTGTCGGGCCGGCGTTCGCAGCCGTTTTGATGGTCTCGCCGGCGCTTCAAATTAGAACTTCGCGCTCTCATGCTTTCTCTCCATTCATCGATCGCTCTCCAGACTTCTTGCCTGGAACCTGGATTCGATGGAGGCGCAGTGAGCAGCAGACGTGCCAAAACGTACTCGGCGCTAAGTGATTGGAATTGCTCGAAGCTGAAACGAGAATCGCCAAAAAGCGATAAATCCGGACGAATTAGTCTGTAGGATTTTGAATGTGCTCGATCTTTTTGATCAGTCGTTCATTCCAAGCTTTTGCGCTCAATTTCACTTGTGGATTGCGAAGGCGGTAAGTCATTTCCTCAAAAATGGCCTGAAAGATGGTTCCATATAACTCGGATGCCCTGCTATTCAAATACTCAGGCCGCTTCAGATATTTCTCGTACAGGAAATACCTCACTGGAGAGAACATTCCATACGGATCCTCTGTCTCGTTCCAATTATCTAATCTGTTTTTTTTGTTGGTGAAGTCTCTTGCATCAACATCGGCCGTGTTAAATGGCTTTGAAAGTTGTTTAATTTTGCTCTGAGCCAGAGAGTCGTACATCGCCCTGGGATCCTTTCGAAAAAGCACGGCGGTAACATCTGCAAAAAGCTCATTGTACCCGGACACCTCAGCTTCATGAATTATGAATGGATTCTTCAAATAGGTATCCCAGAATCGCTCTTCAAAATCGAAGAGTTCATCCTGTAATTTGGCGAGGCGAATTTCTATTGCAGCTTGATCGGCAACGGCTGTCGCCTCGCTAAGCAAGGCCTCCAAATCCTCGATTTGCTTTTTTTTGCCCGCCTTATTAACTGAGTATGCTTTGAAACTGTCCGTTAGCTCTCGATACTCTTGGGATCGGTTGTACAAGTTAGCATCAAAGATAGCATGGCCAAACTCATGAACTGCAGTCGCTTGAGAGTGAACCGGGTGCTTTGAGTAAATTCTGAGCGCACGATGCGCGACATCCGTCTCCTTGATCCATGTCTTGAGCGCGTGAAGCTTTTGACCCAGCGTGCCATCCGAAGCTACAATCTCATTTCGAACGTCCTTTGAGAAAGTCGACTTACTCCAAGGCTTTTTTGTAGACGAGTAAAATTCAAACCCCTTCTTCAAGGGAACTGCGAGAAAAGTTTTGTCGCCGTGGTTGTAAACAGCCTTTCCTTGTGTCCCAAGTATTTTTAGCTCTAGTTTGTGCGGGAGGGTCATTCGATTCGATTCGGAGATTAATCGATCACCTATCGAGGTCAGCATAGAAATCAATTTCTCAACATCGGCGGGCTTAACACTCGGATGCGCTTCCGAAACCAAAAAAAGGGTTCTGGTGTTATTGAGATTGCCACCATTATTTAGAAGCTCGTGAAGCAGGGTACGGCAAGTGCCCGCAGCAGCAGACTCCCCCAGAATAAAAAGGGCTATGAATTGAGCTGGCACGACAAATAATGCTCGGCCCGATCGTAGGTTCATCATGTCTTTATCGACATCCAATCCGAACTTCGTTAATAGCGTCGTGCCGCACTGAGTTGCACCACGTTCTCAACTTACGGTGACGTGATGGCCGCCAAACTAATAATGGTTTCCGGCTGGTGGAACGCTCAAAATTGCGTTGAATTATTGGCGGCGAACCAGTCAGATTCAGCGCCTTACAAAAACACCCGGTACTCGGTTTTCAGAATTCCCCCGAGTCGCACCGCCATCTTCCTTCCAATTGGGCGCTTCCCATTTTCCATCTTGGACAGGTCACCCTGGGTAACACCAAGTCCCCGCCTCGTGCACCGTCATGTTAGGTTAACAAATCGAGCATTCTTCCTGTCCCGAAACGGGTGTCTACAGCTCTCAGATGGCCTGCGGTATGCAATTAATCATTGCAGATTGGCAATGTAAACAAAACCGATAACCTGCACCTCGTAATCCGGTCCTTCTGCCAACTCGGTATTCACCTGCCAATTCTGTAAACACCCAGAGGGATGAATGAAGGGCGTTCGAAAACCAGTTGTTTTAGAGTTCGCGCATCAAGGGTCGCCCATTGATCTTTATCTCGATCTTGTAGCGCTTCACCTGGTGAATCAGGCAGACCCCTTGCGCGTAGAACTGCTTCCACCCAACTATCGTAAGCTGATCGAGGCACGCGCGATGATTCGGTCCGGAGCACATTCCTCAGCTCTCGAACTGCTGATTCGGATCGAGAATTCAAAGGACCCTTTTATCCAAGCTGAAAGCCGGTTCTTGGCCGGGAACATCCAATATTCGGCTAATCATTTCGAAGCATCTCGTCAGTGCTTCCGAGTTGCGCACCAAAAATTTTCAGAATTGAATTTGAAAGCGCGTGAACTTTTGGCCGAGTTCAATTCCGCGCAGTGCTCAAACTGGTTGGGAGCCTTTGAGGAAGCAGCCGAAACGGAGGACAGGGTTCTGGCCCTTGCGCAGGAGCGCGGTTTCCTGAATCTGCAAGCCCTGGGGCTTCGAGCGGTTGCTTACCGATATTTACGTTGGGGAAGCTATCCTGAATCGCTCGAGTATTTTTTGAAAGCCGAAAAACTGTTCTTCGGAATGGGCAACCGGTCGGACGGAGCTCTTTGCTTGCTCTATTCTATCCTCCTGAAATGCGTTTGTGATTGTGACGTGGACGTCAGTCTTGACCTGTTTAGCGAACGTTACGGCGCAATCAAT